>CAMODU010000017.1 GCA_946611605.1 uncultured bacterium
AGGTATATATTCGATCATAATATTAAGTTTAAGATTAAATACTCTACTGATTATACTAAGATTAATTTTATTAAAGAATATAATCTTAAATTATTCTCAGCTATTATATTATTAGTAATAATTATATTATTAGGTATATTTGGTGTTAATTCATATCGTGAATATGTCGATACTAATAAAGTAGATGATCAAATGGTTGAAATAAATGATATTATCAATCAATATACATCTGAACAAGATCCAGAAGAACCTGTAGAAGTTATAGGTGGAACTGGAACAGGACAAACAAATAATCATGCTGGTACATACTATACTAATTATTCTAGAGTATTTGATGATTTAATTAAGATTAATCCTGATACAGTTGGATGGATAAAAGTTAATAATACTAGAATAGATTATCCAGTAGTTCAAGCAAATGATAATGATTACTACTTATCAAGAGATTTTAAACAAAAGAAAAACTCAATGGGTTGGATATTCATGGATCATAGAAATGATTCAAATGTATTAGATCAAAATACAATTATATATGGACATAATATAAAAGGTGGAATTATGTTTGGTCAAATAACTAATATGTTTAGTAATTCATATCTACAAAAAGAAGCCAATAATTATATTACATTCAATACTAAGAATTCTAATATGAAATGGAAGATTTTCTCCATGTATAAGATAGAAGAAACAACAGATTACTTACAACATGAATTCTACTCTAAAGAAGATTTCAAGAACTTTATTAATATGATTCAATCTAGATCTCAATTCTCATTTGATACAACAGTTACTGAGAATGATAAGATCTTAACATTATCTACATGTTTCTCAAATAAAACAAGAAATGTAGTACATGCAGTATTAGTTGAGGATACTCCAAATACAGTTCAAGAAACTGAACCAATTACAGAAAGTCCAACTACTGTAACTCAAACTACTACTCAATATGTAGGCAATTAAAAAAGGATGTTAAACATCCTTTTTATTATGCTTCAGATTTTAATTTAGGTAATTCTATATCTTCATCATCTTCAGATATATTACTTAAATTAACTGTTACTAATGTATTATTTACTTGTTGTTTGTTAGCTATATTTATTTCATTTACTTCTAATACATTAGATTCAACAATCTTTTTAACATTTGCTTTCTTAATTACATGAATATCTATCTTATATATTAATAATGATATAATCCATGCAACGAATAATCCAATTGCTAATTCATTTAAACTCATTAATACAGGTTCAGTAAATACTGAGAATTCATTAAATTCTATATCAGCACCATTCATATATTCTATAATACATAAGAATAAGAATGATATAGTCATTGGAATAGCTACATTAATTACTTTAACTAGTTTCTTTTCTTTCTTATTAAATAATGTAACAAACATTATTATAAATGATATTATCATAGTTGCTAAGAATTCTAATGTAGATGGAAAATATATAAATTCCATTACTCTAGTTGTAACATTATCCATAAATAATTGTAATGTATCAATATAGTTTAATCCATAGAATGTAGCTATTACTAGAGTTGCAGCTATTGCTACTGTCTTAACAAACTTCTTATTAATAATCTTACTAAATGCATAAGATAATAATAATACAGCTAATTCTAATATGATTAATATTAATACTTCAGAACTAATTAATGCTTTAAATGCATATTTAAATATTTGTAATAATGATAATTCCTTCATTATAACCACTTCCCCTTTTATGCTTTAGTAATATTTTCTAATTCAAAGATAAATACTACTTGAGTATGATTATCTGTTCTATGACAGGTAATCAATGTTAATGTATTAACATTTGGATTTCTTTCTATTGTAATTGTACCAACTTTAGGTACATCATATCTTTTCTTTAATGTGTAATCATATTTCTTACCATTATAGGTAACAAATGCATGAGCACCATCATTTAGTTTATATAAGTCATTGAAGAATGATACCTTTGATCTACCATTATGACCAGCTAATATTAAGTTACCATTTGGAACATCAGGCATTGATGAACCAGTTACTAATAATATATTCTTAGATAATTTATTATCTGGAGAATTAAAATCAGTAAATCCTCTTTTAATATTAACATCAGGAACTTCTAACCAACCTATATAAGCAGTTGGAGATGGACTCACTTGAGTAGTAATGTCAGGTTCTTCTTCGTCAATAGTTTGAATTTCTTCAGGTAATTCAATTTGTTGACTTAATAACTCTATATTTTTTTCATTAAATAGATTAGACTTAATTGATCCTAAATAGTTATAAGATAATAAGACTATACCTATAAATATGAAAAGAATACTAAGGGTTATCTTAGCATTCTTTTGTAGTTTTTCTAACATAAACCACACCAGCTATTAATAATGTTATACCTGCTATAGTTAAGATCATTCCAGAGTTACCAGTACTTGGTACAGGAACAACTTCTTTCTTTTCAGGTGTATTGTAGAATACTACCATAACATTATCTTCATAAACCCCATTACTATTCTTAACTTGTAATGCTCCATTTACTAATACTCTAAATGAAACAACTTCTTTACTTAAGACATAACCACTTGGTGCAGTTTTTTCTTCTAATGTATAATCACCAGGTTGTAATATTAATTGATATACTGAATCGTTAGATGTAAATTCTTGAACGATATTTCCATTTGCATCTTTAACAACTAATACAGCACCAGCTAAATACTTATCAGTACTTGCGTCTTTCTTAGCTATTGAAGTAACATCTTTTAATTCGTTAATCATATTAATTTTATCAACTGATACATAGTTACCATTTACTTTAGCATATAACTTACCGTTAGCGTCTAACTTGAAGTAAATAGTAGTTGTGCTTAATCTATATCCATCTGGTGCTATAGTTTCAGTTAAACTATATTCACCTTCAGCTAATATAAACTTATGAGTTTCATTAGTTGATACCCATTTTTCAACTTCATTACCATTAGCATCTTTAACAACTAAAGTAGCTCCTGGAATTTCATATTGTTGAGTAACATCTGTTTTGCTAATTTTAACTTCATAATTTTCAATAAAATTCTTAACAGTTAAAGTTAACTTAGCAGATACTTCTTTAGTTTCTTTTTGAATTTGGTCATATACTAATCTTTGGTGATTGTTATCAGCAAAATAGTAATGTGCTGATTCATCAACCCAGTCAGCAGCCCAAGTCATTGTGAATGTAACTTTCTTTCCTTCAGGAATATCTGTTACTGGAACTCTTACTACCCATCCACCATCAGTAGTATCTCTTAAGATTCTAGTGTTTGGAGTAGCTCCATTAATTGACTTTCTAAAGTCAGATGATAAGTTACCATATTTTAAGTAAATCTTACTAGATTCAAAATAACCATCTTTTTCAGTAAATGTTACTGTGTCTGATGTAATATTGATATATCCATTTTGAGCAATATATCCATTTCTATAATGTACAGCGTCTAACCATAAGTTGTAGATACCTTTACATGCCTTGATTGTTGTTGCATCTAAATGTGTACCTTCAACAGTTGCACCAGTTTTGATTAATTTCTTGAATGGTTCTTCTAAGTTGTAGTTATCATTATGTAACCAGTCTTGATAGAAATAAATCGCCATTTGAGTGATATAGAAATCCATGTTAGCATCACCAGTATTTGGTTTATGCTTTAAGATGTATTCTATACCTTCGTCAACAGTACCAGCTTTAGTATATGTAAGACCACCGTCATAATGTTTAGATAAATCTATACAATATACGAATGTACCGTTTGATGCTTTCTTAGCATATAATCTATAATCGTCATCTTGTTCAGATACAGTTTTATACTTGATATAATCAAGTATTACTCTGTCATCCTTATGAGTAACGAAAGTATTTGGATTTGTAGTATCAGCTTTAGCTGAGAACATACCACCAAATAAGAATGTAGCTAAGATCATGATGATTGCAATAAACTTAAATCTTTTCATAATTCCCTTTCCCCCTTGAATTGCGTATTATTATATCACAATTTCGAAAAATTGCAAATTTTCATACGCTAGATTTAATTAGAAAAAATATAGCACAACAAACCCTTTTCTTTCTAATGGTTTGATATTATAGCACAGTACTTTATAAAATGCAAAAAAGTCTTGCAACATATTTCAATATGTGATATATTTTAGTAGTCAACGCGACATGGATCTTTAGCTCAGTTGGTTAGAGCATCCGGCTCATAACCGGGCGGTCATAGGTTCGAGTCCTATAAGATCCACCATTTTTTTTTGCGGGTATGGCGAAATTGGCAGACGCGCTAGACTTAGGATCTAGTGGATTACTCCGTGGAGGTTCAAGTCCTCTTACCCGCACCATAGAGAATATAATGCTCATAATTGAGCATTTTATTTTTGAAAGCATAATAAAAGATCAGTTGTTATAACTGGTCTTTTTATTCATTTATAGAGTTTATAGCATCTTTTATTACATCTACACTATGTTGCATCTTAGTAGTCTCTTCTTCATTTAATTCAATGAATATACGCTTTTGAATACCATTTTTATTAATAATACATGGTGTAGATATAAATATTTGATTGTCAGGATCATAATTTGATACTGATAATATAGTATTCTCATCTTCTAATATAGCATTAGTAATCTTTAGTAATGATGCTCCTATTCCATAATAAGTAGCACCTTTTCTATTAATTATCTCATATGCTGAATTTTTAACATCATCAGCTATAGTATTCATCTCTTCTTGAGATAAATAATTATCAATATTTTGTTGAGCTATAACTGCAGATGACCAAGGAACAAATTCTGAATCACCATGTTCACCTACTACATAAGCATCTACATCCTTAGGATTAACATTAGTCTTCTCACCTATCATGTATTGTAATCTTGCTGTATCTAATGTAGTTCCTGATCCAATTACCTTATAAGATGGTAATTTAGAATACTTCCATGTAAGATATGTCATTACATCTAATGGATTAGTAGCAACAACAAATATACCATCAAATCCACTTTCCATAACACTACCAATAATATCTTTAAATATTACAGAGTTTTTATTTAATAAATCTAATCTAGTTTCTCCTTCTTTTTGATTAGCTCCTGCTGCAATAACAACTATTCTAGCTCCATTGCAATCAGAATAATCTCCAGCTTTAATATCTACTTTTAAAGGAACATATGGTAAAGCGTGATTTAAATCCATAGCTTCTCCTATTGTTTTTTCTTTATTAACATCTATTAAGACTAATTCATCTACTCTACTTCCTTGATTTAATAATGCGTATGCATAAGCCATACCTACATTACCACAACCAATGATTACGACTTTATTATTCATGATACCACCTATTATAATTATAAAATAAAAAGATGCTTATTTAAAGCATCTTTTATTTATTAGTCACATTGATCATCATTGTTTTCATCCCAACAAGGATTGTAATGAGTAGTAGTAAATAATATACCAGTAAATCTACTTGAAGTAATTACATTAGTATCATTACCTGCTTCCCATTGTCCAAATGTTGATGCAGATGTGTTTGCTAATACTTCTACTGACATAGCAGGAGGTATCTCGGAAACCGTATAGAAATTAATTCTATATGATTTTTGGATATCTACTGTATCAGCAAATCTTCTTATAAAGTTTTCAATAACTTTTTCTCTGTTTACTTTTAACTTACCATAGTTTGTTGAACTTGTATGGTTTTCAACAGTTACAGCTTCAGGATAGTCAGCCATATAACCGTAGTCAACAGCTTCTTTCATGGCAGAAGATAAGGTTTCTTTTGCTAAGAAGAATGATTGTTCATCAGTTATTGAGTAATTTTGTAATAATATCATTACAGCGATAATTGAAATACCTAATACAATTATCCAGTAACCCCATAAACTTTCCTTCATTATCCTCTACCTCCTTACCATGATAGTCTTGATCTGACTTCATCTATATTACCATTAAATGTATTTAATGATAATCCATCAACTCTTCCACCAGATCCATTAGCAATTGAATTTAAGAACTTAGAATAACATTGTTTCTTAGGTTCTTCTTGAGAGCCCTTACAATCTAATTGGAAGTCTGTATAACCACCTTGATATAATCTAGATTTATTATATGCTCTAATTGCTTTCAAATCACTAGGATTTAATGTGAATGAGTATGTAAGATTATCAGGATGATATGTCTTGTCTTGCTTACCGTCAGATTCCATTTTACTTAATAATGTTGTACCTTCAGGATCTACTAACCAGTTATAAGCAATCTTGTTTGTAAATATTTCTTCTTGATGAACAAAAATGTTAGATGGATCAACCTCTTTATATTCAAATAATGGTTCAACTTGTCCACACTTCTTATTACCCCAATCACAAGCACATGGATCACTTTGAGGAGTCATAATTTGAGTACAATCACCAGTCTTAGTAATTTCATCATCAATAACTATCCAACAAGTAGCATTCTTATCTGGTTCATCACCAGCACAGGTTTCTCCTTTATATAAGAAGTCATCCCAGAATGAATCTTTACCAACACCGTTTAATGTGAAGTATGTTTCAAATTTACCTTCAAGGTGTGTTCTTGTAACAAAGTATTCTCTATTATGTTTAGTATAGTTTTCAGTTGTTGTATATCCAACAGTTCCTGATGGAACTAATGTATACAATGTATTACCTTCAGCATCATCCCAAGTACATTCAATACTTGCAACATCATCTGTAGTAAATTGTTTTTCTGCTTGATATGCACCATCTTTATGTAATTGAATGATAGCATCTTTAGATCCAGGAGGATCTAATTCGTGATCAGGCATTGATCCTTTAAAGTCTGTTACTTTATCTTTACCAGTTTTATAATGCTTGCCTGAGAACTTATCAGCATCTCCACCAAAGAATCCAGATGCACCATCTTCAGAAGCTCCATGAGATTGAGTAGAATTACATGCTCTAGTAAATGGAATTGTTCTAATATCTGTTTGAACTCTACCAACTTCATTTATATACGCTTGAGTATATGAAAAGTCCATATCTGGTGGTTCATCCAATTTAACATTTTCTTGTCCCCATTTATCACAGACTGTTAATCTTTTTTCAAAGTCTTTAGCATTTGCTGTACCAGAAGTAAATTTTGCATTTCCTGCTCTTTTCTTACCAGCATATTCTTCTATTTTTTCTTCAGGTATTACAGGAGTAGCAGGAGATGGTTCACTGTCACAGCTTGGAGATTCATCATGCATTTCTTTACGACATCCAGCTCCAACAGTTTGACCATTTGCGGCAGCCATAGCTGCGTTATAATTATTGTTAGCATTTTTCTCTGATTCTTGGAATGATTTATCCCAATTTTCTAACCATTTATTAACATCTTCTTCATGTAAATATCTTGTACCATCATTAGGATTCTTTTTTGAATCATAAATGATGTCTAAGTATGAATATTCTTTACCCCATTGAGAAGCTTGTTCATTAGGTAAACCGTTAGCTTTTATCTTTAATATATTATATGTATATTTTTGATTTGTACTAGCATTTACCATATCAAATCTATATGTTCTAGATGGAACATCATCAATAGGTACTGCCTCATCACTACCATAATCACCAGATGATTCTTCAGATTCAACACCAGTTAGAGGGTCTTTACAGTATATAGCATAAGAAACACTCCATGGACATTTAACATCACTACCATATTCACCATTTAAACTAGTAAATGTTGAGTCTCCTATTGGTTTAATATCTTCCCATACCATTTGATATGCTAAGTTTTCTTGATGTTGATTATAACCTTTAACTTGTTCTTCTACAGCAGCATAATATTTCTTATACCATACATCCCAATGTACTAAAGTTCTACATCTTAAGTATGCTTTAACATGAGGTCCAGCTACACCATAACTAGATTTAGCTAGTTTGAAGTATCTACCAGACTTAGCTGTAGTAGGTCCAGGTAATTCATAGTTCATTGATTGAGCACAATAGATTTCACAGAATAACTCATCTATTTGAGTATCTAAGTATGCTCCACCACCACATTTTAACTTGTAGAATTGAACATCTAATTTCTTGTCATAACATAACCAGTCATTTATACCGAATTCAGCATAATCCTTTTGGCCTCCTGGTTCACAACAGTTACTAACGTCGGGTGTCTTTAATTTTCCAGGAGGAGGAACTGTTCCACAATCCTTAGGATCGCACTCATCACAGTTTATTTGAACTTTAAATCTATCACCAATTAAATCTGGACCAATCATTAAATATTTTTGAGTAGAATTTCCATTACCCTTACAAATATACAATGTATCACCAGATACAGTATTACTCTTTGTATCAGCAGCACTAATAATTACTTCTCCATCACATTCAGTTTCTGATGTAGGCATAACAGTTAATTCACCAGTCATACCATTCCAATTACTAATTGATGCAGTAACATTTCCAGCAGGAGTTGCTTTAAGTTTAGAAATTGGAACACCAGTTACATTAGTCATTGTATAAACTACTGTCTTAGCTCCACCATCTTCAGATTGTCTTACTTCTTTAACATCTAGTTTAACTATCTTACCAGCTGCTCCAGCTGTATCAGTTATAACACCAGCATCTTTTGCTTCATCTATACCTTTATCAGCTCCACCTCTACCACGAGTATTAACATTATTTTGAGCTTCAACGTACATAGCCATACCAGACATACCTTCACTACTTCTTATAACATAGTCGTCGAATCTAGTATCTCTACCCATTTCTTCAGTAATACCCATGTAGTATACTCTTGATGCAGTAAATGCAAGTCTCCATCTATGAGCTTCATCTAGGTCTATAGCAGAGAAATTGGCTTGGTAATCTAAGTCTGCCATACCAGAAGCCCTCATACCAACATTTAATGCTAAACTTGAACCTTTCCAATCACCATATTTTTGAAGCAAATAATATGCAGTAGCATATGTAGAAGGAGTTGCAACCTCGCATGTAACATCAAGGCTTGAACTACCTTTATAATCAGGGGATACACAATATGCTGTATATGTTTCATTTGTACCTTTTTCTACAAATTGATAATTATAAAATTTATATGGATCAGCCTTACATCCTAAATTAACCATTTGTAAGTCCTTAAATTCTATATGTCCTTCTAAGGTACCTTTCTTTTCATAAGCAGCTCTAACAGATGTTGTGAATGTTAACATCATAATAGTTATAATTACTAATAATACTCTTCTTGTCTTCATATTACTTTCTCCTCTTCATAACTATCACAACAACACAACCCACAATAACTACTAGTACTACAGCAGCTACTATGATAACTACTTTATTCTTTAATATATTATTGATTGAAGAATCTTGTTTTTCTTCTTCTTTCTTCTTTTGTTCTTTTTCTTCTCTTAATCTTGTATCTACTTCATTTTTGTATTCTTTAAATAATTCATATTCAGATTCAACAAATACAAATGACTTACAAGTATCCATATCAGGGAACTTTTCACACATCGTTAAATCTCTTAATTCATTTAATCTTGGAAGTCTAAATGTGAATTCTCTATATAATACTTCACCACATTCTGATCTTGCTGAGAATACTTTAACATTATAAGTTCTTACATAAGCATTTTCAGTTTGATCAAATGAATATGTTCCTTCATTAGCATCTGAATTCTTAATAGTCTTTTGTTCATAGTCTAGATCATTTTCTAGTTTAACAAAGATATTATCAGTTAATCCTTCAAATACTACTTTTAAGGCAGGACCATAAGTATCAGTTTCAGTTAACTCTCCATCACCATTAAGGTCAGTTTCAAGTTCCATAGCTTTACCAAAGTAATAATCAGGTATTACTTCATATTTAACTTTTAAATTAGAAGCATCCTTAACTATAGCATCATGAATATCTTTATTACATATTGTATTAGAAACATCAACTATTACCTCATCAACTGGTAATGAATTTTCTTCATAGTATTTATCTTTATCTTTAGGTTTATACATAATTGTATATACTAATGCAGTTATTAACAATCCTAATATTAAGATAGCAATGATAACTGGTATATACTCCCTTTTAAACACGTTAGGTTGATAAGTTTTCTTAATCATACTATTCTATCCTCCCTTATTTTCTTAATCATAAATATAATTACTACAAGATCAACAACAATTCCTATTGATACTCCAATAATTATATATAATTTAATCTTATTAAATCTTTGTAACCATGCATTATATTCATCATCTAAATTGCATGAGTAACAAATAGTTGTCATCTTTGTTCTATTAATCTCTCTTTGTTTTTGTATTTGCTTAGCAACACCTGCAGCAGTTAAATTAAATTGACTAGTAATCCACTCTTGGCAGTATTGATAATCTTGAACATCATAATATTTACATTCTTCTATTTGAGATATTTCATTATATTTAGGTTTAACAATACTAAACCTTCTTAATACTTCAGTACAGTCATATTTAAGAGTTCTAACATTTATTGTATATTTCTTAATTACTGTATTATCATTATCTTCTATTGTATATATTCCTGTAGGATTACCTTCAGCATCTAATGTATCAGCACTAATTATATATAACGAATCTGATGTTTTTTCACTGTTCTTTTTTAATCCTTTTGTAGAATATACTTCAACAAATAAATCATCTGTAATATTGTATATAGTTATCGTTACATAATATGTTCCATCGTCTCTTTGTTTAATTTCATATGCTGCTGTAACGTTCTTTGCTTGCTTAATTGCATCAGCTTTATTGGTATATGAACACTCCTCGGCTGCACGTACAGTTGGAAGACATATTAGTATAAGAATAACTACAATTATTCTTATAACTTTTCCCTTCATGACAACTCCCCATATTCTATATAAAATTATATCAAATGTACTATGATATATCAATAAAACTAGACAATAAAATGAAAAAATAGAAAGCTGACAACTTTCTATTTCCAAGTTTTGATCCTCCATGCCAAGTGAATGTCAGTTCACTAGCCATGAAAGCCCATCTAAAAACGAGTTTTCTTTCTCCTATAGCTATATACTTAGTACAAGATGAGGTGTATAAATACACATCTAGTAATCGGAAAATTCCTGAATACAACAAGTTAAACTTATTAAATATTCAATCCTTATCCTTATAACTAAGCAAGTCATGTAATATTTTTTTATTAATTATTAGGCAGACAAACTTAATCATCACAATCCTTCTAATTATTTTTTATAAAAATAATACATATAATTTATGATACTTATATTAATTAAGTTTTGTTTGGATAAAACAATAATTAATATTTTTTCATAATACTTAGTTATCTACTATACTAAGTACTTTAATTATATAATTCATATAATAATTAGTCAATAACGAATTATATTATTTTTATAATTTTTTTATAAAAACAAAAAGAAGTATTAACCTAATACTTCTTTTATCTTACTCTTAGCAGTATTTACTGTACTTATATCTGGTTTCATAACATATAATTTTTGACTTGGATATGAATAAGTATAATCCATAGCACCAGTACCAGTAACATTATATGTATCAATATTCCATTTAGCCATATCATCTAATTGCATTCTTACTAATGATGTGATTTTATCACCATCTATATTAGTTTCAAATGAATTATTTAATGATTTTAATATATCAGAATATTTATTTAATAATACTTTAGAAGATGTAACCTTCTCAATAATTCTTTGAATTACTTGTTCTTGGTTTTCTCCTCTATGTCTATCACCTTGAGTATATGCATGTCTTTCTCTAGCAAATGCTAAAGCACATTTACCTCCAACATTTTCATTCCATCCAGGTTTATATGAACATGCTGAATTAACATATGACTTAACTGTGAATTTTTGATCATTATAAATATTAATACCACCTATAGCATCTACTACTTTAATAACTGAATTAAAGTTAACTCTTATATAGAAAGGTATATCTATATCATATAAATCTTGCATAGTAGCTAAAGATGAATTAATACCACCCTTTTTAGTACCAGCATGAGTTAATTTATCAGGTAATCCAGTAGTACCATGTAATTTAACATAGTAATCTCTTGGAGTATGTACTAATAATATCTTTTTAGTATCAGGATTAATGGTCATTAAGATATTAACATCTGATAAACTTCTTGTAGGCATAGAATTAGATCTTGTGTCTATACCAGATATATATACTACAAAGGCATTCTTAGTAACATTAATATTTTTATTATCTTTCTTATCTATTTTAATTTTAATTTCTATAGTATCTATAATTCTTACACTATTTTCAAATTCTAAATCATTTTCTACTTGAGTATCATAGTAAGATGAATCACATACTACAATCATCTTTTTATCTTTCTTTAACTTAGTTAAATCACCCATGATATCTTCAGTATTCTTAATAGTTGCATTAGATACTTTATTATTTAATTGTTTTTCTACTTCATTACCTTCTATTTCATTGTATAAAATAATAGTATTATCATTTAAATCTTCTAAACTATAATAATCAGATGATGCTGATACCATTATATTATATATAGATACTTCATATTGACTAGTAAAGTTATACTGAATGAAATCAATAAACTCACTCATCTTAGGTATAGCAAAACACTCTACTCCAACTATTAACACTAATAATATATCTAATATTATAGTAGGAACTTTCTTTCTTTTTAAAGTTAATATAAAATGTGTAATGATAAATACTGATAATACAGCTCCTACTGCAATAATATATTTATTAGGTACAATCTTAGTATTATACATAGTATAAACAAAGAAAATACTTGCAGTTAATAGTATAGAAAATAATATAAAATTAAATACTAATAACTTTTTACTCATCTTCTTTTTAGGTAATCTAGTTTTTTTCATACTTCCACCTCTTTTTATGTTTATTAATTATATCACATTATGAAGAAAAGTAAAATTATTGATATTATAAATAAAATATATGTTATAATATAAATTACTGGGAGGAATAGAAAAATGAAAAACAACAAAGGATTAATTATTACTATAAGCGTATTAGTTTTATGTGTATTAGTTGAAACTGTATTATTAATTACAGGTGCATTACATAGAATACCTAAGAACGCTAATGGAGAGGATATTGTAGTATCTTTAAATGATGGTACACAATATACTGTTAATGATGTATATGGAAAGATGAAAGCAAACTATGCATTAAGTACTATCTTAGATTCAGTTGATGAAAAAATCTTAACTACTGAATTTGCAGATAAGAAAGATGATGTAGAAAAAGAAGTTGCTAATAATAAAGCTAACTTAATAGCTAATTATGGATCTGAACAAGAATTAGAAACTGCATTACAAAATTATGGTTATAATTCAGTTGATGATTATTTAAAAATAGTTAGAAATAATAAATATAATCAATATGCTACAGAAGCTTATGTTAAATCAACAATAACTAATGAAGAAATTGATAAATACTATAATGAAAAAGTATATGGTGATATGGCAGGTGTTCACATCTTAGTTAAACCATCTACTGATGTTGCTAAAGCTACTGATGAAGATTTAAAAGCAGCAAGAGAAAAAGCTGAAGCTGTTATTAAAGCTATTAAAGATGATGTATCTAAAGGAACTAGTTTAGCAGATGCATTCAAGAAATATGAAAATGATAGTTCAGTATTATATCAAGATTTAGGAACATTCAATTATACTGAAATGGATGAAGCATTCTCAAAAGCTGCTTATGCATTAAAAGTTAATGAAATGACTTCTACTCCAGTTAAATCATCATTTGGTTATCATGTAATTTTAAAGACTGCTGAATATGAAAAACCAAGTAAAGATGAAAAGATAGAAGATATTAAAACTGCTATAGCATCTACTAAGACATCAAATGATACTACATTAAGTGTTAAAGCTATGAAAGCTTTAAGAGAAAAATATGGTTTCAAGATTAATGATTCAGATTTACAAAACTATTATGATAGATATTTAAATAGACAAATGAATCAAACAACAACAAAATAAGAGGTATAAACCTCTTTTTTCTTTGCATTATTCTGATTTTGTGTTATTATATGCATATTGAAGAAAAGAGGGTTTATAGATGAATTACTATACTTTAAAGCAAATCATACTAGGACTAAGAGATGAATATAAAAAGAACCAATCATTATTAAGTGAATTAAAACAATATATCACATTAAAGAAAGATGAAAGAATTCAAGACTTTGGTTTCTATCCTTATAACTATCATCAAGATAAATATATTGAGTTAGTTATTGAAGAAAAATTAACTTTAATTGAAAAGTTATTAAATCATATTTATAGAACTATAGTAAAAGGAGAAGAAAAAGTTATTACTCCTGTATCTCATGAATTATCTGGTGAAAAAAGATATGTTGTTTTACCTAAAGATGTAAGATTAGGACTTGATGATGATAGATTAAATGAATTCTATTCTAATGTAGATAAAATATTAGGAAGTGAATTTATACAAAAAATTGCAAACGGAAAAGCTACACTACCTAATGCTAAAGCTGATATAAAAATATTCCCAGGTGGTATAAGTTCTTACAATAATTATTTATTTGAATTATATCCACCAACTGGTATTAAATATAATGCAGCAGATGATGAATTAATTGTAACTGCTTATGAAGATCCAGTATTCAGTGAACATCTAGATAATATATTAAATATAAGAGTTCCTAAAGATAAGTTTAATAAGGAACAAAGATATATTATAGATAATAATCCTAATACTGAAATGAATGTAGTATTCCACGGTAATACTGCAACTAGAGTTCCTCAATACTTTGATATTGAAGAAGAGAATAGTAATACAATAGCATTTGTAAGAAATAAAAAGAAATAGTTACCTATTTCTTTTTTTATTTATTAGAATCCACATACTATATTAGATTCAACTCTTACATTTTCACTTCCATATGGATAAACAGGATATATAGTTATTTTAGTATTATCATAATCACAGTCAGATCCATTTTGATAATTCTTAAACTTAGATAATACACTATCTTCATCATTTATCTTATATTGAGCTAAATCTCTTAAAGACAATTTAATACCTGTATCTTTTAATTGCTCAGCTTTAGTAGATCTTGTAACTTCATTATTACCTAATACTACTTTATAGTAATAATCTCTATAATAATCTTTAGCAACTGTATTCAATGTTGAATATAATTTATCTTCTTCTTTTCTTTTTCTATTATTAATCATTACTACACATGTAACTATTGTTAATAATACAATTACAATAATAGATACACCTATTATCTTTTTAACATTATTACTCATATTATCTTCTCCTACCAGAATATCTACTTATATAATATAGCATTTGTGCTAATGTAGTTAAGATAGCAGCAATATAAGTAAATGCTGCAGCTTTTAACATTTTAGCCGCATATGGTCTATCTTCATCAGTTACTATTCCATATTCATCTAACATAGCCAAAGCTCTTTTAGATGCATCTAATTCAACTGGTAAAGTAACTATTTCAAATAATAAACCGAATGCCATCAAGGCAACAGCAAGATATACAAGATTAATAATTCCTAATACTAATCCAAGTATTAAAACAATATATGATGCTCTTTCACCTAAACTCACAACTGGAAATATAGAATGTCTAGCTCTAAACCATGAATATGATTCCTTATCTTGTATAGCATGTCCACATTCATGTGCAGCTATAGCAACTGCTGCAATAGATGAACCATGGAATACATCAGGTGATAATCTAACTGTCTTTCTATTTGAGTCATAGTTATCAGTCATTGTTCCACCTGTTTCAATAATATATAAACTATTTAATTCATTATTATCTAATATTTTTCTAGCAACATCATATCCAGTTAGTTTATTACTACTTTCTTTATTCAAACACTTACTATATGTAGTACGTAATGTAATAGTAGATATAAGAGGAATTAATAACATCAATGCAATTGATATTAAACATAATACATACATATTAATTCTCCTAACTATTAATTATTTTATATGTTGTTCCTTCTCTAGTATCTAATAATTCAATACCTTTTTCTAATAATTCATTTCTAATAGAATCAGCTAATTCATAATCTTTATTCTTCTTAGCTTCATTTCTCTTTTCTATTAGTTCTAGTATTTCTTCTTCATTTTCTGCTACTTGTTTAGTAGTAAATAAATTAAGAGCAAATACCTTATCAAATTTATTTAATAAGTCTATCTTTGTATGTCCATTTACTTGATCATCTTTTAATAGTTCATACATAACTGATAAAGCATTAGCAGTATTTAAATCATCAGATAATGCTTCAATAAATTTATTATTATATTCTGTAAATGAGCCATCATCTAAATCTCCTGAATCTTTAATAGATGATACTTTATTTCTTAACTTTTTCAATGTTTGTTCAGCTTGATTTAAAATATCAAAGTTGAATAATATTTGTTTACGATAATGTGAACCTAAGCACATAAATCTAAATGCTAATGGATCATATCCTTCTTCTTCTAATACAGATACAGTAAGTATTGCTCCATTTGATTTACTCATCTTACCAGATGAATCTAATAAGTGTTCATTATGAAACCAATAATTACACCACTTATGTCCTAAATAGCTTTCACTTTGGGCTATCTCATTAGTATGATGAGGGAATATATTATCTACTCCACCACCATGAATATCTAAATATTCACCTAAATATTTAATTGATATACCAGAGCATTCAATATGCCATCCTGGATATCCTTTACCCCAAGGTGAATCCCATTGTAATTCTTGATGTTCAAATTTAGATGTAGTAAACCATAAAGCAAAGTCTGCTTGATTTCTCTTATTTGAATCTTCTTCAACTGATTCTCTTGCACCTACAACCATTTCATCTTGTACATGGTTAGTTAATTGATAATAATCTTTTACCTTTGATACATCAAAGTAAACATTACCACCTGATTCATATGCATATCCATCACTCAATAACTTAGTTATCATTTTAATATACATATCTATTTCACCTGTAGCAGGTTTTAAAATATCAGGTCTCTTTAAATTTAATTTATCATAATCTTTAAAGAATTCTTCTGTATAGAATTTAGCTATTTCCATGGCAGTCTTATTTTCTCTTCTAGCTGCCTTCATCATTTTATCTTCACCAGAATCTGAATCACTAGTTAAATGTCCAACATCAGTAATATTCATTGCTCTAGTTACTTCATATCCTAAGTATTCTAATGTTCTAACTAATATATCATGCCCTATATAGTTTCTCATATTACCTATATGTGCATAATGATATACAGTAGGACCACATGTATATATTTTTACTTTACCTTCTTCTATAGATCTAAAGTCTTCTATTTTTCTTGTTAATGTATTATATAATTTCATATTTGTCTCCTCTTTCTTTCATTATTGTTTGTTTATAATTTATTAAAGAGTACAACATCGTTTATCTATAATCATACTAATCATTTCTTTCTAAATGTATTATATAAAAATACTCTTGTTATTTCAACAAGAGTTATATCATTCTAGGTAGAACATAATAAGCTAAGAATGCAATTAGTATAGCTATTAATATAAGAATAATAACTGTATAGAAAGGAATCATAGGATTCTTTTCTTTTACAATAGTTTCTTGCTTAGTTGGTACTACTCTTTTAACTTCTTCTTTTACTTCTTCTTGAATAGGTTTTCCTTGTTCATCAACCTTAATAACCTTAGCAAAATTATTTAATTGTCTAACAGGTCCATTGTTCATGAAATCCCTCCTATTCTTGAAATAATTATATCACTTATTATAAATAAAAAGAAGAGATTATCTAATATTAGCTCTTCTTAATGTTTCTTTGAATATTAATTTATAATCACCATATGTGTTAGATATGAATGAATCACAGAAAACACATTTACACTCATCATTCATCTCAAGTGATGCACCACATTGAGGGCAGTTAGATGGATATCCATTTTTAGTTTTTTCAAATGTTAATCTGTATGTTATTTCTTCTGGATTTTCATCTCCATCTATAATAGCATTATGTTTATCTACTGTATAACATACTCTATTAATATTTAATATAACATCTATTTTTTCAACAGGTCCATATTTATAGATATGACAAATACCACCACCACGACAAGTTATACTTTTATATATTACTCTTTGATCTAATCTTTCTAACATTTGTGTTTTTTCAATAGTTAATACTTTTAAGTCATGTCCAAGTAATAATTGCATCTTATCATAATCACGGTATTGTTTACTTTCTTCATATTCTTTATAAATATGATATACATCTTTCATAAACTTTTCTATATTAATAGAATCGTCTATTTCATTTACTTCTTCTTGAGTATACAAATGAGGTAATGGTTCAACGTTATCTCTTCCATATTGTTCTAATATTCTTTTCTTTCTGTAATTATTATATTTAATTGCAAAAGGTGGAAACAGAATATATAAAATAACAATTAATAATAATAAATAATACATACTATACTTCCCTTCTTATTCCTGCTTCGGTATTATCAAAGTTTAATTTTTGTTTTGATTGACTACATATTATTTTAAATGCAACTATATATGATCCAATTACGAATATCCAGAAGAAAGCAAATACTAAAGAGCTTCCTGTTAATTCATAATAAGATAGAATTGCATCATATATAGTATGAGTAATAGATGGAACTAATATACTTAATAATAAACTACCAAAATATTCTTGTTTATCATCTATAAATTCTTTCTTAGATTTAGCTAAGAAATATCCCATGAATACTGCATCTACCATATGAGATGGAACTGATAATACAGCTCTATATAATCCTATTTGAAATCCATATGAGAATACATATAAAACATTTTCAACAGCTGCAAATCCAAGTGATGCAAATACAGCATATACTATTCCATCATAAGGATGATTGAATTCATTACTCTTATATACATTTTTATAAGTAATAATCCATTTACCAAATTCTTCAACAAATCCTACTCCTACAAATACAGATACTAATGTAATGAAGAAACTAGGAATATAAGATGAAGGAAAAAACTCACCTATTATTGTTTCTATAATAGCTATTGGTATACATGATATACAACCAAATACAAATATCTTAATTAATAATCCTTTAGGTTCTTTATCTACATCTTTTTTATAAATATAAGTAAGTAAAAGAACTACTGGCAATAAAGATATATACAATAGGTTTTTCATCATATCACCCCTATTCTAATTAGATTATAACAAAAAACTATTAAGATTTAAACTTAATAGTTATTTTTTCTTAAATATAAATATTACACCAGCTACTATCAATATAATAAATAATATAGATATTACATATAATTTAGTATGATTATCTAAATCTCTATTCTCTATACTATTCATAGATTTAAATATATCTTCATCATTTAGATTCTTAATAGCAGATAATATTTGACTATCATATGAAGATGTATAACCTTCAAATATTCTATCACCTATTATTATTAAAGGTGATCCATTATAGTTAGATTTCTTATATGATAATATGGTAGATCCTAATGCTCCATTTTGAGGATCATGCCATGTTTCAAATCCAACTATATATACTTTATCTTTATATTGAGGTAATACTTTATCTACATAGAAATTAATAAACTCTTTAGAATAATTACATTCCTTACCATAAAAAACATATATAGGTTTTCCATGAACATTTTGAGTATTATCTATATATTTATTATTACCAACATCAGATAGTATCCCATTTAAATCTTTCTTATTATAATCATCAAGATTAATATCATATGCAAATACTATAGTTGGTATTAATAATAATATTAATAATAAATATTTCTTCATATTATTTAAATAATCCTTTTAATAATTTATTTAATGTTTTATCTATTATTTTATTTTGCGCCTTTTGACCAATTTTATATCCTAAAGATTTCTTCTTAGCTGCTTCTGCTTCTCTTTCAGCTTTCTTCTTTGCTTTTTCTTCTTGTAGTTTTAACTTAGCTTCATTCTTAGCATTTAATTCATCTATCTTAGCTTGTTCAATAGCTTGTTTATTTTCTTCTATTTGTTTCATTGTAGAATCATTTTGTTCTTTAGCTGTTACTCTATCTTCTACATTTTCATATTTACCTACAATAGGAGAATTATTTATAACTGTTTGTCTTTCCATTTCAGTTATAGTACCCATCCTTGATTGAGGTGGTAATATTTTTACTCTTTCTACAACAGTTGGTTCACCATTTTCATCTATAGTAGATACTAATGCTTCACCTGTACCTAATTGTTGAATAGCTTCCATGGTATTAAACATAGGATTAACTCTAAATGAATCTGCTGCTACTTTGATAGCTTTTTGTTCAGATGGAGTATAAACTCTTAAAGCATGTTGTACTTTATTACCTAATTGAGATAATACTTCATCAGGTATATCTGAAGGACTTTGAGATATAAAATATACTCCTACTCCTTTTGATCTTATTAATTTAACTATCTTAACTATATGTTCAAGAATAGACTTAGACATATCATCAAATAATAGATGTGCTTCATCAAAGAATAATACTAATTTAGGTTTATCTACATCTCCTACTTCAGGCATCTTATCATATACTGAATTTAGAATCCATAGAACAATAGAAGCATATGAATCAGGATGTTTAAATAATTCTTGAGCATCAAGAATATTTATTCTTCCATATCCTGTATCAACATCTAAACCTCTAAAGTCTTCAATATTAAATGGAGGATATCCAAACATAATATTCTTTTCTTCTAAGTCATCAATTAACTCTAATACATTTCTTTGTATTGTTGTTAATGATTGAGGAGCTAGATTACCATATTCTTTTGTATATTCATTTCTATTGTTAGCAATATAAACTAACATAGATTCTAAATCTTCTAATGTATCTAATTGTTTATTTTCATCTTTAGCAATCTTAAATACTATAGCTAAAACTGAATCTTGAACTTCTGATAAACCTAATACTTTAGACATTAAACGATGTCCCATATCAGATACAGTAGTTCTTAAACTATGTCCCATCTTACCATATACATCATAGAATACACATGGATATTTATCATATTTAAAATCATCTAATTTTAACTTCTCTACTCTAGATGTAACATTTTCATTTTCTTCACCTATAAATGCAGTACCAGCTAAATCTCCTTTAACATCAATCATGAAAACTGGTACACCAGCTGATGAAAAACTTTCAGCTAACACTTTTAAAGTAATAGTTTTACCTGTTCCAGTTGCTCCTGTAATAAGTCCATGTCTATTAGCTCTATTTAATAATATATTAGCTTCATATTCTTCATTTTTACCTATTAGTATTTTTCCATTTCTTAACATATAGATTACTCCTTTATCTATATTTTATTATACAAAAAAATAAATAGATTAGTCTATTTATTTCTTACATATTTTTTTCTGAACACTTCTTCTTCATGTTTAGCTGGAGTTTCAAAATCTATATCAGTAGGATATACACTTCCTAGATAAGGATATAAATCTATTCCATGTTTATATTCATGTACATTTATTAATGCACTTTTCAAATCTCTAATAGGAGGCACTACTGCTTTTATAGCAGATATCTTACCATTTATAGTATCTGTATATATGCCAAACGGAACTGTATCTTCTGTATTAAATATTTTAGTATGATCTTTCATATATAAATATGGAGTACAATGATTGAAGTAATTAGCTATATCTCTTTCTGTTAAAGTTAATCCTTTAACTTCTTCCATTAATTGATAATTAACATTCATTAAAGGATCTCTTCTATTTAAATGATATATTGGTACAAATGGATATACTTTATCTGCATATCTTCCACCTAATTCTTCATAGTATTCATATGTTCTTCTATTTAAATCATCTATCATTACTAATACTCTATCTAATGCATCTTCATCTATAGTATCAATATTCTTTAATATATATTGAAGATAAAACATTTCGCCGCTTATTTCTTCTTTATATTCTTTTAAATGATTAACTAATTCTTTTATTTCTTTAGTATCAATATAGCAATGCATTAAAGCTTCTAATATAAATTCAAAATAATTTAAAGCCATATTATAATATTCTATCTTGTCTAATCTTATTCTTTCTTTGATGTCCATATTAACTCCTTGTAAATTTCTTACACATATGAATATTATACTCACTTTGTGTTTCTGTGTCATCCTTCATATATTGTTTTAAGAAATTTGTTTTATCTAATGATGTATTAAATATTATATCAGCAAATTCAATTGCCATATCCATATCATATTTATCAAATCCATCATGATTATATCTATCATAATTCATTCTAAACATTAGATATTCTAATTTATCTATATCAAACTCATTATGCGTTGCTAATAACATTTTAGTATATGTATTAATTATATTTTGCCATAGAACAGGATCAAATGTACCATTTGCCATTCTAAATTCTATAGTATTCTTTTCTTTATATTGATTAAAACTTTTTAAGTTAGTTAAATTAACTCCACGGAATCTATCATACATCTTTCTAATATCTCTACAATTCTTAGTTTGTAATAATTCAGGATAATCATTTGTAAGTTCTATTGAGAAAGGTGGTGCACATGAAATAAGTGTTTCTCTAGGGTTACATCTATTCATATAAGCAAATCTATAAATAATACCTTCATATATAGAATATAAAAGAATAAACTTCATGAAGTTTTTATAATTACCTAATATATTTGCTCCTACATGAACATGTGCTCCTGTACCTGTATCTTTTTCTATTCCTTCAAATGAATCTAATACATTTAATATTTCTCTTAAATCATACCAATTCATAAAGTCATCTCTTAAAGGAATAGATACTAATTCTCCACCTACTGCTATATTTCTTTCTTCAACAGATTTATATGATGGATAGTTAATAATAATGTCGTCTATATTACTTTTTTCTATGCCTTTATATTCTATTTCCACACCAAAAGTAACATTACAAGGTAATTGTAAGTTAGTTCTATATTCGATAATATAATCTTTTAAATGTTTAAGATATTCTCTTTTATCAAATACTGATAAACCTGATATATTTAAATTCTCTGTATCACTTAAAAAAACACTATCCATTTTTATCCCCCTCAAACGAGGAATATTATAACATATATGTTAGAAAAATCAAAAAGAGTTAGGCTGCCCTAACTCTTTGTTTACCTAAGTTTAAATCTAGATTAACTCTTGTTTCAACTTTCTTTTCATTTAATTCTTTTTCATATTCTTCATATTCTTCTTCAGTGAATACTTCTCTTAATAATTCAAGTGAACCTTGAGCTGCTTCTATTTTATCATACATATCTTGATATTCATCTTTAGATATTTCTTCTTTATTTTCTAATTCTTCCCAATATCTTTGTACTTCATTATAGTATCCTTCAAATTCTTCATAATGGGCTTTATTAGCTTCCTTCATCTCTTCTTCTTCAAGATTAGTTTCTATTTCATCTTGACGATAATTCTTAATGAATTCTAAATCTAATACTTTTTCATTTCTTCTTAATACTTGATATGCTATACCACCTTGTTTATCTAGTTGACCAATTGTTCCATATATATAATCAATATCTTCTTGATCTTGTGCTTTTAAAGCAGCTTTAATAAAGTATTCATTTACTTTTAATTCTGCTTCAGGTGTTCTAGTTGCATCATATTCAACAATGAAATCAAATAATTCTTTTACTACTGATTCCATATATTTCTTTTCTTCAGATACATATGGATATGTAATATTATATTGAGTATCATATCCTTCTAAATTTCCTTTATCATCCATCTTAACAAATGAAACGGGTTCATCTCTTTTAGTAGTATATGATTTATAATTATCACGATATGATCTTTCATATGTTCTACCTAATAATTCATTTAAGGCTTTATCTTCTATACTTATTTGTTCCATCAAGGTAGGTCCAAGAGTTGCCATACATCCACCTAATTTAGCTAATTCACCAATTATTCTTTTTAAGTTTTCTACATCTTTAATATCTTCAACTGATGATGCTGCACGATAGAATCTTTCTAATAATACAGATTTAGATACTTCAGTTCTAGTTGCATCATATTGAGCAACAGCACGTAATAAACTACCTACCTCAAATGAAGATGTATCTACACTTAAATAAGGAGACTCAATATCTAAATGTCCTCTTACTCTCTTTAATGTAGATATAGATTGTGCTTCTTCTCTTGATAATAAATTAGTATCCATATTATTCACCTATTATAATTATAGCATGAAATAAAAAAGAATATTATTTATTATAATATTCTTTTACATAATGTATTATATCTGAATTACGTAATACTACTTTATCATCTAATAATAGATGTTCTAATGAAGTATATAAACCATCATTTATATCTCCATCTATTTCTACTTCATAGAAGTAATGATGATATGTTCTCATCTCTTTATTAGGATATGAATATTTTTCATGTACCTTATCAAATAAGAATTTAACATTACAATCATCAACATTAAAATCATATTTCATTTTCTTTTTTATATCTTCTATATTATTACCTTTTATATTAGGAAACAAATATGTTCCCCATCTATTATCATAGTAAGTTAAAAATTTATCATCTTTCTTTATTAATAATATTGAATGAACATGTTCCATTTATTTACCCTCCTTATTCAAATTATATAGTAATGCTATATATATTGATACAACTGGTTTAATTAATATATGTCCTGAGAAACATGACATGATAATAAATAATATCATTGAGAATGAATAAGGCTTACTTAACTTATATTTCTTAATCAAATATATCATGATAAATATATAAACAATAAAACCTATTAATCCAATTGTCATGTATGTATCTATTAAATCTAATTCAGAATCTTTAATAGTATTTATTTTTTTTAAACCAAATAGTTTTTGTTCTATTCCAACTTTCTTATATTCATCTACTAAACCACCTGCATATTGTAATCTTCTTGAAAAGATAACATTATCGATTGTATTATAATTAAACATCTGAGTAATATTATTAATACCATAGTAGTCTAATGTTATTTTTATATTATTCATAACTGGAGTATAAGGAAGTATTATTAATAAAATAGCAAATATTCCTAATATAGATCCAATTACTACTTTCTTATTCTTCATCTTTTTATTCTTAATATAATTA
>CAMODU010000018.1 GCA_946611605.1 uncultured bacterium
TAATAAAATCTTTATAATTATTTTTATTATCATGCCAACCTATTGATGAATGTTCTAATTTATCATAGTAAGTATATCTAGATTCATTTATTGATTCCTCTATACTAATATATTTACTAATATTAAATCCATTTTTATATAATAATAATATAGTTAATAATCTAGACATTCTACCATTACCATCATTAAAAGGATGAATGCATAAAAAATCTAATATAAATATTGGAATAATTAAAAGAGGATCTATATTACTATTAATAGCTTTATTATATGAATCACATAAATCATCCATATAATCTTTTGTTAAATATGCAGGTACTGGATTAAATCTAACTCTACTTTTTCCATCTTTCATTTTTTCTTCAATAACATTATCTGTTGGTTTAAATTTACCACCTAAACTAACATTAGTATATTTATATAATTGTTTATGTAAATATAATATAGTATTAGTAGATATATCTATATTTTCATAGTTAGTATTTATCAATTCTAAAACATCCTTATATCCTGCTATTTCTTGATCTGATCTATTAGATAACTCTGATGTATTATTAATAATATTGTTTAAAGCTTTAGGAGTAGTTATAATTCCTTCTATCTTATTTGAATAAATAATACTATTAGTTAAAGAATTATTATACATATTAACAATAGTTCTATTAGATAAATTATATAAACATTCTCTTCCTTTATATTCATGTATTAAACCAATAAGATATAGAATAGCTGAATCCAATGAATCATTACAAGTATTTAATAAATCTATTTTATGCATAATATCATCTCCTTTATACATCATTTTATATTATTTTGATGTATAAAGCAAATTAAAAGATTCTATTTAATTAGAATCTTTTTTATTTTATAAATTAATATCCCAAATAATGAACCACATGTATCAATGAAACAATCAAATACTCTAGGTTCTCTACCAGCAATAAATGATTGATGATATTCATCACTTATAGCATATAATATACACATACAAACAACAAATATTAACCATTTATAATTAATCATTTTATAATCTTTTATTACATTTATTATTAATAAAGCTAATATACAATATTCAGTAAAATGAGCTATCTTTCTTATTACTTTTTTAGCTATATCTCTTTTACTTTCTTTTTTTACTACCATATCTACTACTCTATCAATAGGTGCAGTAGTTTTCTTTGATTCTTCTCCTACTTGATTAGAAAACAAGAATATAACTATTAACCATATAATTAATAATAGTATGTTAATTACTTTCTTCATATATCATCACATTTATATTATACAATAAAACAAGTAGTTTATTCTACTTGTTTATTAATTAAATAAGTTACTATGAGATCCAGTATTAACTAATATTAATATTAAGTAATCTTCTTTTATTTCATATACTAATAACCAATCAGGTTCTATATGACATTCTCTACAGTTTTTATATACTTTATTATCATTTAGTTTATGATCTCTATATTTATCAGGTAGTTTCTCACCATTAGCCAACATTTTAACAATATTGATAAGCTTTGATATATCCTTCCCTTGCTTAACAAGCAATCTAACACTTTTAGAATACTTCTTAGTATATTGAATAGTATAATTAATTATCTTCATTCAAGATGTCTTCAAACATCTTATCAACGCTGTTATATCCTTTTCTTTTTCCCTCTTTTATTTCTTTAAATAATTGATCTGCTTCTTCTAAAGCTTCTAACAATTCTTTACTAAAGCGTTCTTCTGTAGTTACTTCAAAAGGAATACCTTTTTGTATAACCACTTGATTAATAGCCATATTAATAAAAGAACTCATAGAAACTCCTAGTTGAGATAATATCTTAGTAGCTTCCATCTTCTTTTGAGCATTTACTTGAACATTTATAGCAGCTGTTTCGTTAGTATCAATTATTTTTTTACTTATTGATGCTGTTGCCATGTAATCATCTCCTTTCTTTAAGGATATAACTAATAAATATATATGTCAACAAATATTGTAGTATATTACTACATTATCACTACATTAATATAAAAACCAAGTTATTTATATAACTTGGTTAATATAATCATATATAATATCTTTAATATCTTGATTAGTAATATTATCAATTATTTTATTAAAGTTAGCTAGGATAATTAGTTTATTTGCTTCACTTTCAGATAATCCTCTAGACATAAGATAGAATAGTTTTTCTTTATCTATCTTACCAGTTGATACACCATGTGATCCTTCTACATCTTCTTCATGACACATTAGTAATGGAGATGATCTAGATATAGATTCATCATCTAGTAATATACAATTTTCTAATTCTACTCCTTCAGATTTCTTACATCCTTCAACAAAATCTATAATACCTTTATGTTGTTTGTAGGCTTTATTCTTTAATATTCCTTCAGTAATAATATTACTAATAGTTTCTTTACCTATACTTTTAACATGATAATTATAATCTAATTTATTATTATCACCTATATAAATAGTATTAATTCTATTAAATGAATAATCATATAATTCAGTATAAACATTATTAACTTTGAAGTGTCCTCCTAAATCTATATGATTAATAATTAATCCGCCCATTCCATCTACTTTATTATCATAAGCTATGAATGAATCAGATTTATTATTTAATAGATTAATAACATTAATCTTAAAGTGTTTACTATCTATATTAGTATTAATTTTAATATAACTAAAACATTTAGTGTCATCTAATGATTTTAATATTAGATTAAATTCTTTTTCATAGTTATGTATAGAATTATCTGTATCATCACCAAGAATAAAATTAATATTAATTACTCTTCCTATACCATCTTTGTATTCTATTGTTTCTGTTTTATTTTCTTTTACTTCATATGTATAATCATCATATTTATTAAATGATAATCCTATTTTAGTATTAAATTCTTTATCAACAGGATTTAGATATGTTATATCAGGTATATCTAAATCTAGTTTAATATTATTTATCTTAAATCTATTTGTAGTCTTATAAGCAGACTCATTTAATATATATTCCATATTAACCTATTGTCCCTTCTAGTTCCATGTTGATAAGTCTATTCATTTCAACAGCATATTCAACAGGGAAACTCTTAGCTATTGGTTCAGCAAATCCTCTTACTATTAAACCTTTAGCATCTTCTTCACTAAAACCTCTACTCATTAAATAGAATATTACTTGATCAGATATCTTACCTACTGATGCTTCATGTGAAAATTCTACTGTATCATTTTCAATAGTATTAACTGGTATAGTATCAGATTTAGATATTGAATCTAACATAAGTGAAGAACAAGACATAGATATTTTAGAATTATCTGCTTTCTTACCTACATATATATTTGATCTAAATGTACATATACCTCCATCTTTAGATATTGATCTAGAATCTACAAATGTTTTAGTATTAGAAGCATTATGAATTACTTTAATACCTGTATCTAAGTTTTGTCCATTTCCAGCAAATGATATACCTGTAAAAGTACATGATGCATTTTTACCGTTTAATAATGCCATAGGATAAAGCATAGATATCTTAGAACCAAATGATCCCATGACCCATTCAATAGACCCATTTTCTTCTACAATACATTTCTTAGTATTAAGATTTAACATATTACGAGACCAATTCTCAATAGTATTAAAACATAACTTAGCATTTTTCTTAACAAATAATTCAACACATCCAGCATGTAGATTAAGTTCATTATAACCTGGAGCAGAACAACCTTCAATAAACTCTAATGTTGCTCCTTCATCTACAATTATCAATGTATGTTCAAATTGCCCTGCACCTTTTTCATTTAATCTAAAATATGATTGTAATGGTATTTCAACTTTAACACCCTTAGGTATATAAACAAATGAACCACCTGAAAATAATGCATAATGAAGTGATACATATCTATGATCATTTAAAGGAACAGCTTTAGTAAAATATTCTTTTATTAATTCAGGATATTCTTTAACTGCTACATCAAAGTTAACATATATAACACCTTGTTTAGTTAAACTTTCTTGTATATTATGATATACAACTTCAGAATCAAATTGAGCACCTACACCTGCTAAAGATTTCTTTTCATCTTCAGGTATACCTAATTTATCAAATACTTTCTTTATTTCATCAGGTACTTCTTCCCATGTTCTTTTATTATCTACTTTAGGTTTAACATATGTTGCTATTTCATCTATATTTAAAATAGATAAATCTGGTCCCCAGTCAGGATCTTTAGATTTATTAAAGTATTCTAATGCTTTTAATCTTATATCAAGTATCCAAGATGGTTCATCTTTTTCTTTTGATATTTCTTTAATAACATCTTCTGATAAACCTATACTTTTCTTAATAGTAGTATTAGTAGATTTAATATCATATATATTTGTATTTATATCATCTACTCTAGTTTTCATGGTTATAATCCTTATATCCTTCTTTATCTATTTTATTAGCAAGTGTTATATCTCCTTCATCAACTATCTTACCATCTATTAATATATGAACTTTATCTATATTTAATCCTTCAAGTAATTTCATAGAATGAGTAATTATAAGAATAGCATTTGTATCATTCTTATATAAATCTATTCCTTCTCTTACTATTCTAATAGCATCAACATCTAAACCTGAATCAGTTTCATCTAATATAGCTAACTTAGGATTAATCATTAATAATTGAAGTATTTCATTCTTCTTTTTTTCTCCTCCAGAGAATCCTACATTAAACTCTCTAGAGTTATATGATTTATCCATATGTAATTTACTCATCTTATCTTCTACTTCTTTAGCTAAATGATATATATTAGCTTTCTCACCTGTTAAAGATTCTTTTAAACTCTTCATATAATGAGCTTCAGTTATACCTGGTATTTCAATAGGAGTTTGAAAAGACATGAATATACCTTTCTTAGCTATCTTATCTGTAGATAAATCAGTTATATCATCACCATCAAATGTAATATTACCTTTAGTTTTGATATATCTTTTATTATTTAATATAGTATTAGCTAAAGTAGATTTACCTGAACCATTAGGTCCCATGATAACATGTATTTCACCTGGATTAATAGTTAAATTTAATCCGTTTAATATATGTTTATCATGATCATCTTCTGCTATTGTATATAAATCTTTTATTTCAAGTAAACTCATATTTATACCTCCTTGATTAAATCAGATAATTTTTTATTATCTACATATTCATTTATCTCTTTGTATAATCCATCAAAGAATTTGATAGTAGGACAAGTATCATGTTTTGAACAATCATCTGTATCACATGCACGTGATTCTAAATTACCTTCAGATGCTCTTAATATTTCACCTATAGAATATTCATTAGATTTCTTAGCTAGTATGTAACCACCTTGCTTACCTCTTATAGATTTAACAAGATTAGCTTTAACTAACAAAGCCATGATTCTTTCTAAATATTTAATAGGTAAGTTCTCTTTATCAGCTATATCTTTTAAAGATAATACATTACCTTCTAAAGCTAGATTAATCATGATTATAAGTGCATATCTTCCTCTTGTTGATATCTTCATATTTATCACCACATATATATAATACTACCTTTTTGGTAGGAATTACAAGACAAATAAAAGATATGGCTATTTTTTACCATATCTTCTATTAAATTTATCTATTTGAGATTCTCTTTTTAATTCTTTAGGTTTAATTACTTCCTCATCTTCATAAGCATCAGTTCCTGATAATGGATAGATAGTAATTATATCCTTAGTATCAAAGTTAGTTATAACTTCTAATGAATTTAATAAACCTGATTCATCATATCCTACTCTATCATAATGGACTATATATCTATCAGATAATCCTGCAGGTATACCTTCCATATTTTGAATTTTATCTTTCATTTCTATTAAGACATCTCTTACTGAATCTCTATCAAAGAATTTAGATGAATCACCTAATAGATGATGAGATAACATATGTCTTATTGTTTCCTCTTCATCATAGTTGTATATTTGTCTAGCAGTATATATACAAGCATCATCATTAGTTATTCCTCTTGCCTTATCTATATAAGCTCTTACTATTTCTAAATACGAATGATTAAACTCTTTTTCTACACAGTTAAGAATATATTCAGCTTCATCTATTCTACCTAATCTTAATAAAGTAGATATATTAGATCTTAATAATTCTGCTGTTCTATAATCAGTAGTCTTACATAAAGCATGAGGTAATACATCTAATACTTTTTCATATTCCTTACATAAATATAAATAGTATTCAGTATAATATGTTTTATCTAAATGATTATTAATATGATCTAATGCTTCTTTAGCTTCTTTTAGTTTACCTATTCTAGCATACACTTTAAATAATAATCTATATCCATCTTCTCTTACATCTTTAGATATTAATAATTGATTAGCATAGTTTAATGCTAAATCATATTGGTTTTCTTGATAACATATTCTACCTAATAAACTAACAGCATTGTAATAGTATCTAGTTTTAGTAGTTAAACATCTATTTAAGTATTCTTTAGCTTGATCAAAATCATGAAGGTAATAATATGCTTTACCAATATTTAAATTATTCATTTGTTCATTTTTATCACTTTTAAAATGTTTTACTTTTTTAGCATATTTAATAGATTCAGCATATTCACCCATCATTAAATATACATATGCTTTTTTACTATTAATAACATTTTTATCTAAAGTATCAATACTTATAATATCTAATGCTTTTTCATATAACTTATCATCTACATAAATATTACATAAAGTAAGTCTTGCTTTAACAGCTATACCATCACTTGTATGATCTTCATATGTAGTAGTTTGTAATAGTTTTTCTATACCTTCTTCTTTATAACCTAATGCAAGTAACATTAAACCATACCAAGTATAAGCAATTATATAAGATGATTTATCATGTAACTTACTATATAAAGCATCATCGAATAACTCTTTTGCTTCTTTAAAATGACCATTTAATCCTAAAGCTCTTGCTTTATAAACAGGTCCTAGTCTATCTTCAGGGTATTCTTCAACATACTTTTCAGCCAATAATAAAGCCTTACCATAGTTCTTATTGGTAATATTCATTTCAATATCTTTTACTATAGTATTATCATAGTACTTTTTCATGATTATACCCCTTTTTCTTGAGTAGATATTATACCAAAAATATAAAAGATAAGCAAAAAGCTTACCTTAAATATGTCTCTTTAAATTTATACCTTCATCAAATCCACATGGACTTAGACAATCATAGTCTGGGAATGTACAACGAGCTCCATGAGAATGTTTTTCTATATCCTCATATAATGGAGAACCACTTTTTTCTAATGCATCTTTATATTGTAATAAAGTAGATTTAGTTTGTTGCATTATTTCTAATTGAGCAGCTGAACATAATCTTTCCTTACATTTAAGTATGAAATCATCATAGTCTCCTCTTTCGAATATTCTAACTAATTCACCTTGAGGTACTACATCAGCTACTTGATGAATATCTTCCATCCATTCATCTACTAATGCAGAATCATCAATTAAAATAGTAGGAATAATATAGTCTTTATTATTCTTTAATCTTTCCATAGAATATTTTAATGTTCTATGTCTATGAGCTTGAGCTAACTCTGCAAAAGAACCTTTATAAACAGTTGAATATACATCACCAAAATGGATTTCTTTTTTATCTAAATCTTTTCCAAATAATTTTAATGTTCTATATTTTTCATTTTTCATTAATCTATCTTCTAAGATATTTAATCTATCTAATTCTTTAACAAATGCGACCATTTCTTCAACTAATTGTGCTTGGAAAGGATCATTTAAATCTGCATTTAATATATAGTTTTCCATGAATGATGCTACATAGTTAATTTGTCTAAATGATGTTGTATATATCATTTCAGTTGGCATAAATACAGTAACTAAATATCTAGCATTTTCTTGAGCTAATTTTTTAATTCTATTACTATCAAATACATGACCATATTTTTTACCAATTACATTTTGATATATTTCTAACCATTTATTATATAACTCTTCTTCTTTTCCAGTTATAACTGAATCATCTTCTCTTACTACTTTAGTATATCTTGCAGATTTTTCACTTGTAGTATATTGTTGTTCATCATTTAATACCATTGCTAATATTTTAGGTATCTTATGAATATTCATGATGACATTTGTATGGTCATATACTGAATGATGTCCACTATCAAGAGTTCTTGCAATTCTCTTTTCAGTCTTTTCAGGGTCTTCATTAACTATATGATTAAAACCTTCAGCATCATAACATACACCTGCTATTAAACCACCTAATCTAATAGCTTCTTTCTTTTTAAATTTACCATTTTCATCTACAAAGTTTGTAGGAACTAATTCTATATTCATTTTACTCATTTCTTTTTACCTCCTTGTTGTATTCTATATAGACATTTTACCTTACCTTCATTTTGTAATGGGTTATCATATGCAATTATATATAGTCCACTTAAGTTCTTTATTAATTGATCAAATGTGAATTCTTGATCAGTAAAATCTATTAACGCAGGTACTCCTTCATTACTACACTTATCCATTAAATCATTAAGTGTTTTAACAAAATCCATTGATTCATCTCCAAATTCCATCTTATCAACAACTCTATCTTTATTATCTAATAATTCAGTTGTAATATCATGAAAAGAACTTAGATTAGTTAAAGATATAATATCTCTATACTCTGAATCAGTATTTATTACATTACCATCTTGATCAACTTTCATTTGATCTCCTGTTTCAAAATTATAATAGAACGCACGAGAATGTTTATCACCTTTCATCTCTTTGACTTTAATATAAGGATGAATAGATTTCTTTTCTAATATTCTACCTGCATCATCATATTCATAGTAATGTTCTATACCTACATACATACTACTTATATCGACTATAAATCTTTCCTCCATATGCCCACCTCAAACAAAAAGAAGCTGAAAATATCCAACCTCTTTTTATCCCTTTTATTCTTTATATACAAGTATTATACTACTACTTTTTAGGTAATTCAATCTTTTCATCAGCTCTTCCTTCTAATAATTTAGGATTAGCTAATATATATTCTAAAATCTTATAAGCTTTAATCATATAGAAACCATCAGCAACTCTTTCATCAAAGTTAATACCAAATTTACAAGCTTTATATACTTGTGGTTTCCCATCTACTACTCTTAGATCATCTCTTATTTCACCTATAGCAGTTATAGATGATGCTGTACCAAAGTCAGTATTATTATGATGAATACTATCTGACTTAAGTGATCCAATATCAGTAACTATTGCAGATGCAAAATATAAATCATCTTCTTGTAGACTCTTAGGTAATATTCCCTTTTCATCAGTCCACTTTAAGAATCCTATTAATGGTACTCTTATTATATTTGGTAAAGCTCCTAAAACATCAAGTACTCCGTTGGCACCCTTCTTCTCAAATTTCTTATCTCTTAATGTTTTTATTTGGTCACCAATCTTCTTAGCTATAGTATCAATATTATCATCTGGTGCTACATCAATAATTAACATTACTTCTTCTGAATCATCTTCAAATTCTACTTTAGCAACAAATGAAATAGATACATTAGTGTGTTCATACATATGTCTATTCTTAACAAATCTATTTAGTTTAGGTCTATTATAAATAGTCTTAGCTAACGCTAATAAGAATGCATGAAAATATGTAATATATTCACCTTTCTTTTTTCTCTTATCAATAAACTCAACTGTATTAGTAACATCTATTGGTGAATTAATAAATACATCACAGTCAGTTCTTCTTGGTTTAAGATCTATACATAGTTGAGTCATTCCCCCAACTTTTATTCTTCTAGAATTAATTCTTGCCATTAGTTTCCCTCATTTCTTTAACAGCTTTTTCTTTTAATATTTTAAAATCTACTTTACCTACCATTGTTTTAGGCAACTTATCTAAAGCTTCATATTCTTTAGGTACAGAGTATGCTGCTAAGTTCTTTTTACAATGTTTTATTAAATCATCTTTTAATTCATCATCTAAAGTATAACCATTCTTTAATACAACAAATGCTTTAGGTACTTCCATCTTATATGGATGTGGAATACCAATTACAGATGCTGCATCTATAGCTTCATGTTTTTCTAACACTTCTTCTATTTGAGAAGGATATACATTATAACCAGATGATACAATCATTCTTTTAAGTCTTTGTTTATATGTTACAAATCCATCTTCATCCATAGAACCAATATCACCTGTATGTAACCATACATTACCATCTCTATGATGTTTTAAGGCTATATTAGTTTCAGCTTCATTATTATAATAACCTAGCATAACTGTTGGACCACATACGCAGATTTCTCCATCTTCACCGTACTCTAATCTATTATCAGTGTTTGGTTCAAATATACCTATGTATACACCAGGCCAAGGAATACCAATTGTACCAGGATGAGATAAATCTCTAAGGTCTACACAGGCAGCTGCTACTGCTTCAGTTAGACCATATCCTTGCATCATATTAGTTCTTGCACCATGTTGATGTAAGAATACATTAATATTTTCAACTCTTTGCTTATTTAATGTATCTCCACCAGCTATTACATATTTTAAATTAGATAAATCAACATCATCCATATGTGGATTAGTTGTAAGTGCTTCAAACAATGTTGGAACACCTACAAGAACTGTTGGTTTATGTTTAATTAATAATTCATGAAATTTCTTAGCATCAAATGTTGGAATTAATACTACTTCTGCACCAACTGAGAAAGCATCATTTATAGAAACCTCTAATCCGAATCCATGGAAGATTGGCATTATACCTAATATTCTATCTTCCTTACAAAGATCAGGATAAGCATTTAATGCTGCTATAGTAGATGCGTTCATATTACCATTAGATAATACTATTCCCTTTGGTGTACCAGTTGATCCACCAGATTGAAGTATCAATGCTGGTTCATCTTTCATTGGAGTTTTATCATAATAAATATCTTTATTAGTTCTTAATCTCATGAACTTAGACCATCTCATATATTTATGTCTATTAAGTGGTTTCTTATATTTCTTCTTTAAAGTCATAAAATGATAACCAATCTTCATAAATATATTCATTGAATCTGATGGACTAATAATAATAACTCTTTCTACTTTAGTATCATTTATAATCTTATCAACATTCTTTAATGTTATATCTAATGCAAGTAAATATTTAGTATCATATGTATTTAATGCTTGCTTTATCTCATTTTGAGATAACAAAGGATGAAGCATATTCGCAACTGCACCAATCTTATTTAATGCATAGAATGCTATTACTGCTTCAGGTATATTAGCAGATAATATAGTAACTATATCAAATTTCTTAACACCCATCGCTAAGAATTTATCTGCTACAGTATCTATCTTTTTAACTAAATCTTTATATTTGATATGAGTACCAAAATAAGTAATTGCTATATTATCTTCATAATGATGTTTTTCAATTTTTCTTAATAAATATTGATAGATATTTTCATCTTTTAATCTTATCTTCATGTATTTTCTATCATAATATTTTTTCCAAGGAGCTTTAGGTGGTATCTTTATACCAATAAAGCTAAGTAGTCTAAAGTCAAATAGTCCCATACCTTTATCCTCCCAATAATATAATTATACCATATTTATTATTTCTTATTCTTTTCTTCCTTTAAATTCTCTTCCATTAATTTTTTAACTTCATTATATAATTTAGTATTAGCTTCTTCTAAAGTCATCTTACCTATTTTAAATGGTTTACCATATCTTATAGTTAAGTTTTTAGATCTAAACTTATAATCACCTGTTATCCCAAATGGAATAATAGTTGCACCAGTTTTAGATGCCATGCTTACTGTACCAAATTTAAAATCAAGCAAGAATTTATCTGTTTTATTTCTAGTTCCTTCAGGAAATAAACCAATTGCTCCACCTTTATTTAAATGTTCAAGTGCAGCTTTTGTTGCAGCTGTATCTTTAATAGATCTATTAACAGGAATACAACCTACACCTTTAAAGAACCATCTAGTTTTCCAATCTTGAAAGTATTCGATTTTAGCCATATACTTAACAAATCTTTTAGATACAACTATAGTCATACATTGATCATATAAGTGTTTATGGTTTCCTACAATTAAAACTGGTCCTTCAGTATTTAATACTTCTTTATTAATTACTTTAGGATTATAGTACCACATAAAAAATGGCCCAAGAATGAATCTACCTACTCTATATAGCCAAGGCATTTTCATATAATCACTTCCTTAAATCTTCTATGATGTTTATTAATCTTTCTTTTTCTTTATCTAAATCATTAGATATTTTAATTGGTTTACCAAATCTAATAGTTAAACCTTTTTTATAATACTTACCCTTTATAGCAAATGGTACTATTTTAGTATTTGTATCATTAGCTAATTTTAAAGCACCTATTTTAAAAGGTAATAGTTTTCCATGTTCTTTTTCAATAGTTCCTTCAGGAAATATTAATATTAATTTATTATCATTTAAATAATCTGTTGCAATAGATAAACATTTAGTATCTTTATTCTTTCTATCAACAGGTATTAATCCTAAATGAGAAAAAAATAATCCTTGTGGGAATTTCCATAGTTCTTTCTTTGCTAAGAAATGAACTGGTCTTTTAGTTGAACTAATTAATAGTATTGAATCATTCATACTAGTATGAGTACCAGCAAGAATAATCTTTTCTTTTTTAGGTATATTATCTAGTCCTATATATTTAGGTCTAATAATAAGTTTTACATATATATTAATTAAAGGTCTAATTATCTTGTATAGTAGAGATTCTTTCATCTTCTAACTCCTTTAATTTATTATATATAGTATAAGTTAAATCTACATCTTTAAGTGCTCTATGTTCTCCTTCTACATCTAATTCATAATACTTAGATAATGTTTCTAGTTTATGATGACTTAGATTAGGTAATAACTTTCTTGCTATTCTTAAAGTATCTACATAATCATTTAATATATATTCTCCAAAACATTGATATGAATAATGAGTTAAGAAATCAATATCAAATGTTACATTATGACCTATGATAATATTGTCTCCTAAGAATTCTTTAAAGTCCTTTAATACAACATCTATCTTAGGCTGATCCTTAACCATATCATCAGTTATATGAGTTATTTCTACTATATTTGGTGGAATAGGATTATTAATTCCTATTAAAGATGAAAAAGTATCAACTACTTTATTATCTTTAACCTTATATGCAGCAATTTCAGTTATCTCTGATTCACTTGGCTTAAATCCTGTTGTTTCTATATCTAAAAGTACATAGTCTGTTGGATAGATATGTAACTCTTTTCCTTTATATGCTTCCATATAATATCACCAAGATAATTATATCATATTACAAATAAAAAAGTAGGAATAATCCTACTTCTTCTTACTCTTAAATAACTTACTAAAGAAACCTTCTTTTTTAGCTGGAGCAATATCTTCCATACCTTCAGAATGCATAGTTATAATATCATTATATTGATATCCTTCTTTAAGCATAGGAATAATAACTACAGATAAGAAGTCTTTTCCAGGCATATTATCTTGAACATCAGAATTAACTACCTTATTTAATAATTCTTCTGCATTATGTTTCTTTAAGTAATCAATTATAGTAACTGTTTCACCTTCCTCATTAGTGATATCAGTTAAAGCATCTTCAACACTTATAACATCTTTAAATACTCCTAATGTTTCAGCCATCTCAGGAGCACTTTGAGTTTCACCTCTTTGTGGAGCATTTGCAATTGATTCTGCTTCACTTGGAGTAATATCATCTAATGGTTTAGTTTGTATATCAGTTACAGGATAAGCACCTGTATTAAATACTTTTTCATCTTGTTCTTCATCTTCAACATCTAATGTTGGTTCTACTGGGTTACCTACTACTTCAACTACTGGTGTTGGTGCAGGTTCATCAATAGGTTCTACTGGAGCTTCACCAAATACTGGATAATTAACATTTAGTATTTGTGTTTGATCCATTGGTTCATCTTGTTTAACCATTTCATTAACAAGTTCTTGTGGAACTGGTTCTACTTCTTCAGTTACAGTATCTAATGTTGGTTCTACTGGATTTCCTACTACTTCAACTACAGGAGTTGGTGCAGGTTCATCAACAGGTTGAATTGGTGCTTCACCAAATACTGGATAATTAACATCTAATGCTTTAGCTTGATTAACTTTTTCATCTTCTTTAACCATTTCATCAACTATCTCTTGTGGTATTGGTTCAACAGTTTCTTCTTCAACTGGTTGAGTTTCCCAATTAACATCTTCTTGTGGATGACTTGGATCTACCCATGCTTCAGGTATAGTAGAATCAATAGCAACCTCATTAGTAATTAAATCATTTATTGAATGAGTTGGTTCTTCAGTTGGTGTCTCTTGTGTAATATTGTTATCAACTTCATTCACAGGTTGTTCTATGTTTTCTACTTCATTAGGTAATGTAGAAACAAAATTATTTAATAAATCTAAATCGCTAGAATATAATGTTAATCTAGGAATTGTATATAAATTAGTTAAATCAATATCATATTGTTCTAGATAAGTTAATATGTTATCTACCATGTTTTCAAATATATCAGGATAATCTGTACGTATAACTTCTAAGTTATCCATTTTATTTTTCCATTTATTATTAACTACTCTTAATACATTTGGATGTGTGTCAACAAAATCTTTTATAGTTTCATCTATAGTTTTATTAATAACATCTAATACTATATTAATAGGTCTTACATCTTTTTCTACATCATATGGAGCATATCCATATAATCCACCTTCAATACTTTCAACAATACAAGAAGGATGAAGTATTTCATCTTTATGATCATATGTAATATCACTTACAATAGATAACATTCTATCAAAGTATAAAGATGATACACTTATCTTAATAGGATCCATATAACCTTTTTTTAGATCTATTGGTAATCTAACATCCATTTTAAATGGAACTTTATCTTCAATTATTCTTGTATATAAATCAGCTAATATAGATGAATAATTCTTAGCAGATGCATTTATTACTATTTCATGTATCTTACTCTTATCATCTTTTAACTCTTCTACATCAGGATATATTTGATTAGAATCAACAACTATACTATTATCTTTAATTATTAATTCTTTTAAACCTTCTTTAAATTTAAAGATAACATCTTCATTATTATTTGCTATAGCTTCTTTAAATTCTTCTAATGAAATAGAAGTATCTTTAATTAAACTATATGCAAATTCTATATCATTATTAATAACTGATATAGGTAATATACCTTCAAAGAAATGAAGAGCATCAACTTTATTTAATTCTTCTACTTGAGATTTATCTTTATTTAAAAGTGATGATAATTCCTCTTCACTATTGTTACTTGCAGCTTTAATTTCTTCTATCATATCAATGATATAATCATGATCAACTACAACACGTAAATTGTTAAATATTTCTTGTGAATTCATATAATCACTTTCCTATTCTCAAACTATTTTAATTATAACATTTAATAGTTTATATTTCTATAAAAATAAATAAAAAAAGATATATTTTAGTTATATATCTTTTTGTTTAAGTCTAAACCTAATAATTGAAGTTTAATTATTATTTGTTTTATATCTGAATCCTTTAATCCTAAGGCTTTTAAAGACTTCCTTGTTTGAGTCCATAATAAACCAATAGTATCTATTTTATTATCTTTTAATACTTTTATAACATCACTTTCAAGATCTAATATTTCTATTTTTGATTCTACATATTCGTTTTTTCTCTTAGCCATATATATAACCTCTTTTCGTGATAAATATTATATCTATATTCATTATAACATATTTTGAAATTAATTTGTTAAAGAAATTTTTTCTACATATTTACTAAATACTTAAGTATGGTATAATTATTATAGGTGATAATATGAATTATGATGTATTAGAAGAATCAAGACATGCTGTTGATAACTTAATTGAAAACGCATGGGCAAATCACAAAGAAGAATATATAAATACATTAACAGATGCAGAAGATATAAATGAAAGAATCGATAATCAAGAATTAAAGATTAAAGAAGCTAATGATGATATGCAAGCTATAAGTGAAGCACAAGATGAGTTAACTAAGATTATTGATGATATAATTGAATTCAATGATGGATTTAATTCATCAATAATAGAAGTAGATGATGATAATCCTATAGTTGATCCAGATAATCAATTTCAATTAGATACATCTGCAATTGATACATTCTTAAATAATATTGCATAAATAAAAGTAGGTTAATACCTACTTTTTAAATACAAACAATTTAGATAATATATAATTAGCTATAGTAACAACTACTTGAGATACTATCTTACCTATTACATCACTTAAACTAAAAACTGTTACTATCATGAACATGCAAAACATATCCATTAATAAACTTGCTATTCTTGTTCCAACAAACTTAATTAATTCTAATCCTATGTTTTTATTCTTACTATTAAATACATATACTCTATTTGCAAAATATGCAAAAGCAACTGCAAATATCCAAGATATTATATTAGCTATTTGTAACTCAAATGGATTATTAGGATTTAATATAGTTCTAGTAACAATAAAATATGTTAATAAACTAACAACAGTTGTTAATAATCCTACAATTATATAATTCCATATTTCAGGATTCTTATAATATATATTCCAACAAAAATTCCAAAACTTAACAAATAGATTTTTATCGTGACCTTTAATTATTAATTTCTTTTCCATATAATCACCTTATACCTTTTAATTATATCATAATAAAAAAGAAAGTAATTATACTTTCTTTTATTCTTCTCCACCTGTTTCAGGATTTGAATCTTCAGATACTTGAACATCAGCATCTTCAACTTCTATAAGTGATTTATGTGTTCCATTGATGTAATCATCTTTCTCAGCATTTAAACACATTGTTTCTTCTTCTAGTTTTTGTTTAATCTTAGCTAAGTTCTTTCCTAAATAACTGAAGTAATTAGTTTCAATTGATAATTCAGATATTTTCATCTTAGTTTCAATAACATTATTGATTCTAGCTATATCTTGTTCAGTATAACCATCTTTATATTTATTAAACTTATTAGATGATGCTTTATAATATCCATATTCATTCTTCCATGAACCATCTGAGAATACTACCATTGATTCAAAATCTTCTGAGTTCATATCAGTACCTAATAATAATCTAGGATCATAATCAACATCAGTCATATTAAATATAGTTGGTAATATATTTAAGTAATATGTATAATCTTCAATTACTCTTGGTTCCATAGTTGGATTATATATTACTAATGGAACTTGCTCAGCATTCATATCTTCAGTAGTTTTATAAGATAAAGCTTTATTTAAATGATCTTTAGAAATACCATATGGATAATGGTCACCATATAATACTATAACTGTATCTTCAAGTATTCCTCTTTTTTCAAGACCATCCATTAAGACACCTAAACCATCATCAAGTATTTTTAACTTAGACATAAATCTTCTTACATCATATGGTAACTTACTACTTGAGATACCAATATATTTATTACCTTGAATAGAATCTACTGAATATGGTTGATGACCAGATACAGTAGTTAACCAAGCGGCAAATGGTTTATTATCTTCTTGTTTCTTATCTATTATCTTAAGAACTGCACCCATGAAATCATCATCATTAGCCCAGTTAATATATTCATTTGAATAAGGAATACCTAATCTTTGAACACCATAGTAATCCCCAGAACCCATACTAGTATGAATAGTCTTACGTGGATAATATGCCTCAGTATAATCATGAGCTGAGAATGTAGTATATCCATTTTTATTAAATGTTTCAAAAACATCTTGTGTATAACTATTATATCTATATTTCTTAGCAGTACATAATGAATTGATTGAGAATAATGAAGTCATTCCTGAGAATTCATTATTTAAAGTTGCACAAGCATTTCTAGGTGAATAGTTATTAACATAATTCCAACCATTATTTACCATCTTAGCCATATTAGGATATAAGTCAGGATATTCTAATAATATATCATTAGCAGATTCCATAAGAATAAATATTACATTCTTGCCTTTAAACATACCTGTATATTCATTCTTATCTGTAATAGGTTGATTTATATAATAATTATTTAATTTATTATATGTTGAATTAGTTGTACTCTTAATTAATTCTTCCCATGCTGTATCATTAATATATCTCGTATTAGCATTAGTTTCTTTATCTGCTTTTTTATCATTAGTAAATTTAAATTCTTCTTCTACTTGCTTATCAGCACCAAATATAAATGTTCTTAAATCTAATAAACCAAATGATGAAGTACCAAACGATGATATTGATAAAGATTGATTTGATACATTCATAAATAATGCTTTATTAGATATAGATGAATATTTATTTTCAAATAATTTACTTGTTAAAGATACATAATAAACATTAGATGCTAAACATATTAATAATAAACTATATAAGAATAATTTCTTAAACTTAAGTGGTTTAAGATCATTAAATTTTTTTGAGAATACTATTAAATATATTAATACTAATACTATAGGTATAAACATTAAATAATATATAGGCATAAAACTAGCAAAGAAGTCACCTACATAATCTTTAACTGCTTCTCCTTGAGATGCATTTTGTAATGAAATATAAACTCCTAAGAAATTCATAAATCCTAATTGTAACCATGCATAGAAGGATATAACAAATCCAAAGAAGAAATTAATCCACTTACCTATCTTATAACTCATTAATGATGAGATAAATGCTATCACACTTGATAGTATTACATTACCAAATATAATTCTTATAATTGATAATTCAAATATAGGTAATTCAGATATAATTCTGAATAAAAATTCTACTAAAATAGATAAAGTAAATATAACAATAAAATTTAATGTAAATCTATTTTTCATACATATCACTTCACTTAACCTAAATTATTTTATCATATAAAATAATACTAGTAAATAACAATTAAAAATGATAAAATTATATATAGAATAAAGGGTGATTGAAATGTTTGGAACAATATTAGGATTTGATAATTCAAAAATATATGTACAAAACAAACAAGGAGTAGCTGATACTAACTATATAGGATATCATGTTGTTTTTCCTGAAGAAGATCATAAGATAGTTGGAGAAATAGTTGGTATAGATACAAGACAAATAGTTATTCAATTAATTGGTGAAATCATTAATGGTAAGTTTGCAAACGGTGTATTAAAAAAACCATCAATGAATACTACTGCTAGAATAATATTTAAGTCTGAACTTGAATCAATATTAGGTTCTCAAGATTATTTATCTAAAGAGAATTTATTAATTGGTACATCACCTATCTATAAAGATTATTTAATTACAAGTTCATTAAATGAATTCTTTGCTAATCACTTTGCTATATTAGGTAATACTGGATCAGGTAAATCTTGTGGTTTAGCTAGACTATTCCAAAATGTATTCTTTGCATCTTCTAATGAAGTTCCTAAGAATGCTCATATGGTATTATTCGATGTATATGGTGAATACTATGACACATTTAATGAAATGGATAGATTTGCAGGATTACACTTTAAGAAGTTTACTACTCAACAAGCATTTGGTAATGCTGAATTATTAACAATACCTGCATACTTCTTAGATGTAGATGACTTAGCTATATTATTAGGTGCTGACAGTGTTTCTCAATTACCAGTATTAAAGCAAGCACTAGAATTAGTTAAGATATTTAAATCAAATGATCCTAAAGCTGTATTATACAAAGATAATATTATAGCAAGAACATGTCTTGATATCTTATCATCAGGTAAACAACCTAACCAAATGAGAGATCAAGTTATATCAGTATTAACATCATATAATACTCCTACACTTAATCTTAACTCAATGATTAGACAACCTGGATATGATAGAACACTTAGACAATGTTTATTAATAGATGAACAAAATAAGATTAATGCATTAAATTTAGTTATAGATTTCTTACAATCTAAAACTAAACTAGATATAGATGATATTAAAGTTGAACCAAATCTTACTTATACATTAGCTGATATTTATTATGCACTTGAATTCTCATTAATTAATGAAGGTGCATTTACATCAGAAACAATATTTGATAGAAATAATGTATTAAAATCAAGATTACAAGGAATTATCAATTCACCTGAAGCAAATTATTTTGAATTCAATGGTTATATATCTAAAGCAGATTATATTGATCAATTCTTCTCTACTACTGATACAAAAGAACCTGCTCAATTAGTAGATGTTAACTTATCATATTTAAATGATAAATTTGCTAAGAGTATTACAAAAATATTCAGTAAGTTATTCTTCGAATTTACTACTGGATTAGAATCACGTGGTTCTTATCCAATTCATATAGTTCTAGAAGAAGCACATAGATATGTTCAAAACGATAGAGATATAGATATCTTAGGATATAATATATTTGATAGAATTACTAAGGAAGGTAGAAAGTATGGTACTATCTTAGGATTCATAACTCAAAGACCTAATGAGTTATCTAAAACAGCATTATCTCAATGTTCTAACTTCATAGTATTTAGATTATTCTATCCAGAAGACTTAACTATTGTTAAAGGTATATCATCAAATGTTACTGATGAAACAATAGAAAAGATTAAAACATTACATCCTGGTATGGGATTAGTATTTGGTACTGCATTTAAAGTTCCACTTCTAGTTAACTTCCCATTACCAAATCCAATGCCAATATCAACAAATGTTAGAGTTGATACAGCATGGTATCAAGAACCAAAATAAAAGATACTTAACGTATCTTTTTATTTTTCCTTTCATATGCTTGATCTAATAAATATATAAATGAATCAGGCAATTTCTTTCTAGCTTCTTCTATTAAATATGATGGAGCACCATATAAACTCTCGGCCATAGCTCCAGCAATACAAGCATCAGTATCAGTATCCCCTCCATACGATATAACTTTTCTAATTGTTTCTTCATATGATGAAGAAGAAAACACTGCATATAAACAATTATTTAATGTCTTCTTACATGTTGCATTAAACTCAATAAAGTCTTTATAGAAAATATAATCCTTATATCTATGAGCTAATTCTTCTTTTGTTTCACCATTTAATGCAGAATAAATAATTTCTGATATTACTACCGTACAACTAATGGCTTCTTCCGTATTATGAGATGTCATAGTTGCTGCTTTAACATCATCTAGCATTTGCATATAATCAGTTGATAAAAAAGGTATGGAAGATATTCTCATCATTGCACCATTTCCAATAGAATTATTATCTCTTACTCCATCTACCCATCTTAAGAAGCCTTGTGAAAAAGCATCTGGAAAACCAGGATGCTTAACACCTCTATAATTATTAGCATACTCTTTTATTTTATTTTCATAATCTTTATCATTTAAATATGCATCTAATATAGCTATGGTTAATATAGTATCATCAGTAAACATAGATTTATCAGTTATTATTTTATCTACACTTACTTTATGAACATTTCCAAATTGTTCAGCTTCATAAGTAGAACCTGCTATATCACCTATTATTGCTCCCCACATATTAATCACCTATCACTATATTAACATATATATGATATAATTAATATGGTGATAGTATATGAAAAAGTTTTTTAAAGAACATAGTATATATTTAATATTATTAACTATTGCAGAAGTAGTATTAAGTATTATTTCTACTCTAGCATTTGTTTATTCTGATTCACTTAGTTATTCAGATTCTCAAATATATCAAGGTATAGGAATAGATCTAGTATTACAAAACTTATACTCATCTACTTTCTGGGCATTAATACTTGTAATAACTGCAATAATTGCAATCATGTCTATAGCGACATTAGTATTTAAGAAATTAGAATATTTATTTATAGGTATATTAGGTTGGATATATTTATTTATATTATCAATTAACTTAACTAAACCTATAGGTGATATACTTGCTACATGTGCAATCTTTATTCCTATAATAATACTTAATATTATTTGTTATAGAAAAGAAAAAGAAAAGTTAAATAAGAAAACATCTAGAAAATAGATGTTTTTTTTATTATAATAAACAACTAAAGAAGTGGTTATATGAAAACAATGGTTATTAAAAAAGCACCTATTATAAATGAAGATGTAGATTATATAGATGATTATCCTGATTATATTAAAGATTTTATTAATAAAATGAAAGGAAAGAATCTAAGTAATTTTTATCATAATATAAAAGATATAGATATTATTCCTGTATCAAATAAAGATACTGAACTACCATATGCTGCAGCTGAATATAATGTAGGTAAAAATATTATAAAATATCGAAAAGGTTATTTAAAAAGGAATATAATGCATGAACTATTACATGCTGCATCTAGAATTGAATTAATGGATAGAATATTATGTGGATTTATGCAAGTCGACAATGATGGATATGGAATTGGTGAAGGATTAAATGAAGGTTATACAGCCTTAATGGATGATAGATATTTCTTAGATTATGATGAATCTAAAACTGAAGATTATTGTAAGACTTATATAATGTCTAAATATATATGTGGTTTATTAGATATATTAATAGGTAAAGACGAAATGGAAGAAATGTATTTAAATGCAAATCTTTATAATTTATTTAAAATACTAAAGAACTATTCATCTCCTATAAAGGCATATACATTTATAACTGATATGGATAAACTATTTAAAGAAGCTGATATAAAAAGTATACCTAATATAAGAAATGTTATAATTTTATACCAAAAAGTAATATATTATTTATCTGAATGTTTCTTAACTAAATTTAATATATTATTA
>CAMODU010000019.1 GCA_946611605.1 uncultured bacterium
TTTTTAATATTTTGATTTTTTTTCTTTGGAGATTCTTGAACATTAATTTTATTTAATTCATTATTAGAAATAAATTTATTTAAATCAATAGTAGCTATTTTTTGATTTTTATCATTTGTATTAGATATTATATTAATACTTTTACTTATATTAATAGTATTATTAACTTCTATATCATCATATAAAATAATTGTATCATCTTGATTAGCAGCTTTAATAGCTGTATTTAAATCATAGAAGTATTGATACCATAGAGAATTAATACTACCATGTATTAGTTTAATATTTGATTTAACTAATACATAACCTTCTTCTCCTTTTATTAAAGTAAAGTTATATTCATCATCTTCATAGATAAAACTAATAGATATACTATTATATTTATTATCATTTAAGTTAATAACACCATTTGAATAGTTATTATTTTCAACTAAATTATCAGTTATAACACTCCATTTAGATTTATCAGACATATTAATCTTATTAACTGTTGTATAATCTAATTCAGTTATAGTATTACTCTTATCAAATGATAGTCTACTACCATCAACAAAGATATCTACTTTCTTAAATCCATCTTCAAGAATTGGTAGATCTAAATTAGTATCTATTACTTCATTTGTATTAGCAGCTTTTAATATTTCATTTTTAATATTTGATTCATTCAAGTTAACTTTATTAGTTATTGATGTAAATACAATTACTAGAATCATAAATACAGGAACAAAGTTGAACAATCTATCTTTCATTGTATTCACCCTCTTACTTTATTATTATATATTATATTTACACATCAAAAAATAGTTGATATAGAATTAACAGTCAACTTTACTACATTTTTACTTTTTTAAAATTATTTGTTATAATTATAACTGCTTAAGGGGTGATTAATATGAAGTTACCAAAAATAGAAATACTAGATGAAAAAGATAAAAGATTACATCAAGTATCTAAAGAAGTTACTTTTCCTCTAGATGATGAAACTAAGAAACTGATAGAAGATACTTTAGTATATTTAGAAATGTCTCAAGATGAGAAGATTGCTGAAAAGTATGATATTAGAGCTGGTATGGGTATGTCTTTTGTTCAATTAGGAAGACTAGATAGAATATTTGTTGTATCTGAAGATAATGGAGATGGAACATTTGAAAGACATATAGTAATTAATCCTGAAATGATATCTCATTCAGAAGAATTAATATATGTAGGTGAAGGCGAAGGATGCCTATCAGTTAATAGACCTGTTGAAGGTATTGTTCCTAGATATGCAAGATGTACTTTTAAAGCATATGATATAGATGGTAATGAATACAAAATAAGAGTAAGAGAAGATATATCAGTTGCATATCAACATGAATTAGATCATTTAAATGGAATCTTATTTGTTGATAAGATAGATCCTAAAAATCCATATAAAAATAAAGATAGAATGCGTGAAATATAACATTCTATCTTTTTTTATTCATTTATAATTTCATATGTTATAGATAATTGTTTATCTAAATCTTCTTCAGTTATTAAATCAGATCCAATCCATGATCTAATCTTTAAATCAAATGTAGAATTACCATCTATAGTACTTTCATATATATTATCTTTAACATCAGATAATATATAAGTATCTGCATATATCTTTATATATACTTTAGATAAATCTAATGTATTATCATCATTTATATGAGCAACTAATTTATACTTAGCTTCTTTTTTATGATTGTTAGTTATAGATATAGTAGATGTACTTGCAAATAATCCTCCATCTTCCTTATCCATAGGTGCATCTAATGATGCTATATTATATTCTACTTTTAATGGTTGTTCTTGAACTTTATCACCCTTACCAATAAAAGTAATAATAGAAAATACTACAATAAATATAATTATTAAAAGAGTTATTATTAATAATACACTCTTTTTCTTTAAATATTCACTCATCTTCATATTATCTTACTCTCACTGGTTGTATTTCATATTGATGACCTGTTAGTAGGAATATTGAATCACATATTTTTCTTGCATCATATACTATTTCAGTATCTACATAAGTATCACCATTCATATATGCATCATATGCTTCATTAAATTTATTAATTGAATACTTAAGACTTTCTAAATTAGTCTTAGATATATCATCACCAGATAAAATATCTATTCCATCTAATTCAGCATTAATCCATTCATGTCTTTGTGTTAATTCATCTGTAGGAGTTATTTCTAGGGTATATCCCATATCAGTTAAATCACCTTCATCTAAATTAGGTAATGTTAATGTAGCTCCTGCATATATTAAATCTTCATTATCTATTTTATTATTTGGATTAGCTAATACTTCTTCTTTAGATATTTTATATTCTTCATTATTATCTGTATAACTTAATATTTCAGATAAAGTTGAATCTTTAGGTATTTCATATTCTACTGTATATTTCTTTTCACCTTCATTAGGAATAGTTGTTAATAAATATTCATCATATGATACTGCATTTGGTATATAAGATAATTTATTAAATGAATGAATAATTTCTATTATTCTTTTTTCTAATTCAAGTATATATTCTTTTTGAGATATACTATCTTTTTGATCTCCATCAATATATTCTTCATATACCATTCTAAACATTTTATAATATTCATCAAATTCAGTTAAATCTAAATCTGGATATTTATTTTCTTTATGAACTTCATCATTGAAAGATACAATGAAATCATATCTAGTATCAATATCATCTAATGGTATATAATTATGCTTATTTAAATAATCTGAATCAACAAATAATATAGTTCCATCTTCTTCAGTTTTATCTATTTCAAATAAATCAGCTCTAAATAATTCATTAGAAGGAACTAATGATTCTTCCATTGTTACTTCTTCAGATACTACTTCTTCACCTTTATCTTTATTACCATGGGCTAACATAGATACTGCTATACCACCTACTAATAAAGTTGAAACAATAAACTTATATTGGTTCTTACTTAATTTCTTTATATTATTTACTTTATATGATACAGTTCCTATTTCTTTACCTTTATTTCTTAATTTAAACTTATCCATATATACCACCTATTATAATTATAACACTCAAATAACTATACCTTTTACTTTTGTACCTTCTACTTCACTTATCTTTACATCTACAAAGGTATTTTCTTTACATTTCTTATCTAACTCTACTTTTATATAATTATCAGTTAGACCATAGTCTTTTTCAACAAGTACTCTTAATGTCTTGCCTATATATGATTGATAGTACTTTGATTCTAAGATATCAGATAATCTTAACATCTTATCTGTTCTATCTTTTTTAATATCATCTTTTACTTGTTCAAATGTAGATGCTTTAGTTCCATCTCTTTTTGAATAAGGGAATGTATGTATCTTAGAAAAACCTATTTTCTTACATTCTTCCATGATAGAATCAAAGTCTTCATCATTCTCATATGGGAATCCTACAATTAGATCTGTAGTAATATTAACATCTTCTCTTAAGGATCTTAAAGTATTGATTTTATCTTTATATTCATCTAATGTATATTTTCTATTCATTAGTTTTAGTATCTTATCATTAGGGCATTGAACAGGTACATGTAGATGAGGACATATCTTTTTATTATCTTTAAATTCTTTTAAGAATTTATCATCTAATTCAGTTATTTCAATAGAAGATATTCTAATTCTTTCCAATCCATCAAATTTAGATATTTCATGAATTAGATCAGTTAAATCATAGTCTTCTCCATCTCCATATGAACCTGTATGAATACCAGTTAATACAATTTCTTTATAACCTTGATTAACTAGTTCTTTTATTTCATCTATACAGATGTTAATATCTTTAGATCTTATATTCCCGCGCATAAAAGGGATAATGCAGAAAGCACAGAAATTATTACATCCGTCTTGAATCTTAACAAATGCTCTAGTCTTTCCAACCATCTTATGAATATCCATATTTTCAAATTTAACTTTTCTCATATCAGTAAACTTATAGATATTTTCATGTGTCTTATTATATTCTTGTACAAGATTATATATTTCCATCTTACCATGATTACCAATTAAGATATTCATACCTAGATCTTTAATTGCATCTTTATGATGTTCAGATGAACAACCACATACGACTAAACAAGCACTTTCATTTAATCTTCTAGCACTTCTTATTTCTTTTCTAGATTTTGCATCAGCTTGATTAGTTACAGTACAAGTATTAATAATGATTACATCAGCTGATGTTATATCATCAGTTAATTCATATCCATGATTAATGAAATCTTCTTCCACTGCTTCTGTTTCATAAGCATTAACCTTACAACCTAAAGTTTTAGTATATAGTTTCATCTTTATCACCCCTTTAAGCAAATATTATTATATATTAGATAAAAAAAGATAGCAATAGCTATCTTATAGCACTTGGATTATAATCCATATTTATATTTAAATCAAATGTCTTAGTATCAGTAACATTCTTATTATAAGTCATTCTAACAATGATAGTTCTTTTAGTATTAGTTAATAATTCATCATATACATTAACTTGTTTACCATTGTCATATGTCATATCAAATGTTAAATAATCATTTGCATCTTCATCATATGTATTAATTTGTAACTTATTTAATTTATAATCTATATTAGTAAGATTATTAACATCAAATGAGAATTCATATGTTTCATATGGTTGAAGATCTACTTCTAAATCAATTTGTTCACCTTTTATATTAGGTCCATCAAGTTGAACTGTATCTATTGCTTTAATAGTTTTAATATTATTTATTAATACATCAGTAGAAACTGATATATCATCATAACTATATGAGTATGATATGTTACTAAATACATACATAGAACCCATCATAATAGTAGCAATAAGCACAAATACACCTGATATTATAATAGCCTTTATTCTACTCATAAGACCACTCCTATTATATATTTATTATAATATATATAAGTATTCGATAACAATTGACTTTACATTATTTTATTTCTTTTAAATCCTTCTTACATTCATTTAATACATTTATTAATTTAGGATTATATTTATTACTTTCATCAAGTACATCTTTTATACCTGCAGTAATAGATGAAGATGATATTATTCTAACAACCATATTAACTATAGCTGCTTCAATTGGTATATTATCTCCTTCTATACCATCAGGATATCCTAAACCATTGTACATTTCACAAGCATACTTAATAATATTATTAACTACACCCTTTTCATACTTATCAGTTATATAATTATCAACAATAGTTAAACCATTTTCTATTTCATGTCTAATAGCATCAGATGTTACTATCATATTTTCTTGCATTGCTATAGCACCTATATTATATAAAGAAGCATGTTTAATAATAGCATCAGCGTATTTATTATCAATACCAAATTCAGGATTCATCTCTTTTACTTTTAAAGTAATAACTCTAACTATATTAGATAGTCTAATAGATTCAGGACTATTAACATAGTTAGCAACTATTTGATTCATGATTGGTATTAAATTAGAATCATTTGTAGATTTAATAGCTTCATCTTGTACTTCTACTATATTAGATAAATTAGTTCTAGATGAATATAGATTAATAATCTTAGATATTCTTCTTCTAATATTATCTGAATTAAATGGTTTTTCTAGCATATCTACTATGTCATATTGATATACTTTTCTTCTTGTTTCTTTAGTTTCATCACCAGATATAATAGCAACTGGTAATCTATTAAATAGTTTATTACCTTTCATGAAATCTAATACATAGAATCCATCATATTCAGGCATTACTAAGTCTAATAATAAACCTACTATATTTTCTTTAGTATTATCATAGTTCATAGATAATACATTCTTATTTATTATTTCTACAGCTTCTTTACCATTGTTGGCAAAAATTATATTAAATTCATCTTGGAATATTCTTTTTAAAGAATTTCTTATAATAGCAGAGTCATCACATATTAAAATAGATGGTTTCTTATAATCAACTGTATTCATAACTTTATCTAAGATAACTTTATTTAATTCTTTATTATCAGTAGATACATTCTTAAATATAGAATTAATATAATTTCTAGTATCAACTGATGAATCAGATGATGCTAACATATTATTGACTTTATATATAGCATCAGATATAACTTCTCTTTCATCACTTATCTTAGTTTTATATGTATCTATTTGTTCTTCTAGTTTAAACTTATCTTTTTCAACATCTAAGAATCTAGTATTAACATCTTCACTCATCATAAATATTAATTTACGATCTTCAAATTGAAGATAGTTAATAATATTAATAAAATATCTATATTCACCTGTAGGCATTAATTTTCTATATTTTACTAATGTTTCTTCTCTATTTTGTTGATAATCAGCTTCTAATTTATTTAATGATAAAGCATCAAAATATTCTTTTATTTCATCTTGATGAACTATTTTCTTAGTTCTTTCAATAAATTCAGTATAACTGAATGTTTCATTTATAATTAATTTATTTTCTTGAGTAAATGCAAAAGAATAAACTTTATCACTCATGATATCAACAACATATATATCAGAATAATTCTTGTTTATTAATCTTAATACTTGTTCAATTAATCCTTTTTCGTTCATGCTAGCACCCTCTTATTATTACTTAAATTATAACATATTTCCACATCTTGAACATGTAGTATTATTAATATCATTCTTTTCACCACATACTTTACAATATTTAAAAGAATGATCTGCTATATCGCCTGTATTAATTCTTTCTACTGTAATATCAGGATGTATTCCATCATCTTTATGTATTTCTTTATATTCATTATAGATTTTCTCTGAATAACCAACATTACCAGATAATATAAATAAATTAGCAACTATTATACCTAATATACATATAACAGATATTAATCCTATAAATGGAGATACATATATAGCTTTTATCCAAGGAAATATTAATCCTATTACACCTATTGTATAAAAGAAAGTAAATAATAAAGTTATATAATTAAACATACCATTTGTTTTAGTACTATTCTTATAATTATAAAATAAATCTGTTAATACAAATACTGAGAATAATAATGGAAAGAAATTAATAATTGATATTCTAGATGCAACTATATCAGTACCTTGATTAGATAAAAACATACCATTTATTATTAATATAATATGTAATACCATGGATAATATAGTACCAGATAATATATCTTGATAATCATCTTTATCCATCACTGATATTGCTTCCTTATCTTTAGGTGCAGCATCTTTAAATAATGTTTTCCATTTAACATCAAGTAAGGCTTCTAAGTTTTTAAAATTAAACATATCATTAACCTCCTATTATATTAATTATAGCATATATATGATTAATTATGTTATAATTACAATTGTAATGCCCTTGTGGTGGAATTGGTAGACACGTTGGACTCAAAATCCAATGGAGTTAAATCCGTATCGGTTCGAGTCCGATCAGGGGCACCATATGTAAACAACTACTTTATAGTAGTTTTTTTATTTTGTTTAATACAATAAAATTATATAATTTAATTAAGGTGATAATATGCATATTAAGAAGATATTAATACTACTATTAAGTATATTTATAATAACTGGATGTAGTACATATGAAATGAAAACAGATGAAGAAGGAAACATTACTTTATCAAAAGAAACACTTATAAGTGATATTATTAATTATCCTGAATTTAAAGGATTTGGAAGATTATTATTTCCAGATAATATAGATAATACTTATACTGTATCTGATTTAATATATTCTCTTAAATATCATACTAATTATAGTTCAGATAAAACATTAGAAATAATTAATTATTTAAAAGATCAAGTTAATAAAGGTAATAAAGTATTCTATAATATTTATACTGAAGAAGAAATGAAAAATGATCCTTCCTTAAAGAATGTTGGATTAATTTATTTTAGAGGAAATAGTAGTAAACCATATACAATTCATATGGCAGGAGGATGGGAATATGTTGGTTCTATCCATGATAGTTTCCCTCAAGCATTAGAATTATCTAAATTAGGTTATAATGCATTTGCTCTTATATATCGTAATAATCCAAATGCTACAAATGATTTAAAAAGAACAATTGATTATATAAATGAACATAAAGAAGAATTAGGATTAACAAATAATAATTATAGTATATGGGCTAATGCTCAAGCATCTATGTATGCAGATCAAGTATCTCAAACTATTACTAATAAACCATCTGCATTAGTAATGCAATATAATAATGTATATACTGTAACAGGAAATGAAGTACCTACTTATTCAATAGTTGGTACAGCTGATCAAGCTATATCTTATTCTAATATGGAACTAAGAAATAGCGGGCTTAAAGCTAAAGGTATTCCTGCTGAAATAAAAATGATTGTTGGATTAAATCATGGATTTGGATTAGGAATTGGAACTCCTGCTGAAGGTTGGATAAATGATGCATTAGTATTTGTTGAAGCTAATACAAAATAAAAACGAGTAATTACTCGTTTTCTTTTTCCTCTTCTTTATAAATAGACGAAAATAATTCTACTTCATTAGATTGTTCTTCACTCTCTTGATTAATAGTAGGAAGATCATCTATTGTAGCTAAACCAAAATAATCTAAGAATTCTGATGTAGTCTTATATAAGTTTGGTCTACCAGGCATATCAGACTTACCTGCTTCTTTTATTAATCCTTTAGCAACTAACTTTCTTACTAATTGACCAGTTTGTACTCCTCTTATATCAGATATCTCTGAATTAGTAATAGGTTGTCTATAAGCAATAATAGCAAGTGTTTCTAATGCTGCATTAGATAATTTATTAGTACTTGGATTATATGCTAATTTTTCATAATAATCTTTATGTTCTTGTTTAGTAGTTAATTTAAAAGCATTACCTAAGTAAGATATTCTTAAACCATATTCAGGACTTTCATATCTTTTCTTTAATTCTTTTAAATATTCTTTAATATTATCTTCTTTATCATCCATGATTTCCGATAAAGCTTTAATATCTATTCCTTCATCGCCAACAACAAATAATATACCTTCTAATATACCTATCTTTTCTTTAAGTTTATCGTCCATTTAAATCACACCATTTCTACTGTAATATTTCCAAATGTTTTATCTTGTGCAATACGTATTTCTTTATTCTTAGACATTTCTAATATAGATAAGAAAGTAACTATAACATATGGTTTAGATACTTCTTCAAATAAAGAAGTAAAATCACATTTCTTTCTAGTCTTTAATATACTTCTTATCTCAGATGTTCTTTCATGTACTGAATATTCTTTTCTAGTTATCTTAGTATTAAGAGGTTTATTATATTTTTCTCTTTCTAAGAATAACTTAAATGCATTTACTAAATCATCTAATGTAGTATCTCCTGATACTATAGTAGTTGAATCTTTATATTCAGCTAAATTACTAGGTAACTTAGTATAGAATTCAGATCTTTTATCTTCTAATATACTAAACTCACCTGTTATTCTTTTCATTTCTTCATATTCTAATAATTTCTTTCTTAAATCATCCTCTGAATTAATTTCAAATCCTTCATCATCTTCTTCTACTTTATCATCTTTATGTAGTAATAATTTGGATTTAAGATGAATAAGTTCAGATGCCATGACTAAGTATTCAGATGCAACATCCATATTCATATCTTTAGATGTATTTATAAAATCAATATATTGTTTAGTTATACTTTCTACATTGATATTATATATATCCATTTGGTTAGATCTAATTAAGTGTAATAAAAGGTCCAATGGACCTTCAAAATCATTTATACAGAAATTATATGTCATCTGCAATCATATCCTTTACCTTTTTCAGTATACACTATTTTATCAACTAATGTATTCTCTGGATAATAATCAAAATCAACAACACTTTCTGGTATTACATATTCAGTATTATAATCTATAATTGCAGTAAACTTGAATCCATCTTCTACTTCAGTTATAGATGATACTTGGGCACCTAAATTAGTAGCTTTATTTTTAGCATTTTCTAATTTTACTAGATAATCATTTGTAGATAATCCTACATTCTTAACATAGTCTTCATCTTCAATTTTAACTAAGAATCTATTTTGGAATGTATATTTTATTGTTCTTGTATTATCTACACATGTAATAGTACCTAGTCCTGTAGTATCTTGGTTTTCAATTTCTACTTCTGGATAATTTTGTTTAGCCATATCAACTATCTTACATTTATATCCATAATTAGCATTGAATGATAATCCATGAGTATCTAATTCTACAGCAGTATCTGTAATATCATAATTACCGATTAACTTAACTGATCCAACTGGTGAATCTTCACTTTGAGCATATATAATTAAGAAGTATTCTTTTTCATCAAGATTAATACTATCTGTATATGCTTTCATTGTACAAGTAATCTTACCATTTAATAATTTAATATCTTTAATAACTAAGTTATCAAATACTAATTGTAAATCATCATTGATAAGATTCATCTCTTTACCATCAGCAAATTCTGTTTTATTAACATCACCTGATATTGGTTTCTCACCTGTTCCACCATATATCATTTTATATAAGTCAGAATTTTCATCATTAAGCATAGTGTTAACCGTAGGAAGAATTAACAATACTATTCCAAATAATAAGAATAATTCAATTACTATCAAAGGTTTACCTATTTTATCTTTTTGTAGTTCACCTATTATTTGTGGTTGAATTAATCTAGGATCTTGTTTGTTATCTTGATTATTTCCTTCCATTCAAATCATCCCTTTATTCTCATAATAAATTATATCAAATATTGAATTAAATGAAAATAAAAAGATAAGATTATTTTATTTTAATCTTATCTTTGCATAAAGTTCTTTTGTTATATATATTATCAATTGTTTCTTTTAATTCTTTATAACTACATCTAATCTTAAATACTTCTTCACCTTTATACATATCTGTTATCTCAATTATTGTGTCTTCTAAATCTGGTGTTGGTATTATTTGTATATTACCATGTGATAAAGCATTTCTAATACCTTCTAATATATTTTTATTATTATAATATTCTTTATTAATTCTTCTATCACTTTCAATTGATGCTCTTTCTTTATCATGTATAAATGACATTTTATACAAATTAACTAGAGATTTTAATAGATTGATTAATCTATTTCTTTGATCTTTAATCTTTTCTTTTTTGTTAGTACAATTCTTAGTTTTATGTAATCCTTTATAATGTTTATATGTATCTTTAATACTAGACTTACAACTTACTATTTTCTTTTTATCAGAGTTACATTGAATATTAATATTCTTTAATTCAACATCATCATTATTATTTATAATAGGATTTAAGAAACTAAAATCAAAATCTTCTAGATTTATATTAAAGTTTTCATATGCATATGATAATGTTAAGAATCTATATATTAATGATAAGCATAAAGTATCTTGGTTTATATCAATTCTACCTGTAGCCGTAGACATCTTTTCAGCAACATCATTGATATTCATTTCTTTTGTTTTATCTATTACATCTAACATTTCTATTAAGTCAGATGATGCACCTAATAAGAAAAATTTATCATTTCTATTATCTAATACACGCATAACTAAAGGACCAATAATACTAGCTAATTCTCTTATATTATATTGATCATAGAACATTGTTCCTTTAATTAAATCTTTAAGTATTTCTTTTTCTTCAGGATTTGGTTTTCTTACACTTATATCAAGTTTGGTGTCATTATATTTTTTATTAAATCCATCTACACTAGGTCTTAAAATATCACTAACCATTTTAATTATATTTGTTTTAGTAGATATATTTTTCTTAGCTAAAGTCATTTGTAATTGTACTTTTAACAATTGAAACGACCTATATGCTTCTTTAGGAATATATTCTTGTTCTGTTGAAATATTAAATAATACTAAACAAAACGAATCAATTAAAAAGTCTAAGTCTTCATCTGTTTTAACTTTCTTATTAATTGGTGTTGCAGTTGGTATCATACCAAGTGCAAACAATCTATCATATTCATCAACTTTTCTAAATTCAGATATTTTCATCATTAAGAATCTAGCTAAAAATACTATATTATCAATTGATATCTCTGCTGGTCCTTCATCAAAATTTAGAATTACAGACTTATTATCAACATTTAAAGTATAATCTCCATGTGCAATCTTATTTCTAATTCTAGATACTAAATTTGCTGGATCTTCAAATGATACATTACCTATTTTATAAGAACCATCATTTTGTTTATCTGCTATTTTGTCTGCAGCTTCACTCATGATTGAGAATAACAAATTATCTCTATATTTATCTTTCTTTTCTATAATATCTTCTTTTGTAGCTAGAATAATAAATGATGCAATACTAAACTTGTTGATAGCTATCAAGTTTTCATCAGTTATAGCTAAACGGTATAATTTGTCAGGTAATAATGCTGCACATATATATTCGTCTAATACTATATTTGCGACACTCATCATTGTGAAAGTATCTTTTTTATCCATATTAACCCCTCAATTTAGTTATATATAATAACATATAAAATAGTTAATAACAAATAAAAAAGTAGATATTACTCTACTTTTCCATCCATTGAGAATGATTTAGTATCAGTTATAGTAACCTCTACTATTTCACCTAATAATGATTCATCACATTCTACATTAACAAGTTTCATAGTTTCTGTATATCCAGCTAATTTAAATTTATCTCTATCAGAATAATCAGTTAATAATACTTTTACCTTTTGTCCTAAATATTTAGAGTTAGATTCATTAGAATATTTATTAATTAATTCATTTAATCTATGTAATCTATCTTCTTTAACTGATAAAGGAGTATCATCTTTCATTGATGCTGCTGGAGTACCTACTCTTGGGCTAAATATAAATGTGAATGCTCCATCATACTTACACTTATTAACTACATCTAATGTTTCTTCAAAGTCTTCTTCTGTTTCACCAGGGAAACCTACAATTATATCTGTAGTAATAGATGCATTTTTAACTTTATCTTTTATTTTATTAAATAGTTCTATATATTCTTCTTTTGTATAACGTCTTCCCATTAGTTTAAGAATCTTATCAGATCCTGATTGTAATGGTAAATGTATATAAGGCATAATATTATCATATTTAGCTATTATATCTATCATTTCATCAGTAAAATTCCATGGATGAGATGTAACAAATCTAATTCTTTCTATTCCTGTCTTAGCAGTTTCTTCTAAAAGTTTAGCAAATGATATTTCATCATCTCTATCTCTTCCATAGGCATTTACGTTTTGTCCAAGTAATGTAACTTCTTTATAACCTAATTGTTTTAACTTACATACTTCTTTTAATATATCAGATGATTTTCTAGATCTTTCTTTTCCTCTTGTATAAGGTACTATACAATAAGTACAGAATTTATCACATCCATACATGATATTAACCCATGCAGAATATTTAGATGCTCTAACAAATTCTTCACCTATTTCATATACATTTTCATCATTAGATTTAACTTCAATATCTAATTTACCTTTTAAGTTAAGTAAATATTCAGGTAATTCATGTATATTATGTGTACCAAATACTAAGTCTATGTATTTATGGTTATTCATGATTTCATCTACTACAGATTTCTCTTGAGCCATACAACCACATAAACAAATAATTAAATCTTTATTAATCTTTTCTTTAATATGTTTACATCTTCCAAGGAAACCAAATACTTTATCATGAGCATTTTCTCTTATTGCACATGTATTTAATAATATAAGATCAGCATCTTCCATTTCTTCTGTTGGAACAAAACCTAAGTTTTCTAAGATACCAGCTATTTCTTCTGAATCATGTACGTTCATTTGGCATCCATAAGTACGAATATAATACTTTTTATCTAAGTATTTATTATTCTTCATAGGATCAACATATATGAATTCAGTATTATTATCTTTAGTTCTTTTTTTAGCTTCCATCATATCAGGTACTTGCATAGTAACACCTCACATTCATGAATTATAACATAAATAATTAATATAATATATATATTTATTAAAAATAATAAACATATGTTTGACATTCGTATATATGTTTGTTATTATGATTATATAAATAGGAGGAATAAATTATGAGAAAATCATCAGGAAATAATATGACTACTCAACAAGCTAAAGTATTAGACTTTATTAAAAAGTATATGTCTGAACATGGATATCCACCTGCTGTAAGAGAAATATGTGCAGGAATGGGCTTATCTTCACCTGCTACAGTTCATACACATTTAAAAGAACTTGAAAGAAAAGGTTTTATTAAGAAACAAAATTCTAAATTTAGAACTATTGAATTATGTGTTAATAATGAATATATAAAGGATACAGATAATATAGTAGATGTTCCACTACTAGGAAGAGTTGCATGTGGGGATCCTATTGAAGCTATAGAAAATCCAGAAGATACATTCTCATTACCTGCATCATTAATACCAGAAAATAAAGCAGTATTTACTCTTCAATGTAATGGAGATTCAATGATTAATGCTGGTATATATGATAAAGATATAGTTATAGTTGCTCAACAACCTGTATGTAACAATGGTGATATTGTTGTAGCTATGACAGATGAAAAAGAAGTTACATTAAAAAGATTCTATAAAGAAGAAGATAAAATAAGACTTCAACCTGAAAATGATGCATTAGATCCTATATACTTAAATACATGTACTATATTAGGTAAAGCTATAGGATTATATAGAAAAATATAAGAACTACATAAAGTAGTTCTTTTATTTTAATCAAATATATTACTTTCCTTTTCAGGTTCATGTCTAATAACATTAGGATTATCAGGTACTGTTTGTTGAATTGGTGGTATTTCATCTTTCACTTCTTCAACTACCTCTTCCTTCTTTTCCTCTTGAACAGGTATTACTACTGGATTAGGATTAGTTGGAGGTGCTGGAACAGTAACATTAGTCATATCAATTACCTGTGGTTGAACTGATTGTTGTTGAACAACAGGTTGTACTGGTTGAGGTTGAACAACTGGTTGTGGTTGTACAACAGGTTGTTTAGGTGTTAATACTTCAGTTGGTTCAATAGTTTCTAATACTTCTTCTCCATTTGGTAATTTAGCATTAGATAAATCTAAAGTAGTAACAACTGATACAGTTTGGTTTCTATTTAAATCAAGTACTTCTTCTGTTTCTATAGGTTTAGCTGTATTAGTTAAATCTATAGTATTAATAGCACCTTCTGTATTAACTCCACTTCCAGCATCAGGAACTTTATTAACATCTAATTTTTCACCATAGTTAATCTTAGTTTTATCTCCTCTTAATCTTAATAAAGGATCATTTTGATTCTTTTTATTTGTTTTAACAATAACAACTATTATTACAGCAATTAATATAACTATAACACCAGCAAAGATATAACCTTTATAATCTTTAGGTGGTTGATCTTTAGTTATATGAATTAAATATTTCATCTTATTAGAACCATCTTTAGATGTAACTGTAATAGCTACAGCATCTCCATCTTTTAATCTATCTGTATCAGATATATCAATACTAGCTTCATCTACAGTTGGTACAGCATTTATAGTTATATGTTCAACATCATATGCAAGATGAATATTATAATCATATACTATACTTTCAAAGTTAATTGGATAATTACTGATTATTAAATCCTTTAAAGAAGCATCTTTCTCAGGATAATATATTTCTTCTCCTCTTTTTAATCTTTTAACTTTTAAGGTATAACATGTAATAGATGTTTCATCAGGTGATGTTACATATATATCTATAACATTCTCACCTATCTTAAGATTTTGATCACCATCTATTTTAACAGTTGCATTTTCATTTACAGGGACAACATGTAGATCTAAATGATCTACTTCAAATAATACTTCTAAATTATATTCAGTCTTGAATTGAGTAAATGTAAAATCTAAGTTAGTATCACTTATTAGTTTTAATCTAGAATCAGGATTATCTGTTTTTCTAGGTTTAGTATCAACAGGAGCAACATTTGATGCTTCATATGCTTTTATTTGGATATTACCACTTTTTAATGAAATAGTTGATACTTCTAAATTACTATCCATGATGTGATATGTAAAATCTGGTATTTCTAATTGAGTTACTAAAGATGAATCTAATTGAGTTGTTACTTCACATACAAAAGAAACTAAAGTGTCTGTTGCACTTTTACCTGCAAATGAAAAACCATTTGTTTTCTCAGATGTATATTTACCTAAACCTTCACCATATGAAGATATACGACAAGTTAAAGCTTCATTTTTCATTTCTAGGGAGCCTGATAAAGCATCATATTCTTGAGAATTATCACCTTTAAGATCACATGTAAAAGTATTCCCATAGGCAAAAGGTCCTTCTGGGCATACAAATTCATAAGCATATATATTAATTGGTAATAAAAACAATATTAATAATAGATATTTAATATGCTTCATACATATTCCCCTATTCTTCATAATAATATTATCACAATTAAAAATAAAAGGGAATAGAATTACTTCTATCCCTTAATAACTATATTAACTATTTTACCTTTTATAACTATAACTTTTACTATTTCTTTACCTTCAGTAAATTTCATTACATTTTCATGATTTAAAGCTTTATCTTTAATAGATTCTTCATCTTCATCTTGAGATATTTCAATAGTACCTCTTAACTTACCATTTACTTGAACTCCAATAGAAATAGTATCATCTATAGTCTTAGTTTCATCATATGTTGGCCAAGGTTCAAATGCTATAGTTTTATCATGTCCAAGATGTTCCCACATTTCTTCAGTTATATGTGGAGCAATTGGATTTAATAATTTAACAAAACCTTCAGCATATTCCTTAGGAAATACTTCTTCTTTATATACAGCATTTATAAATACCATCATTTCAGATATAGCTGTATTAAATCCCAAGTTTTCAAAGTCATTTGTAACTTTTTTAACCATTTTATTATAAGGAATTTCAAGGTTCTTATTTTCTTCATCTTTAACTTTGCTTTCTTCAACAATTACACGATAAACTCTATCTAAGAACTTTCTCGCTCCTTCAACACCTTGTTGACTCCAAGGTTTAGATGCTTCAAGAGGTCCCATGAACATTTCATATAATCTTAAAGTGTCAGCACCAAATTCATTAACAACATCTGATGGATTAACAACATATTCAGGGAAACGTTTACCCATCTTGATACCATTAGAACCTAAAATCATACCTTGATGAACTAACTTCTTAAATGGTTCTTTAACAGGAGATATTCCTTTATCATATAAATAATTATTCCATATTCTTGAATACATTAAGTGTCCAACAGCATGTTCAGGTCCACCTATATATAAGTCTACAGGCATCCAATGTTTAAGTAATTCTTTATTAGCTAATTCTTCATTATTATGTGGATCAATATATCTTAAGAAATACCAAGATGATCCAGCAGATCCAGGCATAGTAGATGTTTCTCTTATACCTTTAATACCATTTTTATCATAATGTTTCCATTCTTCAGCATTTTCTAGTGGAGCTTTTCCATTATGACCTTGATAATCATCTAGTACAGGTAATTCTAATGGTAATTCTTCATCTGGTAATACATAATCTATACCATCATCACCATGAACTATTGGAACTGGTTCTCCCCAATATCTTTGTCTTGCAAATATCCATTCTCTAAATTTATAATTAACTGTTCTTCTAGCAATGCCTTCATTAACTAATTTATCAGTAATTTTTTCTTTTGCTTCTTCAACAGTTAATCCAGTAAATTCTTCTGAATTAATTAACTTACAACCTTTTCCTAAATAATCATATTTTTCAAAAGCTTGTTTAGTTATATCTCCACCTTCAATAACTTCAATTATTTCAAGATTATGTTCTTTTGCATATTCAAAGTCTCTTTGATCATGAGCAGGAACTGCCATAACTGCACCAGTACCATAATCACCTAATACGAAGTCTCCTAAGAAAATTGGTACTTCTTCACCGTTAATTGGATTAATAGCTTTAACACCTTTAACTTCTACTCCAGATTTACCCTTATTTAATTCAGTTCTATCCATAGCAGACTTCTTAGCTGTTTCATCTATATATGCTTGTACTTCATCTTTATTTTCTACTCTAGGCATTAATTCTTGAATTAATTTTCCATCTGGTGCAATAACAAAGAATGTTATACCATATACTGTTTCAATACAAGTAGTAAATATTGAGAATTTACCACCACCAGATATTTCAACATCCATTTCAACACCAGTAGATTTACCTATCC
>CAMODU010000020.1 GCA_946611605.1 uncultured bacterium
TAGTTATAGTACTTCTTCCATTTATATTACTTAGTTTATATAAATATATTAAAACAAAATAATATACACTTAACAAATAGTTAAGTGTTTTATTATGTATAGTAATATATTATTTATAAAATAAAGTGATATAATAATATAGGATAGGGTGAGTGAAATGAATAAAAAAACTAAGATATCAATAATAGTATTAATACTTATGCTAGCCATAGGATTTGCTGCAGTAACTACTACATTAGTTATAAATAATAATACAACTATAGCTGGTAATTTAGGAGACTATGAAGTAATATTTACATCTGCAGTTGCTGAAGAAGGTGGACATGCTAGGATAGAATCTGATAGAAAACATATTACTTATAGTACTAAATTATTAAAAGAGGTTAATGATACAGCTGTATTAGATTATACTGTTACAAATAATTCTAAGGAATATGATGCTAGAACTAAGATGACTATTGTTGTTAAAGATAGTAACGATAATATAGTAGATAATCCTAATGAATATTTTAAGATTGAAGAAACACTTACATTACCAAATATTATTAATGCAAGATCTACTGAACCTGGACAGATAACTATTACTTTATTAAAACAAGTAGTTGAAGATACGACATATACATTTGTAGCTACACTAGATGTTGATGGTGTAGGAAGAACTTCTCCTGGTTCAGGTAGTAAATATTATGAAACAAAAACAATCTCATTTAATTCTAATGGAGGAACTCCTGTTGATGATATAACAATTGTTAGGGGAGAAGAAGTAGGAGAGTTACCAAGTATAACTAAAGATTATAAAGTATTTGATGGATGGTATTTAGAAGAAGATTATAAAACTAAAGTAACTAGTAGTTATGTAGTTGATGATAATATTACATTATATGCAAAATGGATAGATAAAACACATACAATTACATTAAATCCTGAAGGTGGAAGTATAGATGAAACTGCTATATCTGCTACATTAGGTAGTCCAGTTGGAGACCTACCGACACCTGTTTTAAGAGACAAGAGATTTACTGGTTGGTATTCAAAACTTGAAGATAGTGAATCACCTTATGATGAAGAAGAAACTACTAAAGATACAATAGTAACATATGATGGTGATTATACATTATATGCGACATGGACTAAACAATGTTCATTATTTCATTATAATAATGATAATAATTTATATAATATAGTTGGTAATAAGTCATTAGGTACAGATGTATGTAATGGAATAGATTATTCAACTACTGAAGGACGTGGAGTATTTACTATTGATTCAACTAAGAATGATACATATCCTGTTCACTTCTATAGAGAAAATGTTAGTAATAACTATGTTTACTTTGCTAATTACTGTTGGAGAATAGTTAGAACAACAGATAAAGGTGGAGTAAAACTAATCTATAATGGTATAAGAGGCGAAGATGGTTCTTGTAAGAATGCTGGAGAAGGAACAGTTATAATTACTAATGCATCATTTACTGAACATAGTTATACAGCTGATCATAACAAATACGTAGGTTATATGTATGGAGCATCTACTAATGCATATGCAACTACACATGCTAATACTAATAATTCAACTGTTAAGGATGTTGTTGAAAGTTGGTATAAAAAACATTTATTGGATTATGCTAATTATCTAGAAGATGCAGTTTATTGTAATGATCGTAGTATGGTTAAAGCATCTACATGGGCTTCATATGCTAAAGGATATGGTACAAATGAAACATTCTATGCTGGTATGGAGAGATTATATTTAAATAGAACACCTTCATTAGTATGTGCTAATTCTAATGATAGATTTACTGTATCAACAGCTAATGGTAATGGTAAGAATATTTATCCTATAGGATTATTAACAGCCGATGAAGTTAACTATGGTGGAATTGTATGGTCTGAAGATAGACGTGATACATATCTATGGGGAGTATATGACTACTGGTTAATGACTCCAAATAGTTATTACTCAGGCGGTGCAAGAAACTTTATAGTTGAATCTGATGGTTCACTTGATGCTAGATTTACAAGTGAATCAGTACATGATGATTCACCAATAGGTATAAGACCTGTAGTAACTTTAAAATATGGAACAAAAGTTTTAAGTGGTGATGGATCTAAAAATAATCCATATATAATAACTAATTAAAATGTAAGGTTATAAGTGCATTATTAATATGCACTTAAAAGTTGGTATTATAATAATTATATATAAGCTATACTTAAACCATGAAAGGAGAGAAGTCCAATGAAGTTTGGAGATAATTTAAAATCAATTAGAAAGATGAAAAATGTTTCACAAGAGGATCTTGCTGATAAGTTAGGTGTATCTAGACAAAGTGTATCTAAATGGGAGACTGGTGAAAACTATCCATCTATGCAAAATATAGTATGTTTATGTTCTATATTTAAATGTAAGATGAATGATCTAGTACATGAAGATTTTGATGATCTAGAATTCATGGACGAAGAAATTAAAATGAGTGTAGCGAAATTAAATGAGAAAGAGCAAAAGAATATTAAGGTTATAAGCCAAATACTTTATATGATTGGTAGAATAGGAGCAATTATATCAAGAGTAGCAATAGGTTTTGTAGTTCTTGCTATGGTTATTATTCCAATACTATTAAATAGTATAGAAATTAAAGATAATAAAATAATAGCAGATGGTAAAATATTTACTGTAACAGAAATTAATGATGGTGTTAGAATATCATCTTCACAAAATGAACATATTATTATATCTGATATAAATCAAAGAGATGTAGAATTAATTAAGAAAGCTATGAATGAACAAGGAAGAATTAAATTAATTATTTTCTTTGAATTAGGTTTTGCATTTATGATAGCATTCTTAGTATTTATATCTATGGCATTATCTAAAATGGATAAGTTATTTGTTAATATTCATGATGGTGAAACACCATTCACATTAGATAACGTTAGTTATTTAAAGAAGATGGCTTATTATATGATAACTGCTATTGTCTTATCTGCAATTGGCTCTACTATATTAAATATTGGTATTGGTGCAGAAGATGTAATTGAATTTAATATATTTAATATAACTGAAATAATATTCTTATTTGCTATGTCCTTAATATTTGAATATGGTTATCGTATTCAACAAGATTCAAAAGGTAAAATGTATGGTGATAAATAAAAAGAGTTGAAAAACTCTTTTTTATTACTTATAATAGTTATTTGTCTAGGGGGAATATAAATGAATACTTATGCATTAGTAGTTAAAAAAACATATTCAGATTTGACAACACAATTATTTATAGATAGATATGATGTAGAAAAAGTATTTAATTCAGAAGAAGAAGCATATGCAAGTTTAGCACAATATGATATATATATTAGATTAATGATTGATAAAATAGATACTAATGGTGTATTAAAAGGATATGAAACTAAAGTACTATCATTTGAAGGTGAATTAACTAAAGAACAAGTACAAGCAATGTTAACTGCAGCACCTGATATGTTATGGGGAAAAGGAAAGAGTATATAATTACTCTTTTTTTATGTTATAATTTATATAGGTGATACTATGATTATTAAGACAGTAGAAACTGCTGAAGAAGCAAAAGTATGTGATGAATTATTAACTAAGTTAATAATAGATGAAAAAAATTATAACGATAATATTTCTATGACTGTAGGTATAGTAGATTTCTATACGAATATGTATAAGAAAGATAATTGTAAATTATTTATAGCTGTAGAAGATAATAAAATAGTTGGTTATATATATGTTAAATTATTAGGTGCTGAAGCATTAGAAATTCAACCATCAGCTATGATTGATGCTTTATATGTTGAAGAAGATTATAGAAATAAAGGTATTGCTACTTCATTAATAAGTAAAGCTAAAGAATATTGCCGAGATAATAAAGTAAATAATATTACTATTAGAGTATTTGATAAAAATGAAAAAGCTAAGAATTTATATATGAAAGAAGGATTCAATATAGATTCTTTAACTTTAAAATATAAAAGTGAATAGGTGATAATATGATTAAATTAGTTTTAGTAAGACATGGACAAAGTGAATGGAACTTAAGTAATCAATTTACTGGATGGACTGATGTAGATTTATCTGAAAATGGTATTAAAGAAGCTATTGAAGCAGGTAAGGTATTAAAAGAAAAAGGTTATACATTTGATCTTGCATATACATCTGTATTAAAAAGAGCAAACCATACATTAGATTTAATATTAAAAGAATTAGATTTAAATATACCAATTAATTATAGTTGGCATTTAAATGAAAGACATTATGGAGCTCTTCAAGGATTAAATAAAAAAGAAACAGCAGAGAAATATGGTGATGAACAAGTACATATTTGGAGAAGAAGTTATGATGTTCAACCTCCTGCACTTGAAGATGAAGATGAAAGATATAAAGAAATGTTAGATAAGTATGATGAATATGTTCCTCATACTGAATGTTTAAAAGATACAGTTGAAAGAGTTATTCCTTATTGGAATTCAGACATCTTACCATCTATTAAAAATGGTAAGAAAGTTATAATTGTTGCTCATGGTAATTCATTAAGAGGATTAATTAAGTATTTAGATAATATATCTGATGAAGATATAGTTAATCTTGAAATACCTACAGGTAATCCATTAGTGTATGAATTAGATGATGAATTTAAACCGATTAATCATTATTATTTAAAGGAAGATTAATATGAACGAATTTATGAAAGTAGCTAAAGAATTAGCTGATACTAATATAATTGATAATGAAGGTGGACCATTTGGTGCAGTTATAGTTAAAGATGGTATAATTGTAGGTAGAGGAGATAATCATGTACTTATTAATCATGATCCAACTGCTCATGCTGAAGTAATGGCTATAAGAGATGCATGTAAGAATCTTGGTACACATGATTTATCTGGATGTGTAGTATATACATCTTGTTATCCATGTCCTATGTGTATGTCTGCAATTATATGGGCTAACATAAAAGAAGTTTACTATGGTAATACTAAAGAAGATGCAGCTAATATAGGATTTAGAGATGATTTCATATATGATTTCATTAAGAATAATAATGAAGATACTAATACATTAAAACTAATTAATATTGATAGAGAAGAAACAATTAAATCATTTGAAGCATTTAAAAATAAAGACGATAAAACTATTTATTAGAAGGTGATAATATGAACAAAGTATTTATATACTATTCTAAAGATGGAAGTGGAGACGTAGTTGCTGAAAAGTTAAAAGAACATGGTGTGGAGATTAGAAAGATAGAAACTAAACAACCATTACCAAAATCATTCTTTTGGTCTATGATGGTAGGTGGCTTTAAAGGATTAACTAAATATAAAGACAAACTATATGACTATGATAAAGATATATCTAAATATGAAGAAGTCATTATAGGTTCTCCTATATGGTTTGATAGAATATCAGCTCCTATTAATCGTGTATTAGATGATTTAGATTTAAATGATAAAAAGGTATCATTTATATTCTATTCAGGTTCAGGTGAAGCTAATAAAGCTGAAGAAAGAGTTAAAGATATGTTTGATGAGTATCCTAGTATAGCTATACTAAAAGAACCTAAGAATAATAAAAAAGAATTGAATAAGATTAGATTATATGAATAACATATAAGGAGAAATAATATGGAAAAACTTAAATGTACTTCTTGTAATGGAGATTTAGAAGTTGAAGAAAATGGTAAATATGCTACATGCAAATTCTGCGGTACTAAATATAAATTAGATGGTGATAAAGTTGTAGTTATTAATGTTGGTGATGTAATGACATCAGCATCTAAAACTATAAATAAAGCACTTATGGCACCTCTTATAATCTTTATTGGAGCATTTATATTTATTGCAACAACTGTATTTGTAGTATTTTCCAATACAAGTGATTATAAAGTAGATGAATATAATCTAGAACTTAAATATGGAGAAGGTACTCAAAATGGTGTATTTGTACAAGATACATTAAATAAAGTTAATAGTAAGAATAAAACAAGTGAACATAAAATAACTGTTAAATATAACGATAAAGAAACACAAGATGAAGATACTATTATTGATATTAAGCATTCATTAAAATCATTAAAAGATTATGAAGTAAAATATGAATATGATAGTAAAGGATATATTAATAAAATAATTATAGAAGATATCAAGTAATTGCTTGACTATTACTACTATAATTAATATAATATAAATGTATTTTTATGGAGAAGACAAGTCTTTAGTATTCCCTGTATAAAGAGAGGGCTAGCTGGTGGAAATGCCTATATATAGTATTAAAGGTAACAATTCTTATTAACATATAAACGCAGATCTGCGATAAAGATTAATTAAGTGTACTTAAGTAAAGTAAGATGGCACCGCGGGGTAACTCGTTCTTACAACCTTAAGTTTTTTTGTTTTTTAAAGGAGTGATTAGTATGATAACTAAACAAAAAGGAACATATGATGTATATGGAGATTTAGCAAAGAAAAGAATGTATGTAAATGATGTATTAAATGCTTTATGTGAGAAATATAACTATGGTTATATTGAAACACCAGTATTTGAAGCATCTGAATTATTCCATAGAGGTGTTGGTGAAACAACTGATATGGTACAAAAGGAAACATATGATTTTCAAGATAGAGGAGAAAGAAATCTAACTCTTAGACCAGAAGGAACTGCAGGTGTAGTTAGATGGTTTATTGAAAATAAATTATATGGCAATTTAACTGATCCAGTTAAAGTTTATTACAATGCAAAAATGTACAGATATGAACGTCCTCAAAGTGGAAGAAATAGAGAATTTACTCAATGGGGATTTGAAATGTTTGGATCAGATACAGTTGAAGCTGATGCTGAAGTAGTATCTTTAGCTTATAATGCATATAGATTATTAGGTCTTGATGATGTTAAGATTCAATTAAATACATTAGGTGATAATGAATCACGTAATAATTATAGAGAAGCTTTAATAAAATATTTTGAACCATATATAAATGATTTATGTGAAGATTGCCAAGAAAGATTTAAAAAGAATCCTTTAAGAATATTAGATTGTAAGGTAGATGCTGGATCTGATATTATTAAGAACGCTCCTAAAACAATAGATTATTTGAATGAAGAGTCTAAGGCTAGATTTGAAAGATTAAAAGAATTATTAGACTTAATGGATATTCCATATGATGTTAATACAAATCTTGTTAGAGGATTAGATTATTATAATCACATGGTATTTGAAGTAACTTTAAGAGATTCATATGCCTTAGGTGGTGGAGGACGTTATAATGGTTTAGTTGAACAATTAGATGGACCATCTACTCCAGGCGTAGGTTTTGCTATGGGATATGATAGAACATTACTTGCTATGGAAGAAGAAGGAGTTAATATTCCAATTAATAATTCTATAGATTTATATATATTAGCTGTATCTGAATCAGAAAAAGAAACAGCTCAATACTTAACTCAAGATTTAAGATTAAATGGATTTATTGTTGATACCGACCTTTTAGGTAGAGGATTAAAAGGACAATTTAAATCAGTTGATAGATTTAATGCTAAGTTCTTAATTGTATTAAATGATGAAGACTTAGAAAAGAATGAAGTAGTATTAAAAGATAATGCTACTAAAGAAGAAACAAGATTAAATATTAATAATTTAGTAGAGTATTTAGATACTCATATGTAGGTGATATTATGAATAAAATTTATAATGGAACTTTAAATATTAAGAATGTAGGAGAAACTGTTTTACTTGCTGGATGGGTAGCAAAGAAAAGAGACCTAGGTGGATTAATATTTATAGATTTAAGAGATGATACAGGTATAGTTCAACTTGTAGTTAATCCTGAAAATAAAAATTATGAAATAGCTGATTCATTAAAATCAGAATATGTAATAAGTGTTACAGGTAAAGTAGTTGAAAGAACATCTAAGAATCTAAATATTCCAACAGGTGAAATAGAAATAGAAGTAGATGAATTAACTATTCTTAATACATGTGAAGAATTACCATTCCCAATTGTAGATGAAGTTAATACATCTGATGATAATAGATTAAAGTATAGATATTTAGATATAAGAAGAAATAAACTAAGAGATAATTTAAATCTTAGATCTGAAGTATTACATTTCTTAAGAAATAAGATGTATGATTTAGGATTCACTGAAGTTGAAACTCCAATTTTAACTGCATCATCTCCTGAAGGTGCAAGAGACTTTGTAGTTCCATCTCGTTTATTTCCTGGTAAGTTCTATGCATTACCACAAGCACCACAAATATATAAGGAATTATTAATGGTAGGTGGATTTAATAAATATTTCCAAATAGCTCCATGCTTTAGAGATGAAGATCCAAGAGCAGATAGAACATTAGAATTCTACCAATTAGACTTAGAGATGTCATTTGTAGAAGAAGATGATGTATTAGCTATAGGTGAAGAAATATTCTATGATACTTTCTCTAAATTCAGTAATAAGAAAGTATCTCCAAGACCATTTAGAAGAATTGCTTATAATGATGCTATAGATATGTATGGATCTGATAAACCAGACTTAAGATTTGATATGACTATTAAAGATATTACAGATGTATTTAAAGATACAGAGTTTTCTGTATTTAAGAATGTAATAGATGCAAATGGTATTATCAATGCAATAGTTGCTAAGAATGCAGCAGATAAATACTCTAGAAAGAATTTAGATGAATTAACTGAATTTGCTAAGAGTAAGAAAGCATCTGGTCTTGCATATATTAAGATAGATGATGAAATAACAGGATCTATTGTTAAAGTAATAAGTGAAAAAGAAATAAATGATTTAAAAGATAAATTAGAATTAGAAAAGAATGATTTAGTATTAATAATATCTGGAGAAAGAAAGATAGTTAAGAATGCTTTAGGTCAATTAAGATTAAAGGTAGCTGATTATTTAGATATTATTGATAAAGATAGATTAGAGTTATGTATTATAAATGACTTCCCAATGTTTGAATGGGATGAACAAAATGAGAAGTGGGATTTCTGCCATAATCCATTTAGTTTACCTCATGGAGGAGTTCATGCATACGATGATACAGAAAACTTAGATAAGATATTAGCTTATCAATTTGATTTCGTTTGTAATGGTAATGAAATGGCATCTGGTGCAATAAGAAACCATGATTTAAACTCATTAGCTAAGGGATTTGAAATTGTTGGCTATAATAGAGATGAAGTAGAGAATAGATTTAAATCTATCTTTACTGCATTCAAATATGGTTGCCCTCCACATGGTGGAATGGCACCAGGATTAGATAGAATATTAATGCTTATTAAAGATGAACCTAATTTAAGAGAAGTACAAGCATTCCCTCCATCAGCATCAGGACAAGATTTGATGATGGGATCTCCTTCTACTTTAACTACACAACAAATAAGAGAATTAGGTATCAAATTTGATATTGATGAAAAGAGTGATACTAATGAATAAATATAGAACACATTTAATTAAAGATTTAACTAAAGATATAACTGATGAAATAGTAGTATCTGGTTGGGTAGAGAATATAAGAGACCATGGTGGAGTTTTATTCTTAGATTTAAGAGATGAAACTGGTATTCTTCAAACTGTATCAAATGATGATGATATGTTTAAAGGATTAGCTAAAGAATCAGTAGTTAAATTAACAGGTAAAATAAGAAAAAGAGATGAAGATACTTTCAATGATAAGATAGCTACAGGTGAAATAGAAATGTTAGTTACTGATCTTGAAGTATTAGGTGAATCATTACATGAATTACCTTTTGATATTAAAACTTCTAAGACTGTTAAAGATGATGTTAGATTAAAATATAGATACTTAGATATGAGAAATGAAAAGGTAAAAGATAATCTTATATTAAGATCTAATGTATTACATTTCTTAAGAAATAAGATGTATGATTTAGGATTTACTGAAGTACAAACTCCAATTCTAACTGCATCATCACCTGAAGGTGCAAGAGACTTTGTAGTTCCTTCAAGATTATTTAAAGGTAAATTCTATGCATTACCACAAGCACCACAAATATATAAAGAATTATTAATGGTAGGCGGTTTCTCTAAATATTTCCAAATAGCTCCATGCTTTAGAGATGAAGATGCAAGAGCAGATAGAACATTAGAATTCTATCAATTAGACTTAGAAATGTCTTTCTGTGATGAAGAAGAAGTATTAGCTGTTGGTGAAGATATCTTCTATTCAGTATTTACTGAATTCAGTCAAAAGCAAATATCTAAACCACCATTTAGAAGAATTGCATATAATGATGCTATGGAAATGTATGGATCAGATAAACCTGATTTAAGAAACCCATTAATTATTAAGGATGCATCTGAAGTATTAAAGGATACAGAATTTGGACCATTTAAAAAATCTGTTATTAAAGTAATAGTTGCTGATGGAATTGGTGAAAACTCTAACTCATGGTTTAATGAGATAGTTGATTATGCATCATCTATTGGTATGCCAGGTATTGGTTATATTACATTAATGGAAGATGGTTCTTTAAAAGGACCTATTGATAAGTTCTTATCTGATAAAGAAAGACAAAACTTAATTAAAGAATTTGATATGAAGACTAACTCAGTTATGTTCTTTATAGCAAATAGAAATAAAAAGACTGCTCAAAAATTTGCTGGTCAAATAAGAGACTATGTTGGTAATAAGATGGGATTAATTGATAATAATAAATTAGAATTATGTATTATTAAAGATTTCCCAATGTTTGAATATAAAGAAGATGAAAAGAAATGGGATTTCTGTCATAATCCATTTAGTTTACCTCATGGAGGAATTAAAGATTATGAAGAAAAAGATCCAGGTGATATATTAGCTTACCAATATGACTTCGTATGTAATGGTAATGAAATGGCATCTGGTGCAATAAGAAACCATGATATTAACTCATTAATTAAGGGATTTGAAATAGTAGGTTATACAAAAGAAGAAGTTGAAGAAAGATTCAAATCATTAATGACAGCATTCAAATATGGTTGTCCTCCACATGGTGGAATGGCTCCTGGTATTGATAGAATTCTTATGTTAATTAAGGATGAACCAAACTTAAGAGAAGTACAAGCATTCCCACCATCAGCATCAGGACAAGACTTAATGATGGGTTCTCCTTCTACATTGACTCCACAACAATTAAGAGAGTTAGGTATTAAGATAAAGGAGGAAGAATAGTATGGATTTTAATGAACAAACTATAGATAAATTAGCTGACCTATTAATGATAGGTTTAACTCCTGAAGAAAATAAAATGGTTTTAGATGAATTTGAAATTATTGATAATAATATTAATAAGATAAATAAAATTGATGGTATAGAGAAGGTTACACCTATGACTCATGCATTAGATGATATGACATGTGAGTTAAGAGAAGATGTAGCCGAAGAATCTCCATCTATAGAAGAATTACTATCTAACTGTGATTTTAAAGATGGTAGAGAAGTAGAAGTTCCAAAGGTGGTGGAGTAATATGATGGATAAGACTATAGTAGAATTACATGAAGAATTAAAGAATAATAAAGTTACTTCACAAGAACTTGTGGATGAATCAATTAAGAAATCACATGAAGTACAAGAAAAGTGTAATGCTTTTGTTACTATATTAGATGATGCTAAAGGAACAGATGTAACTGATGATATGTTATCAGGTATTCCATTTGGTATTAAAGATAATTATTCTACTAAAGGAATATTATCTACAGGATCATCTAATACATTAAAAGATTATGTTCCATTCTTTACTGCAACAGCTATTGAGAATTTAACTTCTCATGGATGTGTTCCAGTTAATAAAACAGCTATGGATGAATTTGGTATGGGTGGAACTGGTACAACTGGTCATACTGGTGTACAAAAAAATCCTTGGGATTTAACAAGAATGTGTGCAGGTTCTTCATCTGGATCTGCTGCTGCTGTAGCTGCTGGTGTTTATCCTTTTGCTACAGGATCAGATACAGGTGATTCAATTAGAAAACCAGCTGCCTTCTGTGGAATAGTTGGATATAAACCAACATATGGAATGATATCTAGATATGGATTATTCCCTTTTGCATCATCATTAGATACATGTGGTGTTTTAGCAAGATCCGTTGAAGATGCAGCTATTGTTGTTGATGCAATGAAAGGTAAAGATAATAAAGATATGACTTCTTGGGATTCATCAAATATAAATCTATATAAAGATTTATCTAAAGATGTTAAAGGTAAGAAGTTATTCTATATTAAAGAAATAGTTGATAAAAATAATTATAAGAATTTACCTAAGGAAAATGAAGAACACTTAGATAATTTTATGAAGACAATAGATAAAGTAAAAGAATTAGGTATTGAAGTAGATGAAGTATCTATTAATCAAGATTTACTTAATGCTATACCTTCAACATATGTAGTTATATCATGTGCTGAAGCAACATCTAATATGTCTAATTTAACAGGTTTTATCTTTGGACCACGTGGTGATGGAGAATCATATCAAGCTCAAATGAAAGATCATAGAACTAAAGGATTCTCATCATTAATTAAAAGAAGATTTATAATTGGTTCATATGTATTACAAGCTGTTAACCAAGATAGATATTTTAAGAATGCTCAAAGAGCTAGAAGATTAATTGTTGATAAGATGAAAGAATTATTTACATCTTATGATGGATTAATCTTACCAGTTGGAACAGGTCCAGCATCTAAATTAGATAATCATGATATGGTATCAGATGATGAATTATCTGTATTAGATGAACATTTACAAATAGGTAACTTTGGTGGTTTCCCATCAATTACTATTCCAAATGGATTTGTAGATGGATTACCTGTTGGTGTTAATATAACAGGTAATTGTTATGATGATCAAAATGTATTAAATATTGCTTATGCCTTAGAATCATCTATGGATTATAAGAATCAAATAGCTAAGGAGGTAAAGTAATATGAGTAAGTACTATGTAACAATAGGTTTAGAGATGCACTGTGAAGGTTCTGAAACTAATTCAAAAGTATTCTCATCAGGAAGAAATGAATATAATGATGAACCAAATGTAAATGTATCTCCAGTAGATATGGCTTTCCCAGGTATACTTCCTGTAGTTAATAAGAAAGCAGTAGAACAATCAATTATGATGGCATCTATTCTACATGCAAGAATACCTGAATATATGTATTTTGAAAGAAAAAACTACTATTATCCAGATTTACCTAAAGGATTCCAATTAACTCAAAATCCTCCAGAAGAATGTGTAGGTAATGGTGGATACATAGATATTGAAAGAGAAGATGGATCTACATTTAGAGTAGATATAGATAATCTTCACTTAGAAGAAGATGCTGCTCAATTAACACATTTATATGATACATCTACAATTAATTACAATAGAGCAGGAGTTCCATTATTTGAACTTGTTACAACTCCATGTCTTCATTCAGCTGATGATGCTGTTACATATCTTGAATATATAAGAGCTATTTATCAATACTGTGGAATTTCAACTGCAGATTCTAAAAAAGGTCAAATAAGATGTGATGTTAATGTTTCTATAAGTGATGATCCTAATACATTAGGTACTAAAGTAGAAATTAAAAATGTTAACTCATTCTCTGGTGTAAGAGATGCAATTAACTATGAAATTCAAAGACAATCAGATCTTAAAGATGATGGAAGATATGATGAAGAAGTAGAACAAGAAACAAGAAGATGGGATGAAGCATCTATGAAGACTGTTCATATGAGATCTAAAGTAGATGCTATAGATTATAAGTATTTTGTTGAACCTAATATTCCTAGATTTAAAATAGATGAAGAATGGGTTAAAGAAATACAAGCATCTATTCCTGAACTTCCATATGAAAGAAAAGAAAAGTATATGTCTGAGTTAGGATTATCAGCATATGATGCAGGTATAATTATTAAAGAAAAACCTACTGCTGATTACTTTGAAGAATGTGTTAAGTTAGGTATGGATCCTAAGACAGCAGCTAACTGGATATGTACTCAAATATTAGGTTATATTTATCAAGAAGAAATAGGTATTGATGAATTATATTTAACACCTTCTAGATTAAATCAAATAACTGAAGCTGTTAAGAAAGGTGAAATATCATCTAAACAAGCTAAAGAAGTATTTGCTAAGACTTTAGAAGAAAAAGATGAACCTAATAATATCATGGAAAAATATGGTATTAAACAAATGAGTGATGATGGAGCATTATTAGATATAGTTATTAAAGTATTAGATAACTCTGAATCACAAATTAATCAATATAAAGATGGTCAAACAAATTTATTTAACTATTTTGTTGGTCAAGTGATGAAAGAAACTAAAGGACAAGCAAATCCAGTTAAATTAAAAGAAATGTTAGATCAAGAATTAGCTAAGAGATAATCTTAGCTTTTTTTATAGATATAATTAGTATATTGTTGTATAATTTTATTAGACATATAAAGACTTTGAGGGAGGTTTGGTTTATATGAAAGAAATATTAGAAGAGACTAAAATAGGTAATTTAACAGTTGTACCTACTGCTTTAAAAGACTGTTATGAAATAACACCTAGAAGATTTGGAGATAAAAGAGGATTCTTTTCATCTGTTACTAAAAAAGAATTACAATCTTTAGGATTTAAAGAATTTGAACAAAAGAGTGAATCTTGTAGTACTAAAGGTGTATTTAGAGGATTACATTATCAATTAGATCCTTATTGCCAAACTAAAGTAGTTAGTTGTGCTAAAGGTGAAGTATTAGATGTAGTAGTAGATATAAGAGAAGATTCTCCTACATATGGTAAATATATAGCAGTTAAATTATCTGAAGAAGAAGGTAATGCTTTATTTGTACCAAGAGGATTTGCACATGGTTATATGTGTTTAAAAGATGATTCATTATTCCAATATATAGTTGATAATGAATATAAGCCTAGATTAGAAGATGGTATTGCTTATAATGATCCTCAAATTAATATTGATTGGGAATCTATTAAGAAACAATATAACATAGATGAAGTAACATTATCTGATAAAGATAGTCATAGACATGGATTAGATGGTGTTATTAGACCATTTACAAGAAGACAAAAGAAATATTTAATAACTGGATTTAAAGGTCAATTAGGATATGATTTAAAAAGAGAGTTATTAGCTAGAGGTGAAACTAATGTATTAGCTCTAGATATAGATGAAATGAATATAACTGATAGAGATAGAGTATTTGAAATTGTTAAAGCATATCAACCAGATGTTATATTCCACTGTGCAGCTATGACCCAAGTAGATAAAGCAGAAGATAATGAAGATCTTGCAACAGCTATAAATGTATATGGTACTAAAAACTTAGTAGATGCATCAATTGAAGTAGGTGCTAAGATGGTATATATGTCTACTGACTATGTATTTGATGGTACTAAAGATGGAGTATATACTGAAGAAGATCAAGTTAATCCTAAATCAGTATATGGTTTAACTAAATACTATGGAGAAGTAGAAGTTAGAAGAAATCCTAAACATTTCATTACTAGAATATCTTGGGTATTTGGTATAAATGGTAATAACTTTATTAATACTATGATTAAAAATGGTTTTAAGAGAGATGAAATGAATGTTGTAGATGACCAAATAGGATCACCTACATATACAGTTGATTTATCTAAACTATTAGTAGAAATGGTTCAAACAGATAAATATGGTACTTATAATGTTAATAATGAAGGATTCTGTTCATGGGCAGACTTTGCTAAACATATCATGGAATCTGCTGGATTAAAAACTAAGATAAATGATGTTACAACTGAAGAATGGCATAAGATTATATCTTATAAAGAAGCATATAGACCTAGAAACTCTAGAAAGTCTACTGATAAGCTAAAAGAAGCAGGATTTGAATTATTACCTACATGGCAAGATGCTACTGATAGATATGTTCAAGAATTAGAAGATTCTAATAAGATGTTATTATTAAGACATCCATATAATAAATAGAACTAGTTTATTCTAGTTCTTTTTGCTTTATATATAATAAAGTGTTATTATATCCTTCAATTGAAGGTGAATTCCTATGGATAGTAAAGAAGAAGTTAAAAACAAATTACATTTCAGAGAATATATATTTGATTTAGCTGATCAAATTAGACCTAGAGTAGAATTAATCAAAAAAGCTATAGGAAAAGATAGAAGTAGAACTGGAATGAATAATATAGGTATTATATTTAATAATAAGATGTCTGAAATATTACATTACTACTATGAAAGAGAAATACCTTTCTTTAATGATGCTGTATTATCCATGGCTATATATGATTATTTAGATCATTTAAATCAAGAAGGTATATGTATTATAAATGATTATATGAAACATAATGTTAAAGTAATAGATAAATATTCAATACTAATAAATGATAATTATCCTGGAATAGATAGATATAAAGAATTAACTGATAGTATATATGAATTTGATATTACTAAAGATATTCCTATAGCATTAAAAGGATTCTTAAGTTTTAATATAGATAATGATAGTAATTTTAGATTTATGTATATTGAACATGTTAATGATATTATCGAGGATATTAAAACATCATTAGAAGAATTAGAATTAACTGATTTAAATGATATATGTGAAAAGATTATAAAAGATGAAGCTGTTAGATGTGGTGCTATGATATATGATAAACATAGTAAATTATATGCTAGAGTTAAATCAAAATAGATAAACTTATTTAGAAAACTAAATAAGTTTTTTAATTATTATGATATAATTATTTAAAGAAGTGATACTTATGAAGAATATAATTATAATTGGTTCTCGTGGATATAATTTTAATTATGGTGGATGGGAAACATTTGTAACTGAACTTGTTAATAATGATTCTAAGAACAAGTATTATGTTCCTTATTTAACTCATGATAAATCTAAAGATAAAAAGATATCACATATAGATAATCTAGAACAAGTAGAAATATATAATAAGAAACAAGGATTTGCTACTATGTTTAGTTTTACTATTAAAAGTATTAATTATTATATTGATTATATTAAAAATAATAACATGAAGAATGTTATCATGATTATCTTAGGATGTAAGATAGGACCTATCATGCCTAAATATTATAAGAAGCTAAATAACTTAGGAGTTAAGATTATCATGAATCCAGATGGTCTTGAATGGAAAAGAGATAAATGGAATAAGATAATTAAGAAGTGTTTTAAGATATCTGAAAAGTATCATGTTAAATATGCTGATCAAGTAGTATGTGATAGTAAAGCTATAAAAGAATATATTGATTCGGAATATAATGTATCTAATAAAACATCATTTATAGCATATGGTACTTATCCAGATAAAAAGATAAGTGATATATCTAAATGTAAGAAATATTTTAAAGATAATAATATAAATAGTAATGATTATTATTTATATGTAGGTAGATTTGTACCTGAAAATAATATAGAAACTATTATATCTGAATATATGGATTCTAATAGTACTAAGAAATTATATTTAGTTACTAACTATGAAGAAAATGATTTCTATAATCATTTAAAAGGAGTAACTAGATTTGATAAGGATGAAAGAATAGTATTCTTAGGCCCTCAATATGATAAGGATATCTTAACTTATCTTAGATTAAATGCCTATGGATATATTCATGGTCATTCAGCAGGTGGAACTAATCCTTCATTATTAGAAGCATTAGCTACTACTAAATTAAATATATTATTTGATGTTCCATATAATAAAGAAGTAGGTAATAAATCATGTTATTACTTTAGTAAGGTTAAATCTTCTTTATCTAGAACTATTAATATATGTGATGAATTAAGTAAAAAAGATATAGATAAACTAGGTAATGAATGTATGGATATTATCAAGAATAACTATACATGGGATATTATAGTAGATAAATATAATAAATTATATGATAAGGTAATAGGTGAGTAATATGAGTTATATTATATCGTTTATATTACCTTTAATTTATTTA
>CAMODU010000021.1 GCA_946611605.1 uncultured bacterium
TTTCTATTAATATCTATTTTTAAAATATTCATGAATAATTTTCTTCTTTTATTTTTATTCATAATAAATGATTCAAAATATTCATCTATAATATAATCAATATATTTATCATGAACTACTGTATAGTTATTCCCAATTATTTTTAGTCCAAGTTTATGAAACGTTAATACTTCTATATCATATCCTAATTCTAATAGTTTATTGTGAAGACTATTAGTTGCTTCATTAGTAAATGATATTGCTAATATCTCATTTTCCTTATATCCTTTATTATCTATAAGGTATTTAATAAGCCCAAGTATTGTTAAAGTTTTACCAGCACCAGCGCCTGCAATAACTAATGTATTTTGAGAGTCACTTTCTATTGCATTCATTTGAGTTTCATCTAGTTGATATCCATTTATTACCATTTAACCTCCTGTATTGATTTAATATTTAAATTATTCTATAATGAATGTAGAGAGAGCATTAACACTATAATGCTATCTCCGTTTTGGGATAGCATCTAGATTTTAACTAGATGCTTTTTTTGTTATCAACCAAATACCCCGCGTAGGCTATTCAAATATAATAATCAAAATAATAATAGTAATTAATAATAAGATAAGTATATCTTTTTTATTAATCATATTATCACCTCCATATCATGGAGATAACATCCAGGAAAACACTCCCTCTAATATATATATACAAGATAGGTACCCTAAATTACGTTTTTTTATTAAAAAAAGTAGAATTTCTTCTACTTTTTATAATTTTTTAAATATATCTTTTTTAATAGAGTATAGATATATATTTGTTTTCTTATTATATCTAGATTCTATATAATCTTTGTAACCTTCTAACTGTTCTTTATACTCAGGACTATCTATATTATTTGTTTTATAGTCTATGATATCAAAGTGATCATCATATTCAATTAGTAAATCTATAAATCCATGATATCTAGAACCGTCTTTAGTAAATCCTATTTCATGCTCTTTGTATATTTTAGAATTTTTAATATCTTTTACTTCATCGTGCTTTAAGAAATTTCTTATATAGTTTTTGTATTCATTTTTAATATTTAAACTATCTAAGTTATCTTTTATAAAGTCATATACTTCGAAGCATGCATGCATCTCTGTACCAAGATCTAATATATCTTTTAGTTCCTGAGTCATTACATGAGTAAGTTGTTTACTAAAGTGTTTATTACTTAGTTCTTTATTATCTATATCAATAATATCAACTATCAATTTATTAGCTGCTGGTTTAACAATTTTATTAATATCTATTTTTTCGTTATTAGTTTTTTCAATATCTAATTCATCTAATTCTATATATTTAATATAGTCGTTAAACTTAGGTTTAATTAAAGTAACAAAGTCTTTAAAACTATTACATCTTAATAAATCTCTCGCTTCAATAGTTGTATTATTTATTAACTTATCATTAAAGTCAGTTACTAATATAAATTGTTCCTTAGCTCTAGTAATGGCTACATAGAATAATCTAATCTTTTCAGATAAAGTATCTATATTCATTTTTTGTTTATATAGATTATACATAAATGTTTTATCTAGTCCATCATCATAGAAAGGTACAATTAATCCTATGTTTTTATCTAGTATTATGTCATCTTCTTTGTTCTTGGAGAATCTAGTAAATAGATATGGCATATATACATAGTTGAACTCTAAACCTTTAGAACCATGAATAGTCATAATAGTAACGGCATCAACATCACTTTGTTCTATTTCCATTTCAATCTTATCATCTTCAGATGAAATTACATGATTAAAGTACTCTTCCATAGAATAGATATCCATACCGAATTTGTTTAGGTCATCAGATTGTTTAATAAAGTATTCTAATTTAGCTAGTCTTTCATCAATACTACCTGCATATATTGTTTTATTAACAATATCAAATTCATCTATTAATTTATATAATATTTCTTTATTTGATAATGAATCTATATATATAATTAATTCTTCTAGTTTCTTAAATAGAGTAGTTTCTTTAAACATCCTATTCTTTAAAGCATCATATATTTCTTGATCACTCATACGATATATATATGATCTAGCAATAGAAGCGTATGCATGCTTAAACTTTTCTTTATATGTATTATTTTTAATACATACTAAACAAGTTATTAAGTTCTTTAAGATATATATTTCATCATCATTTTTAATATCTATTCCTTTAGATATATAAGCAGGTATTCCATATGATTCTAGTACATCTTTTAATACATCAAATCTAGTTGATGTATCAACTAAGATACAGAAGTCTTTGTATTTAATTGATTCAAACTTATCATCATTAAAGGCATGTCTATGTTCATTCATTTTAGATAAAATATCTTTAGCTATTATATGAGCATCAATTAAGTCCTTATTGTATTTCTTATTTTCATTATTATAATTAAGAATAGATAAGTTATAATCAACATTCTTATCAATGTTCTCATCATATTTTGTATTACCATGTTCCATACAATGAGTTGCTTTATAATCAGCTCCCCCTATTTCGTCATACATAAGTAATGAGAACATATCATTTATATTATTAATTACTTCTCCTCTAGATCTAAAGTTAGATGTTAAGTCTATCTTTATTCCACCATCAAGTTTAGAATAACTATCATATTTATCTTTGAATAGTTTAGGATTAGCATTTCTAAATCCATATATAGATTGTTTAACATCACCAACCATATACAAATTATTATTTGCTATATAACTAATGAACTCATCTTGAATATCATTTGTATCTTGATATTCATCTATTAATATTTCATTAGTATGTTTTTTAATATCTTCTGCTACTTCTTTATAGTCTCTAACTAATTCAATAGCTTTAAATGCTATATCATTATATTCATATGCATTATGAAGTTTCTTAAATTCATTAATTCTTTTGTCTAATTCTAATAATATATTTTTTAGTTCTACTGTATCTTCTTTAGTAGATAAGTAATACTTCTTTAAATCTTTTCTAGAGTAATCTAAATATTTCTTTAATTCATCTTTGATAGATGTTTCTTCTATTTTTAGGTTTGCTATAAATTCTTTATCATCATAATTGCCATCTCTATTTTGAGCAATAGATAGTTTTTTATAATTATCTATTAGTTCATCAAGAGTTGTTATATTATCCATTAGATTAATTAGTTGTTGATTAGATTCAATAACTATATCTTTTTCAGAATGATCTAATGCTATTTGATATAGCTCTTTAAGATTATTAAATAAATCAAATATATTACTTTCATATTCATCTAATTTTTCTTCTATGTATTTGTCTTCATAGTATTTATCTATGTTTAAAAAACTATCTTTATCAACAATACTAGTTAACTTGTAGTATAGATTAACTATATTATCTCTTAAATCTTCATCATTCTTATAACATAGATTATTAATTAAATGAGTAAATGATTCTTCTTTATTATTATATTTTTCTTCGAATATCTCATCTAATATTCTATATAATTCTGTTTTAACTATTGATGAATCAATTATAGAAAAATCCTTATCTATATTTAATAAATAACTATATTTGTTAACAAGTGAATGAGCATATGAATCGAATGTAGTAATGTATGCTGAATCTATATATTTAGCATCATCTACATCATTTTCAGTTAGAATCTTTCTAATTCTTTCTTTCATTTCATTTGCAGCTTTTTTGGTAAATGTTAATATTATTAAATCATTTATTGATACATGGTCTTTTTGTATTTTCTTTAATACTCTTTCTTTTAAGACAAATGTTTTACCTGAACCAGCTCCAGCAGATACAATAATGTTTTGTCCTTTTTCGTCTATTGCTTTTTGTTGTTGTGGTGTAGGATTACTCATTATTATCATCTCCTTCCACTTGTTTAGTATTTATATATCTATATTGATAATATCTTTTATAACATACATCTTTAAAATTACAATATTGACAACCATCTTCAGTTCCATCATTTATATTAATTGGTGATATATCAAATTTACTATCATATGTATTATCTATACATTCTTCTATTAGATGTTTAATCATATCTTTAATATTATTCTTATCTTCATTTGTATATACTCTTGTTTTAGATGTAGGAGCCTTAATACTATCTTTACCTAATATATCTATATAATCAGGATTAAATAATCCATCTAGTTTTAGTTCATCAACTCTCTTTTCTAGTTGAGTCATCTTTTTATCTTTCTTGTTATTTCCAGTTAATATATGTTGAAGGTATATACCTGCTACATTTAATTCAGGATTAACTGTTTCTAATAAGTACATATAAATAGGTAGTTGAATATGTAATCCATATTCAAAAGTTTTTCTATCAATCTTATCAGATGTACCTGTTTTATAATCTATAACAAATACATTGTTATCTATGATGATAGTCTTATCAACAATTCCCTTAATAACTGCATTAATCTTAGTATTAAGATTAAGTTCTTTAGCAGTCTTTTCTATAGGTTCTTCATGTGATTCTTTATCTATATGATCTATATGACTATATTGTTCATTGATGATATCCATGATAATATGTAATTCTTCTCTTAGTTTATCTAAGAAATATTTGTCTCTATTATTTAGTATTAATTTGTTTTTATCATCATCAGGTAAATTATTATTTTCTTCAATTAGTTCATCATATACTTTATCTATATCGTTATCTTTACCTAAACAACTATCTAATACTCCATGGAATAGTCCACCTATAAATGTATTCATATTCTTACTGAATTCATCTAAATATAATACATTATTACAATAGTATCTAAATGGACATTTAAAATAATTACTCATACTAGAATATGAATATCTAAGATTATCCATATTAATATCTAATCCATCAAATGAATTATCATATTTATTATAATCTATAGTATATGTATTACTTAATACAGGTAAGTACTCATCATCTTGTTTAAACTTAACTAAGTTATCTAGTTTCTTAGCATATAGTTGTTTATTAATTATATCTGAATAACTAGATATCATATTAGATATTTTTTCTGGTTCTCCAAAAAAATCTTCAACTAAATAAGAAGGAATATACTCGCTAAATAAAGAATGTTTCTTATATGTAATAGTTAAGTTTTTAATATTATTAATTATATTAATTAAAGTATTCTTATATGTTAAGTTTAAATCTTTAGTTTGTTCTAAGAAATCAGGTTTAATTGAATCATCTATATATTCTTCATCTTTAACTATCTTAGGATATATGCCTTGATTAAAGTTCATCATGAATACATATTCATCATCATTAAAAATATTATCATATATATTTGTTAAAGTTATTTCTTGTTCCATATGAACAGATGGTAGAGTAGTTGTAATTGCTTCTTCTATCATCATATCTTTAACATCGTTTATATTGTCTTTCCAATAGTACTTATTAACTAAGTTAAATAATTTGTTATAGATAACATTATTTGATTCATTGTTTTCTATATTATATTTCTTAGATATCTTTTTTAATAATTCTTCTGCATTATTATTTAAGTTATTAAAGAAGTATTTGGCTATGGCAGTATCATATAATATGTTTTCATTTTTAATAAAATAAGGAATATTATATGCTTTAAATATTCTTCTTAAAGTAAATGAATAATCATCGTCTATACCAGTTATATAGATCTTATCTAAAGTAACACCTTTTTTAATTAGTTTAGATATTTCTTCAGCTACAAATAATACTTCTTCTTCTAAAGTCTTGGCTTCATGTACTACATGTTCATATTTGTTTTGTTCTTTTTTAATTATTTCATGATTAATATATGGTTCAGTTAATTTTAATAAGTGTTTATTAAATTTAGTAATATAATCAAATCCATATACGTATATTATATCTTTAGACTTTAATAGATCTATAAATAATTCATCCTTTATTAATAGATTAGATTCAATTAAATAATTTTTCATTTCTAATAGCTTATTTAATTTATCTGATGAGTAATTATCCTTATCAATATAGTATAAGTTATTTATATAATACTTTGCTAAGGAATAACTAATGCCTTCTTTTTCCATCAAGGCATGAATAGTTTTATTATCATAGTCAAATAATAGACCTTTTTTAAGCTCATCAAATGTAATTATTTTAGTATTAATTAATAGCTTATTTTTATCAATATAATCTAATACTTTATCTCTAATATTATTAGGTATTAGTAGAAATGAATTATTAGTAATTTCCTTAATAAAGTCCATTTAAATCACCTAATAATATTATACCATTAAAAAAGTTAAGTATATTACTTAACTTTGTTTTATTAATCTTTTTTGATCATCATCAGTAGATTGTTCATCATTATTAGCTGGTTTGAGATTAGCCATAGGCCCATTTAATAAACTTTGAGATGAATTTACCATCTCTAAATATGATGTTACATTCTTACTTACAGCATCTAATTCAATTGGATCTATTGAGTTAATTTCTAATAATTTATCTAGATTACTCTTAGTCTCTACTACATTTTGATTAACTACATTTTGTAATAAACTAAATAATTCTCTAGATGTTGATAATGCAGATCCTTCTGATTTAGTACCAACATTTAATGCTAATTCTGATGCTATTAAAGGTAATATAGCATTAGAAGATGTATTAAGAGCATTAATAGTAATAAAGTGAGTTACTATTGCTCTATGAACTTTAACTAACTCTTGAGACATTAGTGTAATAGTAGTATTAAATGTATTTATTTTATTATCTATTATATCCTTTAAAGACATATAATTTAATAATTCAGTATATGCTTTAATATCTGCACTTGAATCATTACTTAATGATTCTACTTTAGCATCTACTAAAGTCTTGAACTCTTCTAATTTAACTAAGTATTCATTTAGTTTAATTAAATATACTTCAATATATTTTTTAATATATTCATATCCTCTTAATTCATCTTTTAATACTTTTGAATTATCAGAGATACTACTTCTTAATTCAGATATAACTGTTGATTTATTAACAGGTTCTTCTTCTTTTTTCTTAGGATGGAATAAAGCTAAGAATCCTTTAGGTGTTGTATCTTCTTCAAGTGATACTTTATCACATAGTTGATTAATATCTTCTACTGAATGTTCTAATGAATCAGTAAATACTAATTCATGTAATGCATCATTTATAACAGATGCATGTTTAGATAATTCATCTCCATATGATGCTACATCAACTATACTTTCTGCAGTTAATATAGGTGCTATTTCTTTAGCTAATAGATTAATACCTTGATCAAGTGTTAATGGTCTATATTGTTGGTTAGTTAATTCTTCTTTAAGATAAGTATATTTATTACCAGTCATCTTAGTAATATTATCTAATACAGGAGATGGATTAATAGTAGAGTTTAATAATCTTTCTACTAATAAATTTAAATCCATTACATTATCTTTAATATATCTTTCATATTTTAGAATTGTTTCTCTATCATAGTTTAATTTCTTAAATTCATCTATAGATTTTAATCCTATTAATTTGATTAATTGATCAATAGTAATTCCATTATGATTAAAGAATGCATTATATGAGTTCTTTTCATTTAATAATATTGCTAAAGTAATTGAGAATGATCTAATATCATCTTCTGATTTAATAATATCTATATTATTATGTTCTTCAATATATTTATGTGTTCTTAAAGTATCTTCTATAATTGAACGAATAGTACCACATTGAGAAAATAAATTAGATATCTTCTTTTCTCTTAGTCTATCATCTTTTGTTCTAACAAATTCAACCACTTTATTTTTAATATCTAGAACATCTTCTTTAGTTTTACCAAATTCATATAATATCTTATCAAATTCAAAGTTATCAATATTCTTGAATGCATTATCTAAAACTGTACTAACAGTTATTTCTTTAATATCTCTATCAAAGATATATTGTTTAAAGAACGTATCAATAGTATCTATATCTAAATCATGTTCACTATAAGAAAAATCACTTAGATTTAATTTACTAATATAACTAGATTTTTTAATTCCTATTTCTTCAAAATATTCATTTATATTTTTATCACATCTAGTAGCTGATAAGAATATAGCAGATATGATTCTTAAATCGTTATCCATGTTTTTATTGGATCTAATTAAACAATCATAATAAGAGCTTATAGTAACAATAAATCTATACATTTCAGGTGATAAACCTTTTAATAATCTTTCTTCTTTGTCTTTCTTTCTCTTATTGTTTGTTTCAGTAAAGTATTTAGCCATTGTTTTATTTATATCACCAATATCTTCATAACAAGCTACTTTATATATTCTTTTAATAACATCAGACTTTTCAACTGAAGGTTCACATACATTATCTAATATATCTTTATAGTAGATATCTCCTTTAGCTTTATTGTTATTCTTTCCTGATGTTACATATTTTCTAAATTTATATAATGTTTTATTAGTATATGTAGTTTCTTTATTATTTCTAAAATCATTTTTAATTAATTCAGCAATTGTATCTAATGTAATTCCTTTTTCTTTTAGGAAATATGATATATCTGAATTATATTCATAAGAAACTATTAATACACTTAAAGCTATTAAATCTTCTTCATCATCAACAATACCTTTATCTATTCTACCTTCATTATATTCTTTTTCTAAATAAGTATATAGAATTGCTATTTTTTCCATACATTCAATAGCTTTAGGTAATAATCCGTTTGTGATTTTTTCTGATGCTTCTAATTCAGCAGTTTCTCTTGCTTCTTCTAATTCACTTCCAAGATTATCAAATGAACTCTTATCTAAACCACATTCAGTTAAAAACATTTTAACAGCAACTGAATCATTATAAACATTATTAATTAAATCATAGAAATAATTAACTTCAGTTGGATGTTCATATTTATTAACTATTTTAGAAAAATAGTTATATACATAAACAATTGAATCTTTTCTATGTCTATTATCTATATTGAAATCTAATTTAGTAATTTCTTTAATTTTTTCCATATCTAAATCTAGTTTATTACAATAATCTATTAAAGTTTTATATTCTCCTTTAATTTTATGATATGATGCATATTCAAATATAGCTACGAATAATGAGAAACAAATTAAATCTTCATTACTAGCAGGAATCTTTCTCATTTTATTTTTATTTTCTAATAAATATGCATATAAAGAACCTACTAAATCAAAGAATTGAATTAATTCAGCATCTAGATTTTTATTTATCTTACGATGTAGATTATCTTTAACAGAATTCTTTTTATTATCGCTTCTATCCTTTAATGTTTTAAGAAATTCTTCTGCATTATGTTCTCTAATAATTTTAAAAGTTCTTAATTGTTTTTCACCACCACTTTTATCAAATATATTCTTTATGATATCTTCAGGTGTTAATAAAGTATATTCTTCTTCATTAGTATATGGAGTTAAGAATTCAAAATACTTTGTAAATAATTCAGGATACTCTGAATCATATATAGAACTATATGTTATAAAATTAGGTGGGAAATCAAAATTAAACATATGTAGCATGTTTTTGTTTTCTTCATTTAATCTTGCATATGCAAGTAATGATGTAAAAAATAATACATCACCAGTTCCAATTATATATATATCTGGATTATCTAAATCAATACCATTTAAATCATCAACATAACAAAATAAATTGTTGATAAATTTCTTAGTTTCATCTGGTAATAGACTATAATATTTCTTATATGAAATAGATATCATCAAGACACCCCCAAAATCAGTTATTTATTATACAATAATTGTTAATAAAAGGAAATATAAAAGAGAAGTGTATTACTTCTCTTTTTCAAATTTATCAATTTTATCATAAGCACCTAGATCATATACTTTATAACCTAGAGTTTCTAAATTAGATTTAGCAATAGAACTTCTTTTACCAGATTTACAATATACTAAAATTGTTTTACTTTTATCTAATTCAGTACTTTCATTTATAGTATCATATGGAATATTTAATGAATCCTTAATATGACCTTCATCATATTCTTCTTGAGTTCTAACATCAACAATTATATAGTTGTTTTCATCTATTATTGTTTGTAATTCATCTTTCACTTTATTACTACATCCTCCAACTATTAGTATAGATAATAGTATTATTAATACTTTTTTCATTTATTCACCAACTGGTTTACTATCATATGAAGAAGTTAAACCAAAGTATGATTCTAAAGTAATCCAGTTACCATTGTTATATAATTTTTCAGCCAATTCTTTACCAACATATCTGAAATGCCATGATTCATATATATATCCTGTTTCATCTTCTTTACCTTTAACATATCTTAAAATGAAACCATATTTATATGCATTTTCTGATAACCATTTAGCCTCTTCAGTATTATCAAATCCATTTGTAATACATGGTTTATTAGTTGCACATACATCGAATGCTAATCCTGTTTGATGTTCTGAATAACCTGGTCTTGCTGAATATCTATCAGCATTAGCTTTTCCATCATTATTAACATATCTATTATATATACTCTTTTGAGTAGCATATGATCTAAATCCTGATTGAGCCCACATATTAAATCCTTTTTCGTTCTTAGCTGCTGCAAACATTTGGTCAGCTGCTGCTTTAACAGTTGAATTTAAGCTTCCTGGATTATAATTCTCAGGTAAATCATAAGTTTTATTAGCTACTAAGTAACCATCTACATAATATAAACCATTTACTTTCTTTACTTCATATCCTTTAGATGTATTACCTAATACTTCACCACCAGATGGGTTAAGTATTTTCTCATAGTTATAATTACTTGCCGCTTTAGTTGTAACTTTTGTTGTAGCTTCAGTAGTTTTAGTAGTAGTTTCTTCAGTTGTTACTTCAGTAGTAGTTGTAGTAGTTGTATTATCTTGTTCCTTCCTTTCAGTAGGCAACACATTTAATATAAGTAATCTAACAACAATTAATATTAAAGCTATAATTATTGCAGTTACAAAACCATATAAATAATTTCTTTTCTTTTTCTTTTTATTTTCTTTTACTACATATATTAATAAATATAGTAGGGGAATTAATCCACAAGCAATATTAAGTATTAGCTCCATATAATCACTTCCTTAATTTTATTTGTTTGAATGTTTCTCCTATACTTCCATTTATTTGAAGAGTACAATTAACATTTAAATGATCTCGATTAATAATAATTAAATTTTTTCCTTTAAAATAATGTATCATACCTGCAGCAGGGTAAACAGTTAAGGATGTTCCTCCAACTATTAAAGTATCTGCTTCAGATATTATTCTTATTCCTTCTGAATAATCATGTTCAGGTAATTGTTCGCCATATAATACCACATCAGGTTTAATTATACCTCCACATTCACATGTAGGAACATCACCCATGTTTAATATATCATCTAATGAATATTCTTTTTTACAATTGATGCAGTGGTTCTTACTGATAGTACCATGTACATGATATATATTTTTACTACCAGCAAGCTCATGTAAGTTATCTATGTTTTGAGTAACAATTCCTTTTAACTTACCAGCATCTTCTAATTCTTTTAAAAATATATGAGTATAATTAGGTTTAATATCTTTATTTACCAATTTATCAAAATAGAATTTATAGAATTCTTTTGGGTTCTCATAAAAGAAAAAATCAGATAATATATACTCTGGTGGATATTCATATTTCATATGATATAATCCATCTTGTGATCTAAAATCAGGTATACCAGATTCAGTTGAAACACCTGCACCACCAAAGAAGACTATGTTATCTGATTCATTTATTATTCTATTTAATTCTTCAATCATTATTTATTAGATTTAACTGTATTATAAATAATAATAACAATTCCAATAAATTCAATTACTAATGATACTATAACTAATAGATCTATAGTATTCTTAGCTATTTCAGTAGAAGATGATAAATAAGTAGTAACAATTAATATTATTAAACCAATTATAACTGTGAATAAACCAAAATTAATTCTTTTTTCAGTTTTTAATGCTCTTTCTTTTTTATCAGCTAATTGAGAAGTTGCTTCTAATTTCTTTTCTTCTTCAATTTTTTCTTCTATAACTTTTTCCTCAACAACTGGAGCTTCAATTACTTCAGGCTCAACAGTTTCTACAGGAGCAATTACTACATCAGTTTCTTCTTCTTTTGGTTTAACTTCAACAGGCTTTACTTGTTCTACCTTTTTAGGAGCCTTCTTCTTAGTAGTATTTGGCTTTCTATTTTTATTGTTGTAATTCTTTTTATTATTATTTGTTTTCTTAGCTGTACTATTAGTTTTCTTAGTTGTAGTCTTTTTAGCTGTACTAGATTTAGTAGTAGCTTTCTTAGTTGTTGTAGCTTTTTTAGCAGTAGAAGTCTTCTTTACTTCCTTTTCTTCTGTTTTCTTTGTATTAGTTTTCTTTTTAGCTGCCATATTCTATTCACCTCTAAGTATAATTATAATATAATTTGATAATAAATTAAATAATAAAACTAGGATTACTCCTAGTTTTTATAATAATTCATCTTTATTATCGTCATCTTTAAATTCTAATATATCGCCTGGTTGGCATTTTAATACCTTACATATTCCTTCAAGTGTTGAAAATCTAATAGCTTTAGCTTTACCAGTTTTTATATTAGACATGTTAGCAGTTGTGATTCCTACATTTTCTGCTAATTCGTTTAAACTCATCTTTTTATCTAACATAACATGACCAAGTTTAACAACTATTCCCATTTTTTCACTTCCTTACATATATTGAATTATAGCATATATTTATTATTAATCAATACTATTTATTATAATTTTCATAATAATCACGTTCAGATAATATATCTAATAAATTAGATAATACATCATCTTCAGTCTCATCATATATAGTTTCTACTTTATATATTAATTCATTTAAACTCTTACATGATAAGTAATCAATATTATATTCTTTTAAGATATCCATTTGTTCCTCGGATAACATTAATCCATTTGGTAGAGTTTTCATCATTGTATAACTTGGATTAATATCTACTTCTATATTATCCATGATTTATAAGTGTAGATACATCAAAGTTATTTAAGAAATAATAACCAGCATATATTACTATTCCAAATATTAATAATAGGAATATAACTGGTAAGAAATCTTTGATAGTAACTTTATGAGCTTTCTTAACAGGTTCAACTTTAACTTCAGCTTTTATAGGTATTTCATTAGTGTTTACTAATTCTTCATCTACATCAAAATAGTTTTCTCCATGAATAGAGATTTCTATTTCTTCTATCTTAGAATCAAAGTCTGCTACAAAGTTATTGTTGGCATCAAATAATTTAATTGTATCTTCATTTGTATACATATCATCAACTCTATCCAATAAGAATAATAGCATATAATAAAACTAAAAACAACACCTGATTATTTACTATAATATGTATAATATGATAAAATATTAAAGAATAGGAGGCTATTAAGATGAGCCAAGTTATAGAAGATTTCATCAATGAATTAAAAGCAAGAATAAATGTCTTAGATACAACAGATAACTTGCTTGATTCATCTAAAGTAGATCAAATAGAAAGTATTATAGATAAATATGGAGTACTAGATACTGAACGATATAATATAAAAGATATAGAATACATAGCATATGTATTAGGTATATCTTCAGATGATAAGATATTAACTAACTATAGTAAGTTAGATAAAGTAATAGATAACTTTATTAAAGATTTTGATAATAGAAGAAAAACTCATATAGCTAATAAAGAAAATGAAATAGCTATGTATGAAAAATATATAGATTTATTAACTAATAATAGTAATTCATTATTTGGTGATTACAAGGAATTAAACACTTTAATGAATAATCTAGGTATCTTACCATCAGATAAATGGAAGATAATATCGTATATAGATGATAAGAATATTGAATTAAAAGCTAATGAATTAGAATTAATTAATCTTAAGAATAAGTTATCTATTTATAATACTTTATACTTAGATAATGCAGAATTAAATCATGAAATTAATAAAACAGTTAAAGATATGGATATTGATATAGATATGATACCTAGTTTATCTAAAAAGATAGCAGGTAATAAATATAATATTAATAAAACTAGAAATGCTTTAACTACAGTTATATTAAATGAATTATATATAGGATTAAAGAATAATCCTGATAATACAGTTATTCAAGAAGTAATAGTAGGTGCTTTTGATTATTTAGATTCATATGAAATAGCTATTATTAATCCTTCTAAAGATATTGTAGTAAAATATGAAGATCTATTAGAAGAAGAAATAAATAAAGGTAATATAAATGATTATATGAATATATCTTTAGAAGATATAGAAAAACTTGTTAATAATCATGATAAAGCTCTTAAACTAAAGAAATTACCTATTATTAAAAGAATTAAAGATACGTTAAATAGTATGAATGAGATAAATGAAGAAAGTACAGAATATATATCTTATTTAAAATTATTAATGGATTTAGATGAGGCTTATAAAGAATTAGATTAATAAAGAAAGAAGAATAAAGAATGAATGAGGGAAAGGAATTATTAATTGATATAATAAAAAATACCAATGTTAATAAAGAAGATAATAAAGTATTAATTAATGGTATTGATATCAATTCACTTTATAGTGAACTCTATAAAGATGCATCTTACTTAGGTAATATAGATGATTCTTTAATTGATGAGATTATTAAAAAGAATAAATATCAAAGACATATTATATTTATTAAGAAATTATATCAATTAAGAGATCTGTATCTAGGTAAGAACAAATATAATATTAAACTCGAAGATAAAGAAGATTACAAAAAGACTATGGATACATTCCTTGATCTTGTTGGCAATCTAATAGATAAGAATGCTAATATTGATGTAGAAGATAGATTAAATATATTACTTGCACATATTAAGTTTAATGAGATAATTGAAGATAAAGAATTAATAGAATATATAGTTAAGGAATATGATCCTGCTAACTTTGACAATAATATGTTATCTATCATGGAATATATTAGTAATCATAATTACAATATATTAAATAGTAACTCATTAGAAGAAACATTTAATATGACATCAGAATTAAAGATAAATGATGTAGATGATGAAGTTAAAGAAATACTTAAGAAGTTAGAAATTAATTATAAAGAATTACCATTAGATTATAAATTTATGATTAAGAATACTTCTAAGGAACAAATAAAGAATATATTTAATTTAATTAAACATAATAAAGTAGAAGATTATGGTATTCTTCATTTAATTGATAGATCCAATGAAACAGCTAAATTATGTATATTATTATATGCTACTGAACAATCTATTAAGGATGTTGTTGAAACATTTAGAGATAATAATGGGGATTTAGATATTAAATCTATCAAAAAGTTAATAAATATAATATTACCTGTATTTGTATATAAAGATAATGATATATGTAGACCTTTATATTATACATATATGGATAATATTAAATTATTTAATAAATATGATATT
>CAMODU010000022.1 GCA_946611605.1 uncultured bacterium
TTACCACCACCAGATATTTCAACATCCATTTCAACACCAGTAGATTTACCTATCCAGTTTCTTTGCATCTCTTTAGTTGATGTAGGCCAATCAATTTCGTCTAATCCTTCAAGTAATCTTTCAGCAAACTTAGGTTGATCTATACAAAGTTGTTTCATATTCTTACGAACAACTGGGAATCCACCTCTTTCACTCTTACCATCTATTACTTCATCATTAGATAAAACAGTACCTAATTCTTCACACCAGTTAACTGGCATATCTACATATTTAGCATATCCATCATTATATAATTGTTTGAATATCCATTGAGTCCATTTATAGTATGATGGATCAGATGTAGCTATACATCTATCCCAATCATAATCAAAACCTAATTCTTTTAATTGTTTTGAGAATGTTTCAATATTCTTTTCAGTAAAACCAGCAGGATGGTTACCTGTTTGTACAGCATATTGTTCAGCAGGTAATCCAAATGAATCATATCCCATTGGATGTAATACATTATAACCTTGCATTCTTTTCATACGAGATATTATATCAGTTGCTGTATATCCTTCTGGGTGTCCTGCATGTAATCCTACTCCTGATGGATAAGGAAACATATCTAATGCATAAAACTTAGGCTTAGAGAAATCCCAAACATCAGTCTTGAATGTTTTATTCTTTTCCCAATAATCTTGCCATTTCTTTTCAATTCTTCTTGTTTCTTCTATTTCCATGTTTTTTCCTTCTTTCTAAATAAAAAAGGCCACGATATCTCCAAAGGACGAGAATATCGTGGTACCACCTTAATTACTTCTTATTATAATGATAAAGGTATTAAACCATCTGCATCAGAAACCTAATTCATAAATTACTTAACCATTCACTTACACCAACCGTGAACTCTCTTTAGGTATTTTCATTTATTACTACCTTTTCGTCATTTGCTTAAACTCGATTATACTAAACTTCTGCCATATATTCAAGAAGTTTTAAGAATAAATTAATATATTTGTTGGATACTCCAACCTTATTTAATTTACGTACTGCAATACGTTTTTGTTTGATTTCTAGATCACTTAATAATACTTTACCTATTTCTTCTTTAATCTTAGTTTGAATTGGTAAATCATTAAGGATTGATTCAATGTCATCATTTACTAATCTTAAGGCATCTATTTCTATATCTTTACCCTTACAACTAACTGTTATTTGTTTAATAGTTGATAATGAAGGTAAATCAACAACGAAATCATTATCATCTACAAATGTAGATACACCTTTAACTTTTTCAGTTCCGCAATGAACAGTTATATCATCTGGTTCCTTAGTATTTCTAAATCTAATTCTATAAGATCTATAATCAGGAATAATACCAGACTTACCTGCAACTGGTCTTATAACTACAGTAAAGTTATTCTTTTGATAAGTATAATCTATATCTGTAACTATAAAGAAACCTTTTTCATATAATGATGATAAACCATCATCTTCATACATCTCATATGTAGAAGATGCACCAGGGAATACTTGTATTTCCATATTCTTAGGTGGTTTAGTATCATTTAAATTCTTTTCATCTAACATTGCTAATGGAATAATAGTTCCTTGTTTAGCAAATACTGGATAGTCTTCTCTCTTATAGAAGGCTGTATATCTTTTACCACCATTGTAACGTTTACCATTAGTAAAGTCATACCAAGTACCTTCTGGTAAGAATAATCTTAAGATTGTTCTATCCATTACTGTTTCTTGTTTAGTTGTAATAGGTGCAACTAATAAGTTAGAACCAAAGTAGTATTCATTTTTATATGTTGGTTCATCATATATTTCAGGATATCTATAGTACAAAGGTTGTACTAAAGGTAAACCTGATCTTGAATATCTATATGCTTCAGAATATAGATATGGTATTAATGAATGTCTTAATCTTAAATATTGAGTAACTATTGAAGATGTAGTAATATCCCATCTCCATGGTTCTCTCTTATAGTACTTACCTTCATCAGCAGATAATCTTAATATTGGAGAGAAGCATCCAAATTGTACAAATCTTGCATATAACTCAGGATCTTCTATACCACCAGTATAACCACCTATATCATTTGATATCCATGATAATCCTAGATTAGATGCTGTTGAATTATATTGAGGCATCATTTGTAAGTTCTTCCATGATACTATTGTTTCACCTGTATATATAACAGGATATCTATGTTGTGCTAAACCAGATGATCTAGCAAATGTAATACCACGTCTATTTAATATTTGTTTAAAATCATTAAAGTGATAATGTGTTAATGCTCTTAATGTAGTAGGATCATTAACATTATCATAATTTAACCAAAAGAAATCTACACCATAGTTCATAAGTGGATGTATTAAATAATCAAAATAAGCATTTAAAGTATTTGGATTAAATACATTAAATGGCAATACACCATTCTTATCTTCTTCTAGTCCTGATGCTTTCTTAAATGGTAAGTAATAATCTTCTTTATTAGATATTCCTTCAACAGGATTAATCTTTAAAGCAAGTCTTATATTCTTACTATGTAAGAATTCAGCAACTCTTTTAGGTCTCTTTAATAATTCAAGATTAAATGATAATCCTGATTTCATCTTACCATTCATCTTATGCCAATTATCACCTAGCATAAGTATAGATAATGGTATTCTATATTTATTAAATTGGAATACTAATTTTTCTATATCCTTAGAATTATAAGGAATATTTCTATTCCACCATACACCTAATGAATATCTAGGTAATAAAGGTGGGAATCCAGTTAAAGTAAAATAATCTCTTAAAGCAGCACCAAAGTCTCTTTTATACATGAATACATATATATCCATACGCTTATCATTTCTTTTCCCTAATGAACCATCTTCATTATAGATTAATGAATTACTATCATCTATAGAAGTAAAACCATCAGTAGAATATAATCCTTTACCAAATCTTGCTTTTCCATCTGCTCCATCAAGTGAGAATGTAGTACCGCCAAAGTTTCTTACTTCTGGATGATTAACAAACCAATATTTATCTGTATCATTTAAATCAATTCTTAAGTATTGATCAGGAGATACTTTTGAACCTAATAAAGGTTGTTCTTTTTGATATGTAATAGTAAAGTATTCAGTTTTAATTGTTAAATATTTATTATCTTCTTTCTTCTCAAACTTAACAGCTGGGAAATTTCTATTCATAACTAATTCAGTTGGTCTATCTTCAAACTCACCAGTTAATGAATATTCTAGTCTTACAAGTAATGGACTTAAGATAGTAAATCTATAGGTCTTTCCTTTTATTATTGATTGACCTAAAGGTAATATCTTTTTATAATCCATTTTAAAATGTTCTTGTAGTGCCATAAAAATCACCCTTTTACCCTATTATTACTATAACAATTTTATCATAATATAAATAAAAAAGATATAGTTAAACTATATCTTAATTATTTTGTTTATTCTTTTTTAAAAGAATTACACTTATTATTGCACCAGCAACACTAACTCCAAGTAATTCTATATAAATATGAATATTATCACCAGTTTTAGCATTCTTAGTACCTTTAGTACCAATAGCATAATTAGAGAATGATTTAGTTTTAAATGTTACAGTTCTAGTAACTGGATCATATGATTCAATAGGAATTATTTCAAAATCATCTCCGTCATGAACGTTGTGAACAATAACTATTTCATTTGCATCTATTCCTTCTTCAAGAACGAATGAAATTGTTGCTTCTTCATCTAATTCTTCTATTTGATTAGACCATACATCATTAGCGTCATTTTTACCTTTGTAGAATACATTATATAAATCAATATTTAAGTAATTAGATACTGTATATCCAGATGCAGCTTTTTCAAATCCTTTAATCTTATCATCAGATAATTCAACATCACTTACGTTTAATCTAGCTGTACCATTAGATAAATTGTTACCTAAATCAACAGTTCCACTTGAAACCTTTGATGATGAAGACGAAACGACATCATCTACTTTAGAGAATGTAGCAGCAAAATGAATATTGCTACCTTCAGGCATAATAAATTCAAATCTATTCATTACTCCTGTAGCATCAACTGGTTGTTCATTAATCATAATACTTGTTAATTGATATCCATATTCAGGAATAAATTCAAATACTACCCTATAACCAGCTTTTGTTTTAATCCAACCAAATCCATTTGTTAAACCAAATTCATCACTTCGAGAACCATCTGGTTGCACTTGAGTATTAATATAATTAGAAGGTTGTAATCTATTATTATTTTCATCATATACTTCAATAGCTCTTGCATATCCATGTACTATTGAAAAATCATTTAACCAATTTATATCATCAGTTGGTTTAATTACATAATCAGGATTAACCCATATAACTGTAGTATCTCGAGATGCAGCTCCACTTGATTCTGCAGATATATTATAACTTGTAGCTCCGGCTACATTATAACTATAACAGTCTTCATTACCTGATACAGTCATTGCTTCACCATTAATAGTAATAGCATTTAGTAATGGCATACCAAATGAACTACAAACCTCAATAGTATTTGTTTCTGATGAATCAGTAAAACCATTTAGTGTTCCATTAAAACTACGTCCTTCTCCTGAATGATCTGTTCCAGTACTTGTTATAGATACTACACCTTCCGTACCTGTAAATGATACTTGTACATTAATGTTTCCTTCGGAAGCATATGCAGTAAATGGTACAAACATATTTAATACTAATGATAGTATTATTATCAAATTAAAAACTTTCTTTTTCATATAATCTCCTTTATTACTTAAATTGTCTCATGACCCCCACCCGATGTCAATATAATATGTTGAAAAAGAAAATATGTTATATTATAATTAATTTAGAGAATGCATTGAATACTCGATGCTATCTCATTTTGTTGGTAGCACCTAGCTTTTTGCTAGATGCTTTTTTATCAACCAAAACCTCAAAGTAGTTCATACTACCTGAATATGATTAACAAAATAATGATTATGAATAAAAATAAAACTACTGTTTCTTTCTTAAACATATTCATCACCTCACTTCATGTGAGATAACACCTAGTCAATGCATTCATCTACTAGAGAGTATTACTACCCTCTAATAATATATATACAAGATTGATATACTAAATCTCGACAAATATTTTTAAAAACATTAAAAAAGATGAAACTTTTTAACAAATTTCATCTTTTTATATCTTAAAATCATCTTCTAATGAGAAGTCAACATTCTCATTAATCCATTCTTTACGAGGTTCAACTGAATCACCCATAAGAACTGAAACTCTCTTTTCTGCAAGTAATGCATCATTTATATTAACTTTAATTAAATTTCTAGTCTTAGGATCCATAGTTGTTACTCTTAATGGTTCAGGATTCATCTCACCTAAACCTTTATATCTTTGTACAGTATAATTAGATTTATCTTGTACATATTCTTTATAATCTTCATTAGTATAGAAATAATGGAATTCCTTACTTGGTAATGTAACCTTAAATAAAGGAGGCATAGCTATATATAAATGTCCTTCTTCTATTAAAGGTTTCATAAATCTATAGAAGAATGTTAATAATAAACATTGAATATGACATCCATCATCATCGGCATCGGTCATGATTATAACTTTATCATAGTTAATATCCTTACAATCAAATTCAGAACCAACACCACCACCTATACAATGTATAAGTGTATTTAATTCTTCATTTTTATAAGCATCAGCTAAAGATGCTTTTTCAGTATTTAATACTTTACCTCTTAAAGGTAAAACACCTTGATATTTTCTATCTCTTGCTTGTTTAGCAGAACCACCAGCACTTGTACCCTCGACAATGAATAATTCATTTATCTTAGAGTTCTTAGCTTGAGGTGGAGTTAACTTATCAGATAAAGAAGCTTGTTCTTTCTTCTTATTCTTTCCAAGTCTTGCTTCATCTCTTGCTTTTCTAGCAGCTTCTCTTGCAACACGAGAACCCATCATCTTTTCCATTACTTTAGTTGCTTCAGCTTTATGTTCTTGTAAATAGAACTTTAAGTTATCATATACTATATCTTCAACAACCTTCTTAGCTTCAGGTGTTCCAAGTTTTCCTTTTGTTTGTCCTTCAAATTGTAATAATTCTTCAGGTATTTGTAAGTTAATAATAGCAGTTAAACCTTCTCTTGTATCTGATCCTTCAAAGTTAGAATCTTTTGCTTTAAGAATACCATTATCTCTTGCATATTCATTAAATAATTTAGTGATAGCAGTCTTAAAACCTACTTCATGAGATCCACCATCTGGTGTTTTAACATTATTAACAAATGATTCTATTGTTTCATTATAAGTCTCAGTATATTGTAAGGCTATATCAACATTAATACCACCTTTATTACCTGATACACTCATTATATTTGATATTTCTTTTTTATCTTCATTTATATATCTTACAAATGCAGATAATCCATCTTCATAATGATATGTTTCTTTCTTAACTTCATCACCTGTTCTATCTTCAATATCAACAGTTAATCTTGGAAGTAAGAAAGCACTTTCTTGCATTCTTTCACATAATGTAGAGAATGAGAAATTACAATTCTTAAATATATTATAATTTGGCATGAATGTAACTATAGTACCTGTATGTTTAGCAGTACCAACAGTCTTAAGTGGTTTATCTACTTCTCCACCATTCTTAAACTTAATCTCAGATATTTTACCATCTGTATAAATTATTACATCCATCCAATCAGATAATGCATTAACAACTGATGCACCAACGCCATGTAATCCACCTGATACTTTATAGTTACCTTCTTCAAACTTACCACCTGCATGAAGAATAGTATAAACTACCTCTGGAGTAGATTTACCAGATGCATGTTTACCAATTGGTACACCACGTCCATTGTCGGCAACAGTTAAAGAACCATCCTTATTCATGATGATTTTAATAGTATTACCATATCCATTGATAATTTCATCAATACCATTATCGATGATTTCCCAAGCTAAATGATGTAAACCTTTTTTATCTGTAGAACCAATATACATACCAGGTCTTTTTCTTACGGCTTCTAAGCCTTCAAGAATCTTAATAGAACTAGCATCATATTTTTTAGTTGCCATAACTATCACCTTACTAAAATATACCAAATATACGTAATATTTACAATTGAAATCGTCATATTCTTGTAAAATAAAAGAACCTTATTACAGGTTCTAGAACTTAATTCTATTATTTACATTTACTACAGAAGATAAATGTAAGAATTCTTGAGCTGATGGCATAGAATACTTTTCTTCACCATTCTTATCATAATTAATTTTTAAGAATCCAACACGTTTATCGTTTCTTACTAATACTTGAAATAATGAATTATTATAACTTATTTTATAAGTCTTTAAATATACATGTTTCATACCAATCAAACCCCTTTGATTGATTATATATTATATATTAATATGGTGTTTTAGTCAAAAATAAAAGCATACACATGTATGCTATTCTCTTATTAGTTCTTCTTTCTTTGTTGTTGTATGTTCTTTTAAATTAATAGTTGATGTAGACGTAGTTAAGAATATATTTGTTCTTGCTGGTCTATTAGTATCGTTCTTAGGTATATGTAGTTTAATAAAAAATACTACTAAGAAAACTGTTAATACAGTAAATAATAAAAACAATATAATAATTGTAACTGCACTAGTCTTATCTCCCATTTTTATTCACCTATAATAATTATAACACAAAAAAAGATAGTTAATACTATCTTACTAATGTACTTTGCAATTGTTTTAACGCTTTTAAGAATTCTTCTTCTTTTTCATAACTCATACAAGTTAATCCAGTATGATTATTAGATACATGTTCTTCTACATGTTCAAATTCATTATCAACGTCTACTTTCTTAACATCTATATCATCATCATGGATATAAGATGTATCATAGTTAATCTTATTTTTGTTCATTTGATTAACTAATTCTTCATATGAAATGATTGCATTATCTTCTTGCTCTTGTTCATATGATGTTAATCTTACATTTACAGGCTTATAATCACGTTCTATATTTCTTGTGATCTTTTCTAAGTCAAATCTTTCTTTTGTTTCTTTCATCATCTTGTTCTCCTTTTTATTAATGTAAAATAATATAGCAAAAACGATTATGATTAATATAAGTAAAATTATTATAAAAAGTACATCTTTATCCATATAATCACTTTCTTTAAAGACTATATTATAAATTAAAACTTCATAGAAGTAAATATAATAATATATGATAGCAAGTTATTAGCCATATGGGCACCTATATTAACATATATGTTATCGTATTTCTGATAAATATATGCAAAGTAACAACCTACTGCAATATATACTATACTATTTAATACCTCACTTAGTTTAATTGTTAGAATATACGTTACTATACTTCCTGATAATATATGTATCAAGAATAGTATTAATAATAACATACCTAGTGTTGTAACAATTGATAGTTTTATCTTTTTACTTCTATCTAGCTTAGATTCAACAATCATATCAATTAAATATCCACCTATTAACATTATGAATACAGGCAAATCATATCTTAATACATGAATAAGTCCAAAGATTAATCCACTTACAATTATAAACACCTTTTTATTCTTTATTACCCTTTTTATAGCACCTCTAAAAACTAATTCTTCTGTAACTGGTGCACATATCACTCCTGTCATTACCATTAATACAGGATAATACTTAAACATCTCTTCTAATAAATATTGATTATTAGATGTGTCTATTCCAACCCCTAGGATGAATGATAGTATACCTACTACAATACCTGATACTATCTTAATAGCATACATTAATATAACTATTTTTATAATTAAACTTATTTTATCTTCTTTAGTATCTAATCTTTTTCTATTTTTAAATATATCTTTATTTAGGAATACAATTGTAACAAATAATATTACATCTAGAATAATATTTATAACTGATGCAAATTGCAAATTATCTTTTGTTACTATGTTAAAACCATATTTAATTGTATATAGAATTATAAATGGTACAAGTAGATATATTACAAATGTTAATAATGACTTCCTCAATTCTTTCATCAGAAGTACCTCAATACAAATGAACCAAATGCTATATATAATACATATGATACATATACCATCCAAATACTATTATTTGTCTTATATAAATAAGTTATTAACATCATTATTAATGAAGGAACTAATACTATAAAGAATGCTATTTCAATAGTAGTATGTAATCCTAATGCATAAATAAGCCCATATAATAAACCAGATACAATAGATGCAGTTGTTGCATTCTTTACTATATTAGATACCCCTAAGGGGAATAACACAATCAATATAAATGGTTTAATAATTATATCTATAATCATTTCTATAATTGAATTTAATGTAAAAGGATTAGCAAAATAATCAACAAAGCCAAATCCACCTACATCATGAAATAAGAATATTATTCTATGTAATACATAATTAGCAAGAACAAGTACAACAAATGCTCCTACTGAAAATATAATACTCATTAGACGATTCTTAGCATATCTATGTTTAGATCCTTTTATCTGAGATCTATATATTAAGAATACTAATAAAGCTATTAATATATATTTACCTAATTCAAACCACATCGTTTGATCTTTAGGTACATGAATATTTATCTTATTTAAAATATCATAGAAGTAATTACTAACTATATAGTATATTGCTACACTAAATAATAGTTGTAATACTCCTTTAACATTTTCTTTGGTCATAGTATCACCTACATTTCCATTATATAAATGATACATTTACTTTACAATTTAATATTGTAAATTAATTGTTTATTGACAAAATATTTTACATATATAAAAAGATTAGTATTTCTACTAACCTTTTATGAAATCACATGTTATTTCTAATAATTCTTTTGTTTCTTTAGTCTTATTAGATAATGTTTGAAACGCATGATAAGTATTCTTATATATTATAAAACTAGACTGTATATTATTTTCAATACACTTATTATATAACATATACGAATCTGTAAACAATTCTTCATTGTTATCTGCAACAATCATAGTTCTTGGTAAATTATTCTTAACATGTAATAATGGACTAGCATATAATCCACTTTTACGATAACCATCTAAGATTACTTTTCTACATCCTTCCTTACATGTATGGAATATTACTTTATCATCTACTTCATTTGTATTTTGATACTTTTCAGATAAATCAGTTAAAGGAGAATATAATACTAAACTAGTTAATGCTTTCTTCTTTTCTTTATTTATCTTTAAAGCTAATGCTAATGCAATACAACCACCTGCAGATGTTCCAATTAATGAAATATTAGAATCAGGATTCTTAATACTTATTAAATCATATATACTTGATACATTTTCCATGATATCTACTATTTTATTTTGAGGACCTAAAGGATAATCAACTGATACTATTCTAGATCCTGACTTTTCTGCTAAGTCTTTAGTAAAATGTCTTGTATATATAGCATTACCTAAGACAAATCCTCCCCCATGAAAATATATAATGATATCTTCATTTTCCTTTTTCTTAGGAATTATTACTTCAAACTTTAATCCATTCTTTTTATATTCTTTAATATGTAAGCTTCTTGGAATCTTATATAACTTAGCTGATACATCAACTACTTTTCTAATCTTTTTCCAATTAACTTTATCCATATTTTCATCTAATGGAAATTTAGAAGATAATATCTCTTCCCTTTTTCTTAGTTTATCTATCTTTTTAGAATGTACTTCTTTTACTTCTATCATATTATCCTCTTAATTCTTCTATAGCTTTAATAAGACCTAACTTACCATATGTATATGTTAAAGATCCTTGTTGATAAGCTATATATGGAGGTCTAATAGGTCCATCACAAGAAAGTTCTATTGATGATCCTTGAGTAAAACATCCAGCAGCCATGATAACTTGATCATCATATCCTGGCATATCCCATGGAATTGGTGTTACATGTGAATCTATTGGAGATCCCTTTTGTATACCTTGTACATATTTAATTAACATATCTTTATCATTGAATATTATATTTTGAACTATATCAGGTCTAGCTTCATTATATTTAGGAGAAACATTGTAACCTAATTCTTCTAATACACATGCTGTTAAAGTAGCAACTTTTAAAGATGATGCTATAACAGATGGAGCTAAGAATAAACCTTGATAGAATTGTTTATTAATTCCAAGTGTAGGTCCAACTTCTTTACCTTCTCCTGGTAATGTTAATGATTCACCTACAAGTTCAATTAAGTCATGTTTTCCAACTACATAAGCACCATTTGGAGCTATACCTCCACCTAAATTCTTTATTAATGAACCTACAGCTATATCACATCCTACTTCAATAGGATTCTTTTCTTCAGTAAATTCACAATAACAATTATCTACCATGATAATAATATCTTTATTAATTGATTTAATTAACTTAACTACTTTTTCAACTTTATCTATAGTTAAAGATAATCTAGTAGAATATCCTTTACTTCTTTGTATTGCTACAACCTTAACTTTATTATTCTTTAAATATTCTTCTATTTTATTATAATCAAAATCATCATTAATAAGATCTATTTCATCATATTCGATACCAAATGATTTTAATGATGAATTATTATCTTTAATACCTATTACTTCATGTAATGTATCATATGGAGTACCAGATATATAAACTAATTTATCTGATGGTCTTAGTAATGCAAAGAAAGTCTTAGCTAATGCATGAGAACCTGATATAAATTGATTTCTTACAATAGCATCTTCAGATCCAAATATATCTTTATATATTGATTCTAAAGTATCTCTTCCTAAATCATTATAACCATATCCAGTTGTACTATTAAAACAACCTTCAGATACATTATTCTTTTGAAAAGCATCAAGTACTTTATTAGAATACATGAATTCTAATTCATCTATTCTTTTAAATTCATTGATACACTTTTCTTCACATTTATTAACAATTTCTATTATTTCATTTCTATTCATAGAAACATCCCTTTTCTAGTGATTATTATACAATAAAAAAGCATCTTATACAAAAGATGCTTATAATTTATTTTCCTTTTACAAATGATTTAAATAATAGTAATAATGAACATGCATATAAGAATCCACCTACTATATCAGTAAACCAATGTACTCCTGAGAATAATCTAGTTATAGCAACTGCCATACCTAATATAAATAAACCACAGTTAATTAGTTTAGTTTTATCTTTAAATAATTCTTTATTAACTAATATAGCACTTATAGTAAAGCATAAAGCCATCAATGTATGTGATGATGGGAATGATGCCTCTAATCCCTCATCTAATACTACAGGTCTATAATTAATAACTACTTTTTCAAATAATACATATGTAGCTAATACTACACAGTAAAATATTGCTAACATATATAATCTCTTATCTACCTTAGATAATTTCTTGCCTTTAATTAATTGATATACACCAATTCCTGCATATACTACAGGTATAACTAATGCAACATATCCTAAGTATTTAGATATTTTATATACTTTTTCATTATATTCTACTTTATACTTTTCGTTTATAGTACTTAAACCAACTGATGTTCTATCAGGGCCAATAGGTTGTACATCTATCTTAGTTACAGTAAAAGTAAATGCTATACTAAGAACTAATAATACTAAACCAATTATAAAAAACTTTTTATTCATATTATCACCTATTTAAACGCTTTAAGTAACATATTATCAATTTTGTTGATATCATATTCCATAGCTGTCTTACGACCAGTTTTAGTAATCTTATCAATATCTTTATCATTCAATTCGATTACATTATCTAATACATTAATTAAATCATTATAATCATCTTTATTAAATACATAAGCATTCTTCTTATTCTTAACATATGATAAAGGTCCTCTAGCATCTGATGAAACAACTAATGTTTCACAAGACATTGCTTCTAGTCCAACTAAACCTAAAGATTCACTCTTTCTTCTAGTTGGATATACAAATACATCTAAAGCATTATAAACATATGGTAATTCTTCTCTAGTTAGTTTACCTAATCTGATTACTTTATCTTGTAACTTATACTTCTTAATTAATTCTTCTAGTATATAGTTTTCAGATCCAGATCCTAAGATAATAAATTTATAATTCTTATATTTCTTATCTTTAGATATTACATTTATTGCTTCTATAAATGTATCATATCCTTTATCTTTTTCTATTCTAGATACATAACCAATATATTTAGTTTTAGTATCTAGTTTTAGATATTCTTTTGCTTCTTTTTTATCTATCTTCTTAAATAAATCAGTATCTACTCCACCAGATGGATAAACAACTATTTTCTTTTCGTTTACTTTGTATTCATCTCTTACTACTTCTTTAAAGTATTCTGATGGTACAACTACTTTATAAGCATGTTTAAGATACTTTTTAGATCTTCTTACATTCTTTTCATCTATTTCTCTATCAGCTACTATATCATTTCCATGAACATTAAAAATAATCTTTTCATCTTTAGTAAAATAACTACCAAGAATAGCACCTGCTGATGAATGAGATACAAAATGAATATAAATGTATTCATAATCACCAAATACTACTTTTAAGAATGCAGTAGTATGTAAGTATAAATATGCTAATGCTTTCATAACTACATTGTAATGTTTACCTATTACTACTTTATCAACAGTATAATCCTTATCTAAAGTATCTTTAACATTCTTAACAAATATTCCATATGTTTTATCCTTTTTACTTGGATACATATTAGAAATATATAATATTCTATTATTAGGTTGTTTATCATTCTTATAAAGTAAGAATAATACAGCTATATAAATATATACTAAATAGTTAGTTAATATATTACCTTGGAAGAATGATGCAAATAACATCATTATAAATAATACTCTATATATTCCTTTAATCTTAGACTTAGCTAATATATATATCATGAATCCTACATATATTATTAATCCAGCTAATCCCATAGTAAATAGAATATCAACAGCATCTATTCCAATTCTATTATAATCATTACCAAATACAAAATTATATCTATTATTTCTATAACTTAAATATTTAAAAGTATCTCTAGTATCTCTTAATTTATAAGAGAATAAATACTTATCTAATGATTCCATATCATAATAATTAGTATCATCATTTATAGCATTATAAATTCTTTCAGTTCTAAAGTTTTGATATTGAGGTATTAATGGTAATACTATTACAGTTGCAGATGCAAATGTAGCTACCATTAAAGCAATATGAGGTTTTCTTTTAAAGAAACCTAATAAACAATAAATAATATATACACCTAATGCTGCATATACAGTCTTAGTTCCTATAAATATAATAGATATAAATGTACATATATAGAATAATCCTTTAACTATAAAACTCTTACTCTTATATGCATAGTTTAATGCTATAGGCATTAATACAGCTATAATAGGACTAATAACATTAGATCCATAGAATAAACCTATAAATCCTTTTCTATATTCAAAAGTTAAATTAACATTAAATCTAAATAAATAACTAATTGTTAAAATAAATGCAAATATTAAATATACATATGATATATACTTTTGATTAATCCATTTATTTTCATAATTAGAAAAGAATAGTATAAAAATTGGAAAATATAATATTCCAAGAATAAATCTAATATTAGCAAATGAACTTAATTGATTTATAAAGGTAAATCCTACTGCTAATAGCATAAATAATAAATATCCTATTAACATTTTAGGTTTAACTTTATTAACAAATAAGTAAATATATACCATTACAAAAAAGACAGAAATAAAAATAAATCCTAAATAATTTAGATTCATTTCTTCTCTTATACCATATGATAAATAAAGATATAAAAAATGTATAAATACTATAAATACTAATACA
>CAMODU010000023.1 GCA_946611605.1 uncultured bacterium
TAAAAATAGATATTAATAGAAATCTATTTAATACGTATGAATATAAGAATTTTAAAGTAATTATTAAAACATTTATAAATCTTCTTAAAAGCAATAACCAGGACGAGAAAGATATTTTCAATTATTATCAATCATCATATTTTAATGAAAAACACGTACTAAGAATAATATTAGAAATATATGTAATATATAAAAGGGAATTAGAATCAATGAATAAAATAGACTTTAACGATATGATATCCTTAGCAACAAAAAAGGTAAAAGAAACTAAACTAAAATATAGATACATAATAATAGATGAATTCCAAGATACATCACCAGTAAGATTTAATCTAATTAAAGAAATAATAAAATACACTAATTCAAAATTATTCTGCGTAGGAGATGATTATCAATCTATATATAGATTCTCAGGATGTAACTTAGATACATTTATAAATTTTAATAAATATTTCAATGATGTTAAAATTGTTAGTTTAAAATATACATATAGATTTTCGAATGAATTAATTAATATATCTTCTTCTTTCATAATGAAAAATCCTAAACAATTAAAAAAGAATATAGTATCTAATAAGAATCTTAATAAACCAATCATGATACTTATTGGATTTAAATTAAAAGATATTATAGATAAAATAGATAATCCAATGATTATAGGAAGAAATAATAAAGATATTGATAATGTTCCATATGATAATAAATATACAATACATAGATCTAAAGGATTAGAATCAGATAATGTTATTCTAGTTAACTCAGATAACATACCAAATAACATGAAGAATGAAAGGATACTAAGATATGTATTAAATGATAAAGATTATATATTACATGAAGAAGAAAGAAGATTATTCTATGTGGCATTAACAAGAACTAAGAATAAAATCTATATTTTAGTAGATAAAAAAATGAGTCCTTTTGTTAAAGAACTCATTCATGATTATTCTAAATATATAGATATTAGATATAGATAATCCTAGTAGTTTTCAGCTTTTACTTCAAAATATGATTGAGGATGAGCACATACAGGACATACATCTGGAGCTTTCTTTCCAATTACTACATGTCCACAGTTTCTACAAATCCAAATCTTGTCTTCATCTTTAGAGAATACTACTTCATCTTCAATATTCTTTAATAGTTTTCTATATCTTTCTTCATGGTGTTTTTCAATTTCACCAACCATTCTGAATTTTCTAGCTATCTCAGTAAATCCTTCTTCTTCAGCTTCCTTTGCGAATGTTTCATACATGTCAGTCCATTCATAATTTTCGCCATCAGCAGCAGCTTTAAGATTTTCAGTTGTAGTTGGCACTTCACCACCATTTAATTCCTTAAACCACATTTTTGCATGTTCTTTTTCATTGTTGGCAGTTTCTTCAAATATTGCAGCTATTTGTTCATAACCATCCTTTTTTGCTTTAGATGCAAAATAAGTATATTTGTTTCTTGCTTGAGATTCACCAGCAAATGCAGCTAATAAATTAGCTTCAGTTTTAGATCCTTTTAGTTCCATTATTATCACTCCTTAAATATATTATATCATTAATAAAAATAGAAAGAAGGTATAAAGTGAATAATTATTACAATAATTTATCTAGATATATATCATATGTAGTGTTACCTCATATATTAGCACACCAAATACTATATCTATATAAGAAAGAAATGTTAAATATATCATTTCTTCAATTAACAAATTCAATAAAAAAGATAATTAATATACGCAATATTAATTATCAGACCGTTAAATATATTACAAATAATATATTATCTACAAAATATAATTACTTAATTATGAAATGGAGACCTATTACTATTTCTTATGTAATAGACAAATAAAGAATCCTTCATAATACTTATTAGGTTTAATAGTTAATACACCATCTAATGTAGATGGTAATAAATCAACACCATCTATTGATATTGGTATTATCTCTATATCATCAGATAATACTTTTTTTATTTGTTCTTCATTTTCTTCTTTAAATAAAGAACATGTAGAATATATCATATATTTATCTTTTTTCAATAAAGATATTGCTTTTTTTAATAATTTTTCTTGTATATCAAGTAAATCTTCAAATCCATCATCAAATATATGACATGGACCAGTTATAGTTCCTGATCCTGAACAAGGAGCATCTAATAATATAGCATCAAAAGACATATATTCAGATAATTTAGAACCATCAATGTTCATAATTGTAACATTATTAACATTTTGTTTTTTTATATTATAATCTAATCTTAAACTTCTTATCTTGTTTACTTCACATGCGGTAATTAAACTATTAGGATAAATCATTGATAATTCTGTTGTTTTACCACCCGGAGCAGCACACATATCTAACACTTGATCTTTATCATTAATTTTCATATATAAAGGTGGTAATTGAGACGATAGTGATTGAAGATATATTTTACCTTCTTTATATAAATCAAGTTTCTTTATATCATGTTCTTTACAATTTATAATTACTAACGCATATGGGTTGTTATTAACTTCTTCATACTCAATTTTATTTTCATCTAAAATGTTCATAACTATAGATTTATCAATATTGCATCTGATAGTAGTATATTTAGGAATAAATCCTTTATCTATTTCATCTGTTAATTCTTTACCATATTCTTTTATAAATTGTTCTTCAATTACTTCATCCATACTATCCTCCTACTAAAAAAGTTGATAAATATCAACTTTTACATATATGATGGTATTTCTATACCTATAAGTTTTAACATATCAGTTAATACATTAACAGTTAAGTTTAATACATATAACCAATCATTTTTCTTTTGTTCATCTTCTAAACCTGCTATATGATTAGTTTGATAGAAATTATTAGCTTCATTAGCTAGATCATATATATAATCAACAATATATGATGGCATACGTGATTCATATGCTTTATCAAATGCACTAGGTAAAGCTAATAGCTTTAATCTTAAGTTTCTATCTACTTCATTATAGATATTTGATGATAAATCATTAGGACAACCCTCTTGATCTAATATCTTCTTTAATCTTAATACAGTATATTGCATATAAGGTCCTGTCTTACCTGCTGTATTAGAGAACTTATTTATATCAAATATATAATCATTGACTAAGTTATTTTGTAAGTCAGCAAACTTAATTATTGAATTAACTATCTTATTTAAATCTTCTTCACTCATATCTTTATTTTCTTCTTTTTTGGATATGAATATTTCTTTAGTTTCGTTTAGCATATCTCTTAAAGAAGGTGCATTACCAGCTCTAGTCTTAAAAGGTTTACCATCAGGTCCATTAACTGTACCATATCCTTTATGTTCCAATACTGCATCAGTTATACCCGATTTAAGTGAAGCTCTAAATACTTGAGTAAAATGCATAGATTGTCTATCATCAGTAATATATAAAATATTATCTGGATGATACTTATTTTCTCTATCATATATAGTAGCCATATCAGTAGTACCATATAAATATGCTCCATTAGATTTTTTAAATATCATTGGAGGTATTTCTTTAGTATCACTTTCTTCAGCAACATCTATAACCATAGCTCCTTGAGATTCATATAATAAGCCTTTTTCAGTAACTATGTTTTCAACATCTTTAATATAATTATATGCAGATCTTTCAGATTCCCATATATCAAATGATACATCTAAATCTTTATAGATCCCTTTAATATCATTTATAGATATATCACATATAATGTCACATAATCTATTATATTCAGGATCTCCTTCTTGCATCTTTTTAGTTATTTCTTCACATTCATGTTTAATATCTTCATTTTCCTTACATATTCCAGACATTCTTGGATATGCTTCATTTAAATAATCTAAAGTGATATCTTCATCTTTAATTCCATCATGTTGGATGGCATATATTACTTCGCCTATTTGTAGTCCGTAGTCACCTAAATGTACATCAGCAATTACTTCATTACCTTTATATCTTAATATTCTTTTTATTGATTCACCAATTATAGCAGATCTTAAATGTCCAACATGTAATGGTTTAGCTACATTAGGTCCACCATAATCCATGATAACCTTTTTATTATCTTCTTTAATATTATATTTAGGAGTATTATTCATTACTTTAATTACTCTATTAATAAATGAATCACTTATCTTAATATTAATAAATCCATTAACAACTTCAATGCTAGTTAATAAATCATCAATAGAATCAATCTTCTTAATCTTTTCAACTATTTCGTTAGCAATTTCAAATGGTGACTTATGTAATTCCTTTGCAAGCTTAAAAGCCTCATCTATTTGGAAGTCACATAGATCAGGTCTATTTGAAGGAATAACAGTTACTTTAACATCTAATTCTTGTTCAAATAAAGTATTTAACCAGTTAGTAATCATAATATCACCTTTATTAATTTTATCATATCTTATAAAAAAGATATATGTATTATAGCACAATAAAAAAGAATTAGTATAAACTAATTCTTATTTTATTACATATTATTATTTGTATTATCAACATCAGTTGGTTGTTCTACATTTAACTCAGGTGCTTCAGGCATTACAGGAGCTTGAGGAGCAACTGGAGCTTCTTGAACAGGTTGAACAGCAGGTTCTACTGGAGCAACAGGTTCAACTGGTGCAACAGGTTCTACTGGAGCAGCAGGTTCAACTGGTGCAACAGGTTCTACTGGAGCAACAGGTTCAGTTGGAACAACTGGTTCTGATGTTGTAGGTGTAGATGTTACATCAAATGTAGTAGCTTCAACAGCGTCCTTCTTTGATCTACTAGATACAACTACTATAACTATAACAATAGCAATAATACAAACACCAGCAACACCAATATAAATCATAATATTTGATGTACTAGTTTTATCCTTTGAATCAGACTTTTCATTAGATCCTTTATTTGAATTATTGTTTATTTCATTTCCGTTTGCTTGACTCATATCAAATTCAAAATCAATGTCTCCACCTTTTAATAAATCCCATGATAATGTTAAACCATCTTCAGATACTTCTGTTGCATTATTGCTTATTGGTTTAGCTGGTAAAGTAATAGTGAATTTCAAATCAAATGCAGCACCAGATTGCATGTATTGATTCATTTGACTTTGTGAATCAGAATCTAACTTAATTGTCATGTTAGATTTATATACATCACCAGATTTAATAAATAATTTAGAATCCAATGGATTATCATCAGTAATACTTACTCTTTCACTTGCTGATGAAGTAGATAATTCATCTAAATCACGTGGTTCAGTGTAAGTATAAGTATAACCATACCATCCTTCTTTATTATATTTTGCCTTACTTGTTTCTCCACCACTTATAGTAGTATTTGAGTCATTTTCATCAAGATATGCCCATCTTTGTTCATCTGTTACTGCACTACTAGTAGTTGGAGTTTCAGTTGTGTCAGTTGTTTCAGTAGATGTTGTATTACCCATACCCTTCATACTAATTAAGCCATCAATCATTTCCTTGTCGTATGCAACTGTCATAACAACATGAACCTTCTTATCTGAAGTAACTTGGAAACCGATTTCTTCTTTCATAGTACATCCAGCCATCATTAATACAATTAAAACTGAAGCTAAAAGTGTCTTTCCTAACTTTTTCATTATTTCCCTCCTTATTATATAGATTAATTATACAATTAAAATGTAAAAAAATAAACACTTTATAGAATAAGTAATAATTATTATTTATAATTTAATGTAGGTGATAAAATGATAAGTGTTATTTCAATGAATGAAAAGTTTAAACCAGTATCTCCAAATGATATGATTAAAAAACTAGTTGATTCAAAATATACTAAAGGAATTGAGATGTATGTTGATCCAGATGATAAGGAATTAATGGATTATACAGACATATTAGTTGAGGAATGTAGAGATAATAATCTATTATTTCAAATACATGGTAACTCAGAATTTGATATGGAAAAACAAAAAAGATATATGGATAAGTTAATGTCTTATTCTGATATACTTGGTTATCCTATCAATGTAGTAATGCATTCCCTTATGAGAGAATCTAATGAAGAATCTATTAAAGCATCACAAGATTATCTAGGAGAGTTGTTAGAATACATTGATCCTAACAAGATAAAACTAAGTGTTGAAAACTTAAATGATTCATATGAATGTATAAGATTGGATAAAACAGAATTTATTCCTATCATGTATAATGATGAAAGATTATATATGACTTATGATGTAGGTCATGATATTGCTGATCATGGTAATATTACTGATCTTGATCCATTATTAATTAATAGATTATCGAATGTTCATCTACATGCCATCGATGCTATATACAATGAAGGATATGATCATAAGCCAATTAATGATGAAGATCCTGAACAATTCCAACAAGTATTAAAAGGAATATTATACTTAAAGAGTATAAAATATGATGGCCCAATTACATACGAATATGACTTATATTTATGTGATGGTGATACATTAGAAGAACAAATAGATAATTATATTAAATCTATAGATGATACAACAGAACACTTTATATAAAAAAGATATTAGTTAAACTAATATCTTTTTATTTACAAGTGAATCCTTCGTCTTCTAAATCCTTCTTAATTTCGCTCTTCTTTTGCATTTCAGAATCTTCAAATTTATCCTTAGTAGCGCTTATAATTATCTTTCTTCCACTTCTTTTAACATTATAATTTGTATAATCATCACTTGATTCATCCTTCATAGTATTAACATACTCATCTAGTTCAGAATCAGATTTATCTTTTAAATACGAAATTTTATCAGCATCATATGTAACATCTACAACTGCACTTTTAACTTTATCGTCTTTATCAAACTTAATCTTATATGATACTTTTGTACCATTTTCATCTTGAGAACAAGTCATCTTATTACCAGTACTATTAACAATAATTATAATAATAGCTAGTATAACTATTACTCCACCTGCAATTCCAAGTATTAATGGTAACTTAGATTTATCAAATCCACTTGTTCCATTTGATGATGTTGTTGGAATCGAATTAATATCGAAAGTTTTTTCTTCAACTACTTTTTCAGTTGATACACTAGGCATTGCTAATGGATCAATAGATGTATCTTCTTTAACTGTTGTAGGAACAGTTGTAACATCTACTTTTTCTTCATTCATACCTGTTACATTTGGCACTTCATTAACGTCTATTCCTTTTACTGATTGAACAGACTTTTTTTCTTCATTTTCCATATAATCCTCATTTCTATATTTTTAATATATCATAATAAAAATAAAAAAGCACTAATAAGTGCTTATTTAAATAATCTTGTATCTATTGCATCAATATTAACTTTAGTTTCAGGTTTTTCTTCACCTGGAGCAAATGATGCAGTAGCATTCTTAATCATACCTGTTACTTCAGATAAGATAATACTTTGATCTTTATTACCAACAGAGTATAGTAATACTTCCATTACTCCACCAGCAGGAATTTCAGTATACATTATTCCATAATGTTCTCCATCCATCTTAGCATCAAGTATAATTGCATTTAATCCATTAATTTTTCCAGATCCCAAATCATATATTTCAAATCCGTATTCAGCCCAAGTATCAATTACAGATTCAATGTTATCTACATAGTAATCTAATGTATTATTTGGATATGCACCAAATGATACTTGTACTTTATTTACGGCATCAACAATAGAAACTGATACGTCAGTTGATTTATATACTTCATATCCAGTTGGAACTGACATAGTATATTTACCAACAGTTATAGTTCTACTATCAACAGGTGTTGGACTTGGTGTAGATGCACCAGTAGTTCTAACAGCTGTAGTAGCTCTAGTTGTTACAGCTCTAGTAGTTGTTACAACTTCAGGAGCTTGTGTAGTTACAACATCTGCAGTAGTTGTACTTGTAGTAGTTGTACCATCCTTTGTATCATCTTTCTTATTATTTAATAATAAATAAACTACACATCCACCAATAGCTAATACTAAAATTACTACAATAATAATGAAAGTATTATTCTTTTTTGGAGGTTGTGGTTGTTCAACAACACCAGCAGGATTAAATCCAGGATATGGTTGTTGAGTTGGTTGAACTGGTGCACTTGGTGCAGCAGGTGCTTCAGGAGCAGCTGGTGCAGCAGGAGCTTCAGGAGCAACAGGTGCTTCTGGTGCGCTTGGTGCTACTGGTTCAACATTTAATTCTGGAGCCTCAGGCATTACAGGTGCGCTTGGCGCTACTGGTGCTTCAGGAGCAGCTGGTACAGCAGGTTCAACTGGAGCAACAGGTTCAACTGGAGCAACAGGTTCTTGAGGTACTACTGGAGTAACTGGTTGAACTGGTTCAGTTGGAACTGTATTACCTGGGATATTATTTAATTCATTTTCGTTCATATTTCATATTCCCTTCTATTCTATTTTTAATTATAACATAACTATTAGTAATTTGCATCACGATATGTTGCAGATTGAATATTAACTACATAATTATCATAATCAATTCCATCTTGAGTTGTAGCATAAAAATTAAATTTTGCATTATCTCCAGGGTTAATTGAACTAGAGATAGTATCATAAACGTGTACAACTTCACCATTTTTATAATATATAATATTCGCATAATAAGTAACTACTTTATCAGTTTCATTAAGATATGTTGCAGTTATATTCTTACGATCATCTATATCCGATTTAATCTTACTTATTTCAGTTTCAACATCATGATATACAGAACTTACAATATCTCCCTTAATTGAAATATCATATCTATCATATTCCTCAGCAAAACTTATAGTACCATCTGCTACAAATGTTGTATGAGGTTTTATATGTTGAGCATATAATTGTTCAGATCCTATTCTTTGATCACCTTTATAGAAATTAATATATATCTTAGCTGTAATCATGGTATCATTATTATTTTCTAATAATGCATAGGCATAATTATATCTTTCATTTCTTTCCATATAGAATAATTTTTTGAATACTATATTTTTACTGCGTTGACTTTCATCTTCATATATAATAGTTGGATTGCTAGTATCTATCTTAACAATTGGATGCGATGGTTTAGCTATACCAGATGAATTATATTCTTGTTCAGATGTTGATACTTTTTCAGTTGAAATGCCTTCTGTAGTAGTTATTGGTTTATTATTATCTTTCTTTTTAGTAAGCATTACTATTATTCCAATTACTGCTACTATTAATATAGCAACGCATAGTATTACTAAAAACTTTTTAGATGAATTATTTTCATTGTTATAATTACTTTGAATTGGTTGACCACACATATTACAAAATGTAGCATTATCTGGTAACTCATTATTACATTTAATACACTTCATATTAAACACCTATCCTCATTAAGTCTGATACAGTATATTCATTATTCTCATCATATATAGCAAAATATATATAGAATTCACCATCATCTAAACCAGTATATTCTAATTGAACATCTTTAAGGTCAGCACCAATACCAACCATTTCAGGTGATTTTTCCCAATCATCATATTTAATAAATTCACCGTTGTTATCAAATATTTTATATGTAGATTTAGCATATTCAATATAACTAAAATCATTTATGTTATATACAACTGATGCTACTCTATCATCTCTTGATAATAATTTAACCGAAGTAAATGTTGGTTTATTCTCTTTATTTATAATTTTAACATCAGCAGCTACCATATAACCAACGTCCATGAATTCTTTAGTCTTGTCATATAATACTGTTGATATCTTAGTATTTTTCTCTCCACCATTTACTCTATCATATATAGTTAAATATATTTTATTATCCGCATCACCCATCTTAACTAAGTTTCCATCAAACTTAGTTCTAACATATTTATTGTCTATTACATCAACATCATTTGATGAATAAATCCATTGATAATAGTTAGGATGTTCAGGAACTCTTCTTAAAATATTATATACAACACCATTATAGTGTTCTGCTTGTTCATCAGTTAACTCTAATACAACATCTTTTGAATCAGGATTATCTGATGGTTTAAAGTCAGTACTTAATTTAATTCCTTGTTTTTCAAAGTTATATGATTGATTACCAGATCTCTTAGATTCAAAAGTAGTTATAAATGATTTGTAGTTATCTAAGAATGGTAATTTATTATATACTTCTAAGAATTTCTTTCTATATGCTTTACCACCTTTATATGGAAAATATATAGATATACCATTAGATCCTTTTATATCAGTATAGTTATATACAACTGCTTCTTTAATAGAATTTAATAAATCTTCTGTTGGAGTAGTAGAATAAGGTGCAAGAGATGCAATGAAATTATATAAGTCTACTGTATCGTATCCTAATGCATCAGTTCCATATTGATATACACTACTTCTCATCTTAGCAATTTTATCATAATTACTATTAACATCTACTGAACTTATAAACTCATTTAATTTATTAACAACATTATCAATCTTAGATAAGTCTACTATTGAATAAGTAGTTTTTTCTGCATCAGTTAATCTTAGATCACCTATTTGTTTTTTATAAGCTTCAATAAAGTCTTTACCTAATTCATCTCCTTCTTTATCTGGAGATATACCATTTAAGAAATAACCTAATACATTAGTGAAAGGTCCACCTAATGTTACTTCCTCTGAGAAAGTAATATATTCTGCATATTTATTAAACATCTTAGATACTTCAAGTGTTCCATTTAAACATGTTCTAAATATTACTGAATCTAATTTCTTATCTTGATTAAAAGGTGAATTTGATAAAGCCATTTCTAAATCTGTTAATGATAAATTATCACCAGTAAAATCATCATATATAGCACCATCAATAGCGCCACCATGATCATATAGCATTAAGTTATAATGACCAGCAGGATAATTAGTATAACCATATTCTAATAATTTAGTTAAATTATCAGGATTACCCATACTATCTTGAGGATATGCTTCTAGTTTTTCAAATCCTTCACTACCTAATTTATATATTGCGTTTTCGTCATTTTTAATAAAGTTATGCCATCTCTTAGTTCCACCAGTATATAATAAAATATTAACATGTTCTAAATCTATTGTTGATGGATCAATTGCATTTAATTCAGCAGTTACTATATGACTATCTGATTCCAGATTACTACCATCTAGATAAATCATTATAGTTCTTGTCGGATCTTTCTTAACTTTAGTTACAGTATCACTTTTTTTATTTAATATAACAAATAATAATACACCAACTAATAATACTAGTAATGCAACTATTATTATCTTTTGAGTATTATTTAATCCTTCTTTAGGTGTAATAACAGTTGTTGATGGATTATATACAGACTCATTAGTTAAAGGTTCTTCTTTCTTTTCTACTACAGGATTCATAGGTTGAATTACATTAGTTTGTTCAACCAATAATGAATTACCACATTTAATACAAAAAATAGATCCTTCTTGATTACTTTGATTACACTTTGGACAAATCATATTTTCACCCCAATTATAAATTAATTATACCAAATATATATGTAAAATACATTAGTATTTATTTATTAAATACACAATAATTAGTATATTATTATTAGGTGGTAATATATGTATATAATTATTATATTAATAGTATTTATAGCAGCTGTTTTTATACTAAAAAAAAGAGTAGATTATACTAATGAAAATGTATTAGAAGAACTTGAAGCTAATACAGATCATATGCCTACTCGTGCAATAGTAAAAACTGATATACTATTTAGAATACTTGATAGAGATATGATGGTAGGAAGAATGAACTCGATTGTATTCTATTATAAACAAGAAAAACATATCATGGGTGTTGAAATGTATAATGATAAATTAGTATTAAGATATGATGATAAATTATATGCATCAACTAATGAAATGAAAAATGTAGCTGTTATAAATGGTCATAGAGTAGCAGACTTGAATGATCCAGTTACTATAACTGATATTCTATATAAAGATACAAAGATAAGTGCTATATTAGAAAATGACCAATTACTAAAAGATGGAATAGTAACTGGTGATAATAAATTATATGATTTAAATATTAAATTTGATGAAATAAAATAAGGAGTTATAAATAACTCCTTTTTTTAACACTTAGCTCCAATTAATTTATACATTGATTTAATTCCATCAACAGTGAATTTACCATTTTCAATGTAACTAGCATATGTTGGATAATCTTCTGCATATTTATCTAAATCCATCTTAGTATAATCTATAGTTGTTTCTACAACTAATTTATTACCTTCAATTTTAGATGTGAATGAATATCCACCATAAGTACTATTCATAACATTATACATTTGATCAACTGTTGATTTAGTTGTTGTTAATATTGCATCATCATCAGATACAACTGTTTCAATAGTTTTAACATCTGTAACATAATTACCTAAGTAATTAACTGTATATATTGATATTATTTTAGTTCCATTATTATTTTGATTAGCAGAGCAAGTAAAACTATTGCTTGAAGTTGATGCTGCAGTAGTTGTTGTAGTAGTTGTATCCTTTTTATCGTCTCCAATTTTAACATCTACTTTAACGCATCCTGTTACGAATACACATGTTAATAGTAATACTAATAATAAATACTTCTTCATAATTTCCTCCTATTTAATTTTAATTTTTACCTTATCTGGTAATGAGAATATGCGGAATTTTATAACAAATAATATTACACATATTATCAAGACAGGTATATTTAATAGAGGTGATATTCCAGCAGGAACAATTCCTTTATAAACAACATCACTACTTTTAATTATATATATATAAGTTTCTCCTATTAATGAAGCTAAAGCCATAACAAAGGAAATCACTGTTAATACTAAACCAGGACTTTTCTTTAAATATATAGCTAACAAAGTTGCAACTATACTAAACTCTGGTAGATAAGTAACTATTCTACCAATAGCATCTCTTGATTGATCACTGTAGAATCCAGACTTATCTGCAAGTATCAATACTCCTCTTCTATATAATACAATCAATAATATAATTGTAAAAACCACAGATGACAGTATAATGATAGTCTTCTTTTTCATACACATACACCTTTTCTTACTTGTATTGTATTATAGATATTTTATTTTTGCAATAATTATTTTTAATATATAAATATCCCAATATAACACATATTTATAGATATTTTTAACAAAATCTTATATAATATTTATAGGAGGTTAATAATGGATAAGAAGATCAAATTCAAGGATAAAGATAAAAAGGGTATTAATAAAGGTCTTATTAAAAAGATCATATTAATTATCGTTGGAATAGCATTAGTAGGATGCGTTGGTTACTTAGCATTTATTAATGTAGTAAAACCTATTATTACATTAAACAAAGTAGCTAATGCAGATTGGGATTATTATGTAGCTAATAATGAAGCTGGTGTTTCATTCAGAATTAATAAAAATAAAACACTTAAGTTATCTTATAAAGATGGAACATATCCAGATCAAGAAGGTAAGTTCACTATAGCTGGTAATAATATAATAGTTGAATTCTATGATGAAGCAACTAAAGCAACATATTATCCATATATTCTACATATTGATGGAGATCATTTATGTGTAGGATCTGATAAATGTGATCAAGAAAGTGGTTTATTAGTTAAGAGAGATTCTAAACAAGAAACTACAACAACTACTGAAAGAACAACTAATGTTAATGCTCCAACAATTTATATATTCCATGGTGATGGATGTCCACACTGCAAGGAATTAATGGATTGGATTGATAAGGAAGAAAGTCTAAATTCAGTTAACATTATTAAGTACGAAGTATGGAACGATACTGCTAACAGTGAATTAATGACTAAAGTTGCTAAGAAGTTAAAGAAAGATGTATCTGGTGTTCCATTCGTAGTAATTGGTAACAAAGTAATTTCTGGATTCGATAGTAGCAAGACTCCTGATGAAATCAAATCTATTGTTAATGATTATGTTAACAATCCTAAGAATTACAAAGACGTTGTTGCAACAGTTAAGTAATTAAAAAGAAGAATTAAATAATTCTTCTTTTTTTATTGCTCTTCTTTTGATATTTAGGTTTTGATTTTTCAACCTTAAATTGTTCACCCTTCTTAGATAAGCTTTTATCCATCATAGAGTTAAATAAAGAATTGATTTCACTTGCTATTTCGTTTGTAGCTTCTATCTTAGGATAAATAGCATTCATAAATTCTTTATCAGTTAATTCTTCATATCCTAATTCATCAGGTGCTTCTTCACCAAATTTATTAGTATAGAATACTACTGCTCCTTTATGGAATATTAACTTATTAAAATCGAATTCACATTCTAATTCAGTAAAATATTCTTTAAATGAATCAAAGTCATATTCCTTTGTTTCTTCATTCCATATACCTTTTCTATAAATATATAAAGGTAAATTTTTATTATGGAATACATAAAATTCTTGTTTATCCATGTTTACCCTCTTTTCTTTAATTGCTTATTATACTATATGATACATAAAATACAAGGAAAAACGTATGTGTAAAACATATATATTATAGATGTAAAGATTTACGATTGATATACTTTTAATTTACATATAATAATATAATTAAAATAGGAGAGATTACATATGCGTAAGATTGAATTTGAAATCGATATACCATATATAAGTAATACTAAGAGAATAGCAATATTCTCTATTTTAGCTATTATATTATTACTTAATATAGTATTCTTACAAAATGATTCATCTAACATATCTTATGCAAAGCCAGATAGCAATGCTATATCATTAGTAGATAACCTATCTATCAAAATATATAATGATAATAATCAAGTTAAAGCAACAACTGAAAATGTATATAAGGAAGATATCATAGATACATATGATTGTTCAGATAATACATGTAAGGTATTAGATATTAAAGATAATAATGTATTAATATATGATAATTCTTATTTAATATATAACTATGTTGATAAA
>CAMODU010000024.1 GCA_946611605.1 uncultured bacterium
CTGATAAAAATGGATATTGGGAAGTTATAAATTAATAATGCTGAATCATCTTAGTTTATTTCGTTCCAAACCTATAAGAGGTACAGTCTGCAATCAAAGCAAAGAATAATAAATAATAAAACAAAAGACTAGAGTAATCTAGTCTTTTTATATGATATAATATTTAAAAGAGGAAATAACATGAAAAATAAAAGAGAAAAAATAGTAATAAGAACAAGTGCTATAAGTATAGCATCAAATATATTATTAGCTAGCTTTAAAGCTATAGTAGGTTTTCTATCTAACTCTATAGCTATTATATCTGATGCTATTAATAATTTAAGTGATGCTTTATCTAGTATTATAACTATAGTAGGTACTAAATTAGCAGGAAAAGCACCTGATAGAAAACATCCATATGGATATGGTAGAATAGAATATATGACATCTTTAATAGTGTCAGCTATAGTATTATATGCAGGTATTACTGCATTCATAGAATCAGTTAAGAAGATAATTAATCCTGAATTACCTGAATATTCTATAGTTACATTAATAACTCTTATAGCTGCTATAATAGTTAAATTTATACTAGGTATATATGTTAAGAATAAAGGTAAAGAAGTTAATTCTGATTCACTAGTTGCATCAGGATCTGATGCTTTCAATGATGCATTATTATCTATATCTGTATTATTATCTGCAATAATATATATGTTATTTAATTTAAATTTAGAAGCATATGTAGGTGCGGTATTAGCTTTATGTATTATTAAAACAGGTTTAGAATTAGTAAAAGAATCTGTTGATAATGTTTTAGGTGCTAGAGTAGAATCTAGTTTAACTAATTCTATTAAGAAAGATATAGCTAAAGAAGATAATGTACAAGGTGTATATGATTTACTTCTAAATGACTATGGACCTGATAAATATTTAGGTTCAGTTCATATAGAAGTAGCTGATACTTTAACTGTTGCTGAAGTAGATAAATTATCTAGAAAAATTACAAAAAAAATCATGGAAAAATACGGAGTAATACTTCATACAATAGGTGTATATTCTATTAATACTAAAGATAAACATATAATAGAAGCTCACAAAGATATTCGTGATATAGTATTATCTCATATAGGTGTATTACAAATGCATGGTTTTTATATAGATGATGAAGAAAAAACAATTAGTTTAGATTTAATATTTGACTTTAATATTAAAAATAAAGAAGAATTATATAAAATTATATATGATGAAATAAAGAGTAAGTATAAAGATTATAAGATAAATATTACATTAGATATAGATTTTAGTGATTAAGAAAAGACTAGATAATACTAGTCTTTTTTGTATTTAATTATTAATGTGATATAATAAGCCTAGTTGAAAGAAAAGGGTTTATATGGGTAAAAAGTTTAGATTAAGGACTTTATTAAATGGTTTATTTTTTATAGTACTTATTGCTTTAACATATCATTTGATATTTAAAGATCAAGATATAAATAATCTATTAAGTATAATTAAGTCTACAAATAAATTATTCTTATTATCTGGTATTATGTGTATATTTGTATTCTTATTTTTAGAAGCATATAATGTTAAAAAGTTACTAGAAGCATTAGGTGATAAGATAAGTGTATTTAGATCATTAAAATATACATTTATAGGATATTTCTTCTCATCTATTACTCCTGCTGCATCAGGAGGTCAACCAGTTGAGATATACTATATGACTAAAGATAAAGTAAATGGTGCTAAAGCAACTGTATCATTATTAATACATCTATGTACATTCCAATTTGTTACGATTATAACTGGTTTAGTATGTGCAATAGTTAACTATGATTTATTAAAAGATGGTTTTATCTATCTATTTATAGTAGGTATATCATTAAACTTTATAGCATTACTTGTGATGTTATTTGCTACATTCTCTAAGAAAGTTACAAATATAGCTATTAATATATTATTTGTAATATTAAGAGGATTAAGAATAAAAGATTTAGATAAAAAGAAAAAGAATATTAATAACTCGTTAGATAAGTATCATGAAAGTGCTGAGTTTATCAAGAATAATAAAAATGAAGTATTTAAATCTATTATCAGAGTAATGATACAAGTAGTATTCTTCTATTTAGCTCCATATTTTATATATAAATCATTTGGATTATCAGAATATGGATTATTAAGAATGTTTAGTTTACAAGCTGTATTATTTATATCAGTTTCAAGTATACCTTTACCTGGTGCTATAGGTATAAGTGAAGGTGCATTCTTAAATATATATAAGAGTATATATGGTGAAGCATTACTTGGAAGTGCAATGTTATTAACTAGATGTGCTACATTCTATTTATATGTTCTTATATGCTTAGTTGTAGTAATAATTAATGCTATTAATAGAAGGGATTAAACCCTTCTTTTAATTTGCTTAAGCATATAATAAATGTTATAATATGGCATGTTTGAAGGGGTTTATATGGAATTTAGAGTAGCAAGTAAATATAGTGAATTTGCTGATATGGAATTACTTAGATGTGATGTTTTTGGTCTTGAAAAAAGTATCAGTCCTTATTATGAAGATAGATTTGAAAATCATAAAACATTCTTTTTAGGTGCATATGAAAATAATCAATTAGTTGGTGCATTATATTTTTCGCCATTTCTTTATAATACAGGTATAGTTGATATGTTATTTGTAAGAAAAGATCATCAAGATACTGATCTACATATAGGATCAGCATTACTTGCATATATAGAAATCCATAATGAAGATATATGTGATTACTTTAATTACTTATCAATTGATAAATATTTAATATCACCTGCATCTGAAAAATCTGAAAGACTATATAAACACCGTGGATATAGAAAAACAGGATTAGACGGGACATTTTATAAAAGAATGAATTAATTCTTGACTATTAAGTATAATCAAGTATAATTATAGATAGAAAAAACGAGGAAGATATAAGTAGTTAATCTAAATCTATTAAAGAGAGAGGCTAAATGCTGTGAATGCCTTATAGATATTTTAATGAATAAAGATATTGGAGTTTTGTTGCTGGTAGGCATTATAATACAAAAGTGCATGGAAACATGAAATAGGATGGTACCACGGGTAATACTCGTTCCTATAGATTGTTTTCATTTTTTTATTTTTTAAGGAGGAATAAAAATGGAAAGAAAATTATCTGAACAAGAAATTGTAAGAAGAGAAAAATTAAAACTAGTAGAAAGACCTTATCCAGATAAATATGATGTAACTCATACTATATCTGAAGCAAGAGAATTACCTGATGGAACTAAAGATGTATCTATAGCTGGTAGAATTGGTTTCATGAGAAAGATGGGTAAACTTTCTTTTGTTAAGATTAAAAACATTGAAGATGCTATTCAATTAAAAATTGAAGCAGATAAAATTGGTGAAGAAGGATATGAAGAATTTAAGAAGATTTATGATGCTGGAGACTTTGTAGGAGCTAAGGGAACAATTATAACTACTCAAACAGGTGAAAAATCACTTGAAGTAGAAAAATTAACTTTTTTAGGTAAAGCTCTAAGACCATTGCCAGAAAAATTCCATGGACTTCAAGATACTGAAATTAAGTATCGTGAAAGATATGTTGATTTAATCATGAATCAAGATTCAAGAGAACTATTCTTAGGTAGATCTAAGTTCTATTATTTCTTAAGAAACTTCATGCATGATAATGGTTTCTTAGAAGTTGAAACACCAATAGTTCAAACTGCTGTATCAGGAGCATCTGCAAAGCCATTCTTTACTCATCATAATGCATTAGATATTGATTGTAACTTAAGAATTGCACCAGAATGCTATTTAAAGGAATGTAATGCAGCTGGATATGATAGAGTATATGAAGTAGCTAAGTGTTTTAGAAATGAAGGTATGGATCCTCAACACTTACAAGAATTTACTCAAATAGAATGGTATGCATCTTATTGGAATTTTGAAGATAATATTGAATTCTTTAAAAAATTCATGAGAGAAACAGCTATGTATTTAAAAGGTACTACTGAAATAACAGTAGGTGAACAAACAATAGATTTAGGTAAAGACTGGAATAGAGTTAACTATGTAGAAGCATTAACTAAAGAATTAGGTTTTGATTTTCTATCTATTGATGAACCTGAAGAATTAAGAACTAAGATAATTGAAACAGGTAAGTTTACTAAGAGTGATTTAGATGAATGTAATTCAGTTGCTCAATTAATTGATTTCTGTTATAAAAGATTAGTAAGAGCTAATATATTTGAACCAACAATTATGTGGAATTATCCTGCAGTATTAAAACCATTAGCAAGAAGAAATGATGATAATGATAAAGTAGTAGATGTATTCCAAGTAATTATTGCTGGAGCAGAAATTTGTAATGCATATTCTGAGTTAGTAAATCCTGAAATACAAAGATCTAACTTTGAAGACCAATTAAAACAAAAAGCACAAGGTGACGATGAAACTATGGACTTAGATGAAGATTATCTAAAGGCTATGGAACAAGGTATGCCACCTATCTCAGGATTAGGTGTTGGAATTGATAGATTAATGATGCTACTTTATAATGCACAAAGTGTAAGAGATGTAGTATTATTCCCAATGATGAAACCTGAAAACAAATAGGAAGGATTATTCCTTCTTTTTTATTGTTTTATTATATATATTATTTTATAATATTGTACTTAAGAGGTTATGGATATGATGGTATATGAGTTTTTACAACATATAGGTTATTCATCAAGTGATATATCAGATATGATTACATCTGGTAAATTATTAGCATCCAGTGATGGAGTATCCATAAATGATTATAATCTTTTACTTGAAGTTATTAATAAATATGATAAGTCTTATCCATTATTTGATTATTTTAATGATGATATTAATCATAAAGTTGATGAATTAATTAAATTAATAAAATATGAACAATATAAATTAGCATATGAATTTGCATTAAAGTTATATAATGAATTAGCAATACCTGAAGTAAAACTAATAATAGATAATATAGATAAAGAAAAAGATAATCTTAAATATATAATTGATGAATCATATTATACAAATGAAGTTGTTATAAATGGCTTTAAAAAGATGGAAAGAAATATGTTAATAGATTTCTTATGTGGAGATGAAGTAGAAGGAACAGAAAAAATAACTCAATTAGCTAAGTTATATATTCATCAACATCCAATTCCATTTAATGCTTTTAGATCATATTTAGCTGCTATTGCAGATCTTAGAACTAATCATGTCAAAACTATTACTAGAAAAGATGGAGCAATAGGTTCACCTTTAGCAGTAATATGTACATTAGTTAAATGTGGAGACTATTATCGTGCACATGAAGTATTAAATGAATGTTATCTTAAACATAATAAAGAAGAGTATTCGGTTATTTGGGAAATACTTAAATATATGGATGTTCTTTTAATGGATACTTTAAAACTAAATGTTGATAAAGTATATGAAAGAATAAGATTAAATTCTAATGGATTAAATACAGTTAAAGAAATAATAGATAAAAAGGAAGTATCTTCATTAGATGATGAAACTATAAGAAATATGTTTAAGAAAGAAGATTATTCTATAGATCATAATATTAATTATTTTAATGAGTATACTACTCATAAAGAAGAAAGAAATTATGAAGAAGCAAGAAAAGATATAGTTAAACATCAAAGATTAATGGGAGAACGTGGTATTTTCTGCGATTATGATTACTTAATAAAAGAAACAGATATATTATCATATAATCAAACATATTCTACTGAGGAAGAATTAAATAAAAAAGATGAATTATTAAAAGATGCATATACTTTAATGGAAGAAAAAAGATATGAAGAAGCTATTAATAAATTATATGAATCATTTAAATATGAAAAGAAACATAATCCATATACATATAGTAAAATAGCTGAATGTTATATGGAATTACAAAACTATGAAAAAGCAGCACATATATATAAAGTTGAATCATTAGATTATTTATATCCAATAGATTATTTACATTATATAGAATGTTTATATAGAATTGAAAAATATGAAGATATATTTAAATTAGCAGAAGGATATGATTATTATTATCCTCAAGAATCTTCATTTGTATATTATATATTATCTATTTGTTATGCTATTCAAGGTAATTATAAATTAGCATTAGATAATATAGATACATGTGAAATAATAAGTATGGAATATTATGATATAGCATTAAACTTCAATTATGAAAGGTCAATAATTAAAGAATTAGATAGAGGTAAAAATGTACCTATATATACATTAGATGATTACTATGATCATTGTTTTTCTGAAAAAACATTACAAAGAATTAAAGAATTAGATATAGAGTCTTTACCTGAAGATGGTTCATTATTGATGAAAATAATAGATGATAATAATGAAAGAATAGAAGATAAGTTAGATTTCTTACTAAAGTTATCTAAAGTATTAAAAGAAATGGAAAGAAATAAAGATGCTTTAGATGTATTAAAATATATTGAAGAAATAATCAAGACATCTTCATTATCTCCAACTGATAATGAACACTTTACAGTTGTACTTAGAAACTATAGGAAACTATAGTTTTTATTATTTATTAATATATTATATTGTTATATAATAATTATTAGAATAGGGTGATAATATGGAAGTGTTGGTAATAGGAAAACCTGCTATAAATGTTTATTTACCACTACAAGAGTTTCCTCAAGAAGGAGATGTTTTTAACATAACTGGTAAAACAGAAACTTTAGGTGGTATAACTGCAGTATCTGCATGTTTATTAGCTAAATGGGGAGTAAAACCTCATTATACTGGAGTATTAGGAAATGACGCTTTTGGCGAAAAAGTAAGAAATGTATTCTCAGAATATAAAGTTAATTCTAAGTTCTTAGAAACTACTTTTGAGAAGAGTACTGCAACTAATTATATGATATTAAATATAAAGACAGGTGATATTACTAAAATTTTATATAATGATCCATCTGTTGAATTACAAAAGTTTAAATATGACTTCCAACCTGATTGGGCTATTATGGATTCATCTGATACAGCTGGGGCTATGGCATTATTAAATAATGATGGTAGAGTTAAGACTGTATTCTATGCTAGAATAGCAGATCCTAACACTCAAACATTAGCTAAAAGATGTAGACATGTAATATGTACTCAAGCTTTCTTTGAAGGTGTTACAAAAGTTAAAATCGGTCCAGAAGATGGAAACGAAGTAATAGTAAATGCTTATCAAAAACTAGTTGATGAAGTAGGTAAAAATAATTATATAGTTATTTTAAATAATAAAAAGATATTATACTCAGAAGATAATAAAGTTAAGATGATTCCTGAAATGAAAATTAATCATGCTGATGTATCATCATTTGATTCAGTATTCACAGGTTCATTTGCTTTTGCAATGATGTATGATTTATCATTAGATGATGCTATTAAATTTGCTAATACATCTGCAGCTATATCTATTTCAAGAATAGGAGAAGAACCTGCTATTCCTACATTAGAAGAAGTATTAGATAATTCAGGATTAAAAGATAAATTAAAATCATATAAACCAACAGAAACAACAACAACTGAAGCACCACCTCAAGAAACTCAACCTGCAGAACCACAACAAGAAAGTGTTCCTCAAGCATTTAATCAACAACCAATTCAAGAACCAGTACAACAACCAGTTGAACAAGCACAACCAGTTCAACAACCTAGAGAAGTTGTACAACCACCACAACATGAAGAAACTAACATATTTGGTTAATTGAACGATCCATTTTTAAAGATATTACCACAGTTAGATGTCCATGGCTATACAGAAGACACCGTTATGACTGTGGTAAATGACTTTATAAATGATAATTATAAATTAAGAAAGAAAAAGATAGTAGTTATTCATGGTAATGGTGCTCATATATTGAGAAATAAAATTCATAAGGAATTAAAGCATAATAAAATGGTTGATAAATATTACTTGCATACTTTTAATGTTGGATGTACAATAATTGAACTAAAGTTTTAGGAGGTGGAATCCATGTTTGTAGATGAAGTAGTTATAAAAATTGCTGCTGGTGATGGTGGAGATGGCTGTACCTCTTTTCGTCGTGAAAAATATGTACCAATGGGTGGACCAAATGGTGGAAATGGTGGTCATGGTGCAAATGTTATATTTAGAACAGATGAAGGTTTAAAAACTTTAATAGATTTAAAGATGATGAAACATATCAAAGGTGATAAAGGTGTAAATGGTAAAGGCCAAGATAGAAATGGTGCTGATGCTGAAGACGTAGTAGTAAAAGTACCATGCGGTACTACTATTACTGATATAGATACAGGTGATGTAATAGCAGATTTAGTTCATAAAAATGAAGAATTTGTTGTTGCTCATGGAGGACGTGGAGGTATGGGTAATCATGCTTTTGCTACTCATGAAAATACAGCTCCTGAATTCTCTGAATTAGGAGAACCTGGTGAAAAAATAACTGTTAAATGTGAATTAAAAGTATTAGCTGATGTAGGTTTAGTTGGTATGCCATCAGTAGGTAAATCAACATTAATTAATTCTATTTCTAATGCTAATGCTAAAGTAGGTGCTTATCACTTTACTACATTAAATCCTAATTTAGGATATGTGCAACTAAAAGATGGTAGATCATTTATCATGGCAGATTTACCTGGTTTAATAGAAGGTGCATCAGAAGGAATTGGTTTAGGAGATAAATTCTTAAAGCATGCAATGAGAACTAAAGTAATAGCTCATGTAGTTGATATGGGTGCTGAAGAAGGAAGAGACCCTAAAGATGATTTCGAAAAGATGGTAAATGAATTATCTAAGTATGATAAGAAATTAGTAGATAAACCACATATTATAATTGCAACTAAGATGGATTTAGATGCAGCTGAAGATAATTTGAAAGATTTTAAGAAAGCTTATCCTAATGAAATGATATATCCTGTAATAGCTCCTTTAGAAGAAGGATTAGATGATTTAATAATTAAATTACAAGATATGGTTGATGAATTAGAAGAAGTTAAATTATATGGTGATGATGAAATAAAAGAATCACATGTATTATATAAATTTAAAAATGAAGAACCATTTACTATTACTAAAGAAAATGGTATTTGGGTATTACGCGGTAAAGAAGTTGAAAGATTATTCTATATGACTAGATTCTCAGAACCTGAAGGTGTAGAAAGATTTGCAAGAAAACTTAAAGGTATGGGAGTAGAGAAGAAACTAGAAGAACTTGGAGCTGCTCGTGGTGATGATGTTCAAATAGTTGACTACGTATTTGAATTTAAGAACTAGAAATAGTTCTTTTTTATTTGTATTATCATTGTATTGACAACGTAATAACATAATGTTATATTCAAATTGGTGATACTATGATTAAGAATACTGTTATACAAATAAGGATTATTAAAAGTGATAAAGAAAAACTAAAGAATGTTTGTTATTATATGAATTCAAATATATCTCAAGTATTAACTAGTTATTTAGATAATATTATTAAAGATGGATATGTATCTTTATATAGAGATGAAGATTATACGATTAAAGATAATAGAGTATTATCTAATGAAGAACTTAAAGAAATAGTAGGCGGAGCATCAACTGCCATCAATAATGAAGATTTTGATTTAGCTAGAAAGATATTGATGTCGTTAAATGATTTTAAGATAGTTATAGAAAATAGAAATCAATTTATAAACATAAGATACGATAAGAATAAAAAAGATATAATAGAAAATATAGCTAAAAAGAATAATTTAACAATATCATCCTTATTAGATAATTATATAAAATCATTATTATATAAATTACCAACGATAGAAAGCATTTTAAATCCAAATAAAATAGAATTTGCTGAAGAAATGAAAAAATCTAATGATGATATAAATAATGGAGATGTATACACTTTAGAAGAATGCGATAAAGAAATGAAAACAATATTTGGAGAAGAATTTGTTGAAAACTTATATAGTGAAAAAAACTAAAACATTTCATACAAAGTTATTAGAATATATTAAAACTATATATTCCATAAATCCTGATATAGCAAAAAAAATATATAATTCTATAAATAAAGAGTTATATTCGCTAGATATATTGCCAAGAAGATATCATCATTTGGATAAAAATAATTATTGTTTTGTTCATAAAAACTATAGAATCTACTATAAAGTAGATGATGAAGAATTTGTTGTATATATTTTAAATATTATTCATACAAGACAAAATGATAAAAACTATAGGTAAAAGAGATGTATAAAAACATCTTTTTTATTGTTATAAATTAACCAAATATTATATAATTTATATGTTTAGGAAGTGATATCATGGAACTTACAAAAGAAGATTTAAAACAAGAAGAGAAAAAGTTAAATGATACAGTTAAAGAAATAGATTATCAAATAGAAAATGCAGGTGCAGATATATTTAAAGATCAAGGAAACTTAAAAGACTTTCAAGAATATATTTGGGGCAATAAAACTGATTTTGATGAAGAAGAATTAAATCAATTACTATATGATAATGATCTTAAAGTACAATTAATAGATAATAAAACATTAAAGTTTAGAAAATTAAAGAAAGTAAGAAATAATCCTTACTTTGGATCATTCATCTTTAATGGTGAAAATATATATGTAGGTATTACATCAGTTAAACATGATTTAGATTATTTAGTATGTGATTGGCGTGCACCTATATCATCTATGTTCTATGACTTTGGTGTTGGTAAAGCATTTTATAAAACACCAGATGGAGAAGAAAAAGGTGAAATAACAAGAAAAAGACAATATACAATTGAAGATGCAAAACTTAAACATGTATTTGATACTAACTTAAATATAGATGATGATATGTTACAAGATGTATTAGCAACTAACTCATCTGATAAGATGAAAAACATTGTTAATACTATTCAACAAGAACAAAATCAAGTAATAAGAAATAATACTAATTCTAATGTAATTGTTCAAGGTATAGCAGGATCTGGTAAAACATCTGTAGCATTACATAGAATAGCTTTCTTATTATATAAATTAGATTACTTAACATCGGGTAATGTTCTTATTTTCTCACCTAACAATGTATTTACTGAATATATATCTAATGTATTACCTGATTTAGGTGAAGATAATACCATGCAAACTACATTCCATTCATTTGCAAGAACATTTATACCTGAATATGAAGGAGTGGAACCATATTCTACATTTGTAGAAAGATTTTATAAAGGATATAAACAAGATAATGATCTTATTAAGTTTAAATTATCAGATAAGATGAAAAAGTTAATTGAAGATTTTGTTAAGATATTTTCTAAAGCATGTGAGTTTAATGAAGACTTTGATTATAAGAATAAATTCATATTAAAATCTGAATTAAATAAACTATTACATGAAAGATATGAGGATAGACCTTTATTTGATAGATTTGATTTAATTGCAGAGAAAATAAATAATACATATTTTAAAGGTATGGATAAAGATTTAAATGGTATAAGAAATAGATTATTTAAGATGACTAATATAAAAAGAGATTATAAAGCATGTTATAAAGCTTTATTTAAATCTGTATTATTCCAAAGAACATATGGTAAAGAGTTTAATCTAAAAGATGTATTAAATAATCTATCTACTGATACTATGCCATATGAAGATTCAACACCTTTCATATATATGAAGTGTTTACTTGAAGGATATCCTTATCAAGTAGCTATGAGACAAGTAGTAATAGATGAAGCACAAGATTATACATATCTACAGTATTTTATTATTAATAAGATATTCAAGAATGCTAACTTTACTATTTTAGGTGATGTTAATCAAACAGTTAATCCATTCTATAAATATGATAATTTAAATGTATTAAAAGATATATTTAAGAATGCTGAATATGTTGAATTAAAGAAAACATATAGATCATCACCTGAAATAATAGAATATGCTAATAATATATTAGGATTAAATCATGTATCAGCTATTAGAAGAACTATGCATTTACCAGTTCTTAAACATGATATAAAAGATTTACAACATATAGGTAAAGATATTAAGTATTTAAAAGATAAATATAAATCTGTTGCTATTATAACTAAATCAATAGATGAAGCTAATTTAATATATAAATCATTTAAAGATAAATATAAAAAGATATCTATAATAGATGCTAATACTAAGAAATATTATACTGAATTAGTTGTTACACCAGCTTATTCAGCTAAAGGATTAGAATTTGATGCATGTATTATAGTTAATAATTTTGAGAAAGATAAATATTTATTCTATGTTGCAGTTACACGTGCTCAACATGAACTTATAATATATGAATAATATTGTATTAATACCTTATATTTAGTATAATTATTACACGAGGAGTGATATTATGTTACATGATATTTTAATGATATTAATAGGATTAATTATTGGTGTAATTGTAGGTTTCTTTGGTGCTAGATTATTTATCAAAAAATATATGCAAAAGAATCCACCTATAAATGAACAAATGATAACTGCTTTAATGACTTCTATGGGTAGAAAACCTAATAGTAAACAAGTTAAACAAGTTATGCAACAAATGAATAGATATAATAAGTAATATGAAAGTAGATTTATTTAAGTTAAACAATTTAGGTAATACACCTATAAATGGAGAAGTAGTATTTGATAAAGAATACTTTGGAACATTAGATATTATAGACATTAAAGATGTTACAATTGAAGGTGAATTATCAATTGACTATGAAGATCAAGTAAATATGTCAGCTAATATAAGTGGAACATTTATATTACCTGATGCATATACATTAGAACCTATTGATTATCCATTTGATGTAGAAATTGATGAAATAATAGGTAAATATGAGGATTTTTATAACAAAAATAAAAATACACTTGATATTTTGCCATTTTTATGGGAAAATATTGTCTCGGAAGTACCGATTAGGTGTACTAAGAGTAATGAAACGCCAGATCTTAAAGGGGATGGCTGGAGTCTAGAATAATAGACTATAGAGAGGAGTATTTATATGGGAGCACTTCCAGCAAGAAGAATTTCTAAAACTAGAAAAAGAATTAGAAGAACTCATTTAAAGAAAGAAGTTCCAGGCATGACTACTTGTCCTAAGTGTGGAGCTGCATTAAAACCACATAGAGCTTGTACAGAATGTGGAACTTACAAAGGTAAAGAAGTAATTAAAGTTGAAAAAACTGAAGAATAATTAAATATACATTTTTATGTATATTTTTTTATTCTCTTTATTTATTGGTGTAAAAATAGTATAATTTTTATAGGGAAGGTATGATAATCATGAATAAGAATAAAGCAATACTTAAACATTGTCCTAATTTTTATAAGATTATTAATTTTGAATATCTAGAAGATGATGAATTGTCATCAAGACTTGTTAGAGTATATCATGATTATGTATTTAAGGTTGATATTAATAATAGAGTAGAAGTAACTAAATTAGAAGAATTAGATTTAGTATTAAATAGATATATAGATGATTATTTCTTTAGAAAAGAACTAAAGAGAGAAATGACTCAAATAAGAATAAGAAAGGATGAAGATAAATTAACTGCTATAGTTAATTGGATTATTAAAGTATTTGATAATTATGAGGTTGGCTATACAAGAAATATTTATTTTTCTAGGTGGATATAGATGGAAGAAGAGATTATATTTGATGAAAGTAAATTAAGTGCTAAGAAAAAAGCAATTATATTCGTAATAGTATTTGCTATTATTATATTTGCTATTATATTTTTCTTTAAATCATTTAATTTCTCAGTAAAGAAAGAAATAGTATTAGAAGTAGGAGATAACTTATCTCTTGATGTTAAAGATTATATTACTAATAATCCTTTAAATGATAAGGATTATAAATTAGATTTAGATTCTGTTAGAGTAGAAGATGGTAAAGTAGTTGAAGTAGGTGAATATACTTATCGTGTTACTTTAAAAGATACTATTAAAGAAGGTAAGATTATAGTTAAAGATACTAAAGCACCTAAAGTAGAAACTATAGATTTAACTATTGGTACTCAAGATCAAATAAAAGCTGATGATTTTATTGCTAAATGTGATGATTATTCATTACCATGTGTATCAACTATTGAAGGTAATATAGATACAACTAAAGTAGGTACATATGATATTAAAATCGTTACTAAGGATAATAAAGATAATAAAACAACTAATACAGTTAAATTAACTGTAAAAGAAAATTATTCATTTGAAGAAGAAAAGAAATCTGATATAGAAGCTAAATATCTAGAACCAGATTATGGTGATTGGAATCATAAATATGTTATATCGTTCTCAGGAGCATTTGATCCTGAAGATTCAGAAAACTATAGATGGACTTATTATGAAGAATTTTTAAATTCTAACTATAATGATTATTTAGAAGATAAATATTCTAAATATACAGTTGATAAATCGAATGTAGAAGTTATAGCTGTATATAATAAGTATCATTATATAATTGGATTTGCAGCAAGAGCTACATTATCTGATGGTAAAATAGTTTACTTAACAAATGGAGAGTAGTAATACTCTTTTTTGTATAAGGAGGATATATGAAATTATTTCTTAATATAATTGAAAGTATATTACTTGCTTTATGTATATTCTTAGTTGTAGTAGCTGTTACTTTATTAAATAAGAACTATATTAAACATGAATTTAAAATACATGGATACTATGAACTAATTATAAGTAAGATGAATGATTCTTCTATTGATACTGAAGCAGTTAAAAAAGATGTTAATAATTATATTAATAATTATTTCTATGATAATAAATATTCAAGTAAGATTAATAGTGAAGATAATACTGATAGTACCGGCTTTGAGGATACAGATACTCAAAAT
>CAMODU010000025.1 GCA_946611605.1 uncultured bacterium
ATTATTAGAATACCTATTAATAAAATAGTATTTAATCAAACAGGTTTATCTAATGTTGTTGATAATGGATTAAGTATTACTTTTATTATCTTAATATTAAGTGTTATACTAAGTGTCGTTTCTTCGTATATACCTATTAGGAATATATCTAAACTAAATATAGTAGATATACTAAGAAATGAATAAATGATATAATTAACAAGAAAAGGAGGACTAGTATGTCTTGGTATATTGGTAATGTAGAGATTAAGAATAAAATAGTACTTGCACCTATGGCTGGTATATCAAATACTAGTTATAGAAAGATTATAAAGGAAATGGGTGCTGGTCTTATATATGCTGAAATGGTATCTGATAAAGCTATATCATTTGGTAATGAGAAAACATTAGATTTACTTAAAATGGATGATTCTGAAAGACCTATAGCTCAACAAGTATTTGGATCAGATAAAGAATCATTTGTAAAAGCTGCTAAGAAAATAGTAGAAGAACAACATCCAGATATATTAGACATTAATATGGGATGTCCTGTACCTAAAATAGCTATATCATCTCAAGCTGGATCAGCATTACTTAAAGATCCTAATAAAATATATGAAATAGTTAAAGCAGTAGTTGAGGCTGTTGATATTCCTGTTACAGTTAAAATGAGATTAGGATGGGACAATAATAATATTAATTGTATAGAAGTAGGTAAATTAGTTGAAAAAGCAGGAGCTAAAGCTATTGCCTTACATGCAAGAACTAGATCTCAAGGATATTCAGGTAAAGCTGATTGGTCTTATATAAAAGCATTAAAAGAAGCAGTTAATATTCCTGTTATAGGTAATGGAGATGTACTTACTTGTTATGATGCTAAACGTATGTTAGATGAAACAGGATGCGATGCTGTCATGATAGGAAGAGGAGTATTAGGAAATCCATGGCTAATTAGAGATTGTGTTAATTACTTAGAAAAAGGTGAAGAACCAATTGTTGTATCACCTAAAGAAAAGATTGAAATGCTTAAAAGACATTTTGATATGTTAGTTCAAGATAAGAATGAAAAGAGTGCTGTATTAGAAATAAGAACACATGCTTTATGGTATATAAAAGGATTACCTGGATCAGCTTCTATAAAGAATCAAATATGTTCTACTAAGAATAAAGAAGAAATGTTTGATATTTTAGATAATTATATAAACAGTTTATAAGAATAAAACTTACACATTATCTGTGTAAGTTTTTATTTTTTGTCTTTGATCTTCTACATATATTTCAGTATGTTCATTTAAATGTATTCCTAAGTTATTTAAATATAATATGTAATCATCTACTTCATCCATAGTAACTATTTTCTTAGTTGTATATAATGCTTTTTCAGGATCATCATAATACATATCATATAATTCAATCATAACTATATATGGAATTATATATGAAATCTTTTCTTGAATTGTAGTATTTAATATTTTTTCTATTTTAGTTTTAGTATTATGACTATATTCAGCTAGATTATTAACAAATTGTTTTCTTTCTAAATATTTATCTACTACTGATAAATAATCTTTTTGTAATATTAATTCTTTAGCATACTTTAATACAGTCTTTGTAGATGCAGCATTAACTATAAGTACATCATCATCCATATCTTCAAAAGTATTAATAACTTCATCATATGCTATTTCTTCCATCAATAAAGGTAGTAATTCAATAAATGGATATTTACCATATCTATGTCTATAATACATTTGGTCAGCTATAGCATGAGCATATTCATGGATAATATTAAAGAAGTCTTCTATAGTATGTTCTATATGAATATTAATATAAGCATAATTAATAGTATATAAATAATTCATATAATTTCTGTTATATCCTGTAGAATTATTTGTTGATAGTCTTAGATTTCTTTTTCTTTCTTTGAATATTTTATTGAAGTATTTAGCAAACTCTCTATCAATTGAATTATAGAAATCATGTACATATGATAATAGTATTCTATTTGGTATAGTTCTTATAGTTAAATTACCATTTATTTTTTCATGATAATTATCATCTAGTTTAGCAAACTTTTCTATATCAGGTAGGAATTGTATTTGTTCTTTTAATAAAGTTTTATCGTATGATATTTGTTCTTCAAAATTATTTTCTGGGCTAAAAATGCTAGGCTTATTATTCTTTAAATCTTCAAGTGTATTTAGAGTTGCTGCTAATTCTCTTGAAGGTGTTTCATATAATTTTTTAGTAACGTATTTTATTTGTTCATTTAATGTTTCTTTATTCCATTTCTTATAGCCCATAATATCACTTCTCGGTTAGTTATTATATCAATAAATATATTGAATAATCAATAAAACATTTATATAATACGTAGTAGTTGGTGATAGTATGAATGATAAGATAATCGTTAAAGGTGCAAGAGAAAATAACCTTAAAAATATAGATGTTGAAATACCAAAGAATAAGCTAGTCGTAATGACTGGTGTTTCAGGTTCTGGTAAATCATCACTTGCATTCGATACTATCTATGCTGAAGGAGAAAGAAGATATATTGAATCTTTATCTGCTTATGCTAGACAATTCTTAGGTGGTGGAGAAAGAGCCAATGTTGATTCTATTGAAGGATTATCACCATCTATATCAATAGATCAAAAGACTACTAATAATAATCCAAGATCAACAGTTGGTACAGTAACTGAAATATATGATTATTTAAGATTATTATTTGCTCGTATTGGTATTCCTTATTGTCCTACACATAAGAAACCAATTAAATCTCAATCAGTTGAAGAAATGACTAATAAAGTACTTGAATATCCTGAAGGAACTAGATTAGAAATATATGGTCCTATTGTTCATGGTGAAAAAGGAACTCATAAAGATTTATTTGATAAGTTAAGAAAAGATGGATATACAAGAGTAAGAGTAAATGGAACAATCTATGAATTATCTGATGAAATAGTACTCGAAAAGAATAAGAAAGATAATATAGATGTATTAATAGATAGAATTGTAATAAAAGAAGATATAAGATCTAGATTATTTGAAGCAATTGAAAATGCTACAAAGATAGCTAATGGTAAAGTAGTTATTAATGTATTAGGTGATAAAGAAATAGCTATGTCTGAACATTATGCATGTCCTGACTGTGATTTCTCATTACCTGAACTAGAACCTAGAATTTTTTCTTTCAATGCACCATATGGAGCATGTCCTGCTTGTAAAGGATTAGGTAAAACTAAACATATAGATTTAGGATTATTAATACCTGATTGGAATCTATCTATTCCTGAAGGAGGAATATTATCATTTAAATATGGTAAACCTAAATCATTTGGTAGAGTAGAAAAAGAAAATGATTCTATAGATACTATTAAGTTAAATACTTTATGTGAATATCATAATATAGATATAAATAAGAAGCTAAAAGATTTTACTAAAGAAGAATTAGATATGATTTTATATGGATCAGATCAAATATATGAATATAACTTTGGCAATAGAGGTGGTGGATCTAGAATCCAATTAGGAGTATATGAAGGTATTGTATCTAACTTAGAAAGAAGATATATGGAAACATCATCTTCTTGGATAAGAGAGTGGATAGAAAACTTCATGGCAGAAGATATTTGTCCTACTTGTAATGGAGCTAGATTGCAAAAAGATATATTAAATATCTTAGTAAATGGTAAGAGTATCTGGGATGTAGTTAATATGTCTATTAAAGATTTAATAGTATTCTTTGATAAATTAAAATTAACTAAACAAGAGCAAGAGATATCTGAACTTATAGTTAAAGAGATAAAGAATAGATTAGAATTCTTAGATCATGTTGGATTAAATTATTTAACATTATCTAGAGAAGCTGGAACTTTATCAGGTGGAGAAGCTCAACGTATTAGACTTGCTACTCAAATAGGTTCTCGTCTTTCTGGTGTATTATATGTATTAGATGAACCATCTATTGGATTACATCAAAAAGATAATGATAGATTAATAGAATCTTTAAAAGATATGAGAGACTTAGGTAATACTTTAATTGTAGTAGAGCATGATGAAGATACTATGAGAGCAGCAGATCATATCATTGATATTGGTCCTGAAGCTGGTAATGAAGGTGGATATCTAGTTGCTCAAGGTACAATTAAAGATATAGAAAAATGTAAGGAATCTATTACAGGAGCTTACCTATCTGGCAGAATGAAAATAGATATACCTAAGAAAAGAAGAAAAGGTAATAAGAACTTTATTACTATTAAAGGTGCTAAAGAAAATAACTTAAAGAATATAAATGTTAAATTCCCACTTGGTACATTCACATGTGTAACTGGTGTATCAGGATCAGGTAAATCATCATTAGTAAATGAAATCTTATGTCATGCATTACAACAATATGTATATAAATCAAAAGTACATATAGGTAATCATAAGAGTATTGATGGTTTAGATAATATTGATAAAGTAGTACAAATAACTCAAGATCCAATAGGTAGAACACCTAGATCTAATCCTGCAACTTATACAGGTGTATTTGATGATATAAGAGAAGTATTTGCTGAAACTAAAGAAGCAAAGATGAGAGGATATGATAAAGGTAGATTCTCATTCAACGTTAAAGGTGGAAGATGTGAAGCTTGTTGGGGAGATGGAGTTAAAAAGATAGAGATGCATTTCTTACCTGATGTATATGTTCCATGTGATGTATGTCATGGTACTAGATTCAATAGAGAAACTCTAGATATAAAATTTAAAGGTAAGAATATAAATGATGTATTAAATATGAGAGTAGAAGAAGCTATAGTATTCTTTGAAAATCATGCTAAAGTAAAGAATAAATTACAAGTATTGATGGATGTAGGTTTAGGTTATATTAAACTTGGTCAATCAGCTCCTACTTTATCTGGTGGTGAAGCAGGTAGAATTAAATTAGCTAAAGAATTACAAAAGAGAGCTACAGGTAAGAGTGTATTTATACTTGATGAACCTACTACAGGATTACATACACATGATATATCTAAATTAATAAATATATTACAACGTATCGTTGATAATGGAGATACAGTTATTGTTATTGAACATAATTTAGATGTTATTAAGGTAGCAGACTATATCATAGACCTTGGACCTGATGGCGGTGCTGGTGGTGGTGAGATAGTTGCAACTGGTACTCCAGAAGAAGTAGCTAAGAATAAGAATTCTTATACAGGTATTTATTTAAATAAAATACTTAACAAATAAAAAATATATGATAGAATAATTTGAGAGGTGAAAAACATGGTTGGTATATATAGAGAAGATGCATGGAAATATTTAAATGATAAATATTATGCTTTAAGAGATGGCTGTGCTAGATTTGGTATTAGATCTGCTGTAGGAGCTAGAGTCTTTTATGAAGAACATTGTAATGAAACTGATAATATAGAAATAATGAGTTTCATTAGAGTATTAGATTTTGTAGAATACAGTGAAACATATTTACATAGTAATTTATTTGAAGCAATGAGAAATAATACAGAATTGCAAGTTGTTGCATCAAGACCTGCATATAGTAAAAGAGTTCAAATGGTTAATAAGTAGAAACTTATTAACTTTTTTTGTTATATCCTGTATAATTAAGTGTAGAAGAATAAAACAATTAAGGAGGAACTTAAATGAATCCAGTTGCATTTGTATTTGCTGGTATAGAAGTTAGATGGTATTCATTATTTATATTAGCAGCAGTTTTAATAGGAATATTCCTAATAGAAAATGAAAGTAAAAGATTTAATATAAGACAAGACTTTATATTTAATATGATGTTTTGGGCATTTATATTAGGTTTAGTAGGAGCTAGATTATACTATATTATATTTAATCTAAGTGAGTATAAATCATTTATGGATGTTATTGCAGTATGGAATGGTGGTTTAGCAATTCATGGTGGTTTATTAATGGGATTAATATTTATATTATTCTATTGCAAGAAATACAAAGTTAGAACTATGAGAATATTAGATATAGTTGCACCTGTTATGCTTATATGCCAAGCTATTGGTAGATGGGGTAACTTCTTTAATCAAGAAGCACATGGTGCTGCTACATCAGTAGCTACATTACAAAGATTACATATACCTGATTTTATTATTAATGGTATGACTATAGATGGTGTTACATATATGCCTTCATTCTTATTTGAATCTATTTTATGTTTAATAGCATTTATAGTAGTATTAGTAGCAAGACGTGGTAAATATATTAAAGTAGGTCAACCTACAGCATTATATTTATTATCATATGGCTTAATAAGATTCTTTATTGAAATATCTAGAACAGATTCACTTATGTTAGGTGGATTTAAGATGGCTCAAATAGTATCAGTTATATTCATCATTATAGGTGTAAGTATATTAGCTTATACATCTAGAAAATCTAAGTTTGAAGATTTATATAATGATGTTAATAATATAGAAGATATAAGATTTTAGGAGGTTATATGGAAATCAGTGAAATGTCTTTTCAAGATAAGATGGAAGAATTAAGTAAGAGATTAGAACAAGTTAAGAAGGATAGCTCATATATGAGTGAATACTCAGGTGATGAAAGAAATGAATATATTAATTCATTAGAATCATTATTAATAAGAGCTAATGTAGTAGCAGCATTTGATACTAACTACATGAATCCTGGAAATATTAAATATGCAGCAGAGGTATCTGTATTACTTGATTCAAGATTGAGTGAGTTTCCTGAATATAATAATGTAAGAGGAAGAAGATAATTCTTCTTTTTTTATTTAAAAAGTGATATATTATAAGCGGTGGTTATGAACGTGAATAATTTAGTTATGGCTTATCTAGGTGATGCTGTATATGAATTATATATAAGAGAATATCTTATTAACAAAGGTATATGTAAGGTAAAAGACTTACAAAATGAAAGTATAAAGTATGTATCAGCTGTATCACAAAGAAGAATATTAGAAGAATTAATAGATGATAATTTCTTAACTGATGAAGAAATAGAAATAGTTAATCGTGGTAGAAATGCTTCATCACATCCTTCTAAAACAACTGATATAGTTACTTATAAAAAGGCAACAGGTTTAGAATGTTTAATTGGTAATTTATATAATACTAATAAAGATAGATGTTATGAAATATTAAATAGAATAGTAGGTGTATAACATGAGAGTATGTGGAAAGAATGTATTTAATGAATTAGATCCTAAGGATATAAGAAAAGTATACTTATCTAATAAGTTTAATGATAAAGATATAGTTAAGTTTATCCAAGATAATAAAATATCTTATATACCAAGTGATCAAAGAGAAATGGATAGAATGATGCCTCATAATCAAGGTATTATTGCTGAAATAAATGATTATGAATATAAAGATTTATCTGCTATAACTGATGATGATAAATTTATAGTAATGTTAGACCATTTAGAGGATCCACATAACTTTGGTGCAATTATTAGAACATGTGAATCTAGAGGAATTAAAAACATAATAATACCTAAAGATAGAGGAGTAGTAGTTAATGAAACAGTAATGAAAACATCTACTGGTGCATTAAATCATGTTAATATCATCATGGTTACTAACTTACCTAACACAATAGATAAATTAAAAGATATGGGATATTTTATCTATGCTGCTGAAGCAGATGGAACTGATTATAGAGAAGTCGATTATGCAGATAAGAAAGTATTAGTAATTGGTTCTGAAGGATTTGGTTTATCTAGATTAGTTAGAGAAAACTCTGATGAAATTATTTCATTACCTATGAATGGTGTTATTAATTCTTTAAACGCATCTGTTGCTGCTGGAATATTAATATATGGAATAGGTGATTAATAAATGGTTTATCAAGATAATGAACTTATTGATAATATGAATGATAACTCAGAAGAAGCAAGAGATGTATTATATGAAAAGTATAAATACATTGTAGATGTTATTATTAATAAATATAAGAAGATGGCATATTATTTAAATATAGATATGCAAGAATTAAGACAAGAAGCTCTACTAGGTTTTTCTGATGCGTTATATTCATTTAATTATGATAAGAATGCTAATCTACCTACATTTATATCATTATGTGTAGATAGAAAAGTAGATAATTATGTTAAAAAACATAATACAGTTAAAATGAGAATGTTAAAAGAAATGATCTCACTAGATGATATGATTGGTGATGATATATCTTTAATGGATGTAATAGGTGATGATACAACACCTGAAGATTTAATAGAAGATAAAGAAGAAAGTAAAGCTTTAATGAATGATATTAAAAAGGCTTTATCTGATTCTGAATTAGAGATATATAAATTGTTAGTTAATAACTTCTCATATGATGATATTGGTGAAATACTAAATATGTCTACAAAACAGATATATGACAGTGTTTACCGTATACGTAAAAAATTAAAAGATTTATATTGATTAATAAATATTTCCGTGTTATATTATGTTTGTACACGGAAGTGTTTTTTTTATACAATTAAATATAAGGGTGGTAAAAATGGCAAAAAATACTGAAGAAAAAGAAGCTAAGTTATCAAGAAAACAAGAAATAGCTAAAGAAAAAGCTAAATATGAAGAAAAAATTGATAAATTAATCGATGAAAAATATGAAGCTAAAAAGAATAAAGATAAAAGTAAAGTAAAAGAATTAAATAAGAAGATTAAAGAAGCTAAGAGAGAAAGAAGTGAAGTAGGAGCTGCTGATACATTTGGTGGAGCTGTTAGAGCTGAGATGAAGCTTGTTAGATGGCCTTCTGCTAAAGAAGTAGTTAAATATACAATTGCTGTATTAGTATTTGTATTATTCTTCGCAGGATTCTTCTTCTTAATCAATTTCTTATTCTCTTTATTTACTAAGTTAGTGGGGTAGACTATGGAAAAATTATGGTACGTTGTTAATACTTATTCAGGACATGAAGCTAAAGTTAAAGAAAAACTTGAGATGCGTGCTGCATCTATGGGATTTGAAGACTATATTTATAGAGTTGTAATTCCTGAAGAAACAGTAATTGAAAAGAATAAAGATGGATCTGAAAAAGAAAAGAAGAAAAAGATGTTCCCTGGTTATATACTAGTTGAAATGGTTATGACTGATGAAGCTTGGTATATAGTACGTAATACTCCAGGTGTAACTGGTTTCTTAGGATCTTCAGGTAAAGGTGCAAAACCAATTCCATTAACTTCTCAAGAAATAGATAAGATACTTGTAGGCATGGGTATGTCTAGAGTTGATGTTGATGTTGAACTTAAGGTTGGTACACAAGTTGAAATTATTGATGGGCCATTCAAAGGTATGTCTGGTGTAATTGATAATGTTGATGCTGCTAATAACAAGTTAAACGTATTAATAGATTTATTTGGACAAGAAACTCCTGTTGAAGTTGAATTATTCCAAGTAAATGTAAGAAAGTAATTAAAGAAGGATTGAATCCTTCTTTTTTTGTTGTATAATATCATTTTTATGTGGGGGTTAATATGAATAAAGCAAAGGAAAGACAACTTGTATTAAAAGCAATGAGAGAAATATACTATCCACCTAATGCTGTTAATAGAATAGATTGGATGGGTAATCTAATTACTGAGGATAATAAACCAAGTTATCATCATATAGTTAAAAGAGAAACTTTATTAGCTAATGGTGAATCAATAAGTGCGACTGTTGAAAATGGAGCATATTTAGGAAAAAGAAGTCATGAATTATTACATGAAATAGAACACATCGATTATGATCTATATATGTGTTGGAATGATCTATTCTTAATGATTAATAGAATGCATACATATCCAGTTGATCACGTATGGGATATGATATATTTATTACAAGATAAGACAAGAGATGCGATAATAGAAAATAATTATAGTAAAAAAATAAACAAAATAGGCAAATAAACTTGATATTTGCCTTTTTTAATGGTATTATCTTAATTGCTAAATTGTTTATTTAGTATTTATTTGTGGGAGGGAAATGCGGATTTGCCCATGACCACAACGCGAAAAAAACTGAAAGGAAGTGTTTTACGTGGCAAAAGAAGTCTTTAAGAAAATTAAATTACAAATCGAAGCTGGTAAGGCTACACCTGCACCACCAGTTGGTACAGCTATTGGTCCATTAGGAATCAATATTCAAGATTTCTGTTCAAAATATAATGATGCTACTCGTGATAAAATGGGTAACGTTATTCCAGTTGAATTAACAGTATATGCTGATAAGTCATTCGATTTCGTATTAAAAACTCCACCTGCTGCTAAATTAATTAAGCAATATGCTAAGATTAACAAGGCTAGTAGTAAGGGAGCTAATGAAATAGTTGCTACATTAACTCAAGACGATATTAAGAAAATTGCTGAAACTAAGATGCCAGATTTAAATGCATATGATATTGATGCTGCAATGAAGATAATCGAAGGTACAGCAAGAAATATGGGTGTTGCAGTTAAGGGTGTTAACGATGCTGAATTAGCTGAACAAGCTGCTGAAGCTCAAGCTGAAGCTATTGAACAAGCTAAGAGAGAAGCTGCACTTGAAGCAATGGAAGAATCTGCTGCAGATCAAAATGTTGAAGTAGAAGTAACTACTGCAAAAGAAGAAACAGCTGAAAAAGAATCTACTGAAGAATAATTTAAATAATATAAATAAAAATCCGCTAATAAACCACGATTGGAGGTAAAATGATGAGAAAGTCAGGAAAGAAATATGTGGAAGCTTCAAAATTAGTTGAAGCAAATAAAGCTTATTCTTTAACTGAAGCAGTTGAATTAGTAAAGAAAACTTCTGTTACTAAATTTGATTCTTCTGTTGAAGTAGCTATCAAACTTAACATTGATACTAAAAAGGCTGACCAACAATTAAGAGGTTCATTCGTATTACCTAATGGTAATGGAAAGAATAAAAGAATCTTAGTATTAGCTAAAGGTTCTGCTGCTGAAGCTGCTAAGAAAGCTGGAGCAGACTTTGTTGGTGAACAAGAAATGATCGACAAGATCGCTAAAGAAAACTGGTTTGATTATGATGTAATCATAGCTACTCCAGATATGATGCCTTTATTAGGTAAAATTGGTAAGGTTTTAGGACCTAGAGGTTTAATGCCAAATCCTAAGACTGGAACAGTTACACCTGAACCTGCTAAGGCAGTTGAAGATGTTAAGAAAGGTATGATTGAATATAGAGCTGACCAATATGGTAATATTCATGCTATGGTTGGTAAAGTATCCTTTGATGATAAGAAGTTAGTTGAAAACTTAACTTATGTAATTACTGCAATAGTTAAGGCTAAACCTCAATCTGTTAAAGGTAAATATGTTCAAAACATATCAATAAGCTCAACAATGGGTCCTGGTATTCATGTTGATCTAAATTCAATTGACATGTAATTATTTATGTGTTAAATTAATAATTGTTAAAAAAACGAGTACCGAAGACAGTAGGGAACATGATGAATGTTTTAATTATCCTACCGAGGGAGAGTTAATATAGTCTTTAGATTATAAACTTTCCGCGTGGAAAGTTTTTTTATAGAAAAATTGTAAGGAGGACATATATGGCAAGCGAAAAAGCTCTTAATGCTAAACAAGCTACAATTGATGAAATTGCTGGTAAAGTTAAAGATTCTGAATCTGTTATTTTATTTAGATATGCTCAATCAACTGTTGCTGATATGCAATCATTAAGAAGAGAACTAAAAGATGTTGACAGTGAAGTAAAAGTTTACAAGAACACTCTTGTAAAAAGAGCTTTAGATGATATGAACATCAACCTTGATGAATATCTTGAAGGTCCTAATGCTATCGTTTTCGGTAAAGAAATGTTAGAACCAATCAAGATAGTTTCTAAATTCGCTAAGGATCATGATAATATTGAAATCGTTTCAGGTATTGTTAATGGTGAAGTAGTAGACTTAGACACAATCAAAGGTTATGCAAGTATACCATCAAGAGAAGGTTTACTTACTATGTTAGCCGGTGGTTTGATAGAACACGTAAGAAATCTATCTATTGCACTTAATTTATATGCCGAACAATTAGGTGAGGAAAATAAGTAATTTAAGGAAAGGAAGATTATAATGGCAAAATTTACAAAAGATGAATTTATTTCTGGATTAAAAGAAATGACATTATTAGAAATTAAAGAATTAGTAGACGCTATGAAGGAAGAATTTGGTGTTGATCCAAGTACTGTAGCTGTTGCTGCTGCTCCAGCTGCTGGAGATGCAGGTGCTGCTGAAGATGCTGCTAAGACTGTAGTATTAAAGGACTGTGGAGCTTCTAAGATTGGAGTTATCAAAGTTATAAGAGAAATTACAGGATTAGGATTAGTTGAAGCTAAGGCTATCGCTGACAATGGTGGAAACATTAAAGAAAACGTTCCTGCTGATGAAGCTAACCAAATTAAGGCTCAATTAGAAGAAGCTGGCGCTACTGTTGAATTAGCTTAATTTCTATAATTAAAACACGTTTAATACGTGTTTTTTTATGTTATAATATTTATAGGTGATTATATGAAGAAGTTCACTGTATTTATGGTAATATTTATAGTCTTTTTAGTAGGATGCTTATTATATATAGGTAAGTCTATTGAAAAAAGAGATAAAGATTATCGTGCGTTTGAAAATGATTTAGTTGAAATAGCTAAGAGTTATGTAGCTAAAGGAGATATATCATTAACATCTGGGCAATCATATGAATTAAAAGTAGAAGATATGGTTAAAGAAAAGATGTTAGTTACCAATAAGATTAAAGAAGATTTATGTTTAGGATATGTTACTATAAAAAGGTCCTTAGATACATATAATTATAAGCCTTATATTAAGTGTGATAAGTATGAAAGTGTTACAGATTAACACTTTTTTATTTATCTTTAAATTTATAGTTGACTTGCATATACTAAAGTGTTATATTATTAATGTTTTGAAATGCGGTTCTACCTAGGTGGAACTTATATTTAAAAGGCAATTGATACACCAGGATGTGTGTATATAGAAAGGAATCATATATGAGTACTATTAATCAATTAGTAAGAAAAGGTAGAGGTCATAAAACTAGAAGAGCTAAATCTCCAGCTTTAAACTTTGGTTTAAACTCAATGGAAAAGAAGCTTACTGATACTAACCATCCTCAAATGAGAGGTGTTTGTACAGTTGTAGGTACTAAGACTCCTAAGAAACCTAACTCAGCGTTAAGAAAATTCGCTCGTGTTAAGTTATCTAATGGTAGAGAAGTAGATACTTACATTCCAGGTGAAGGACACAATTTACAAGAACACTCAGTAGTATTAATCAGAGGAGGTCGTGTTAAAGACTTAATCGGTGTACGTTATCACATTGTACGTGGTGCTTTAGATACTCAAGGTGTTAAAGATCGTCAACAAGCAAGATCTAAATATGGCGCTAAGAAGCCTAAATAGAATAATTTATAAGGAGGAAAAAGAAAATGCGTAAAAGACGTGCTGAAAAACGCGACGTATTACCAGATCCTATATATAAATCAAAAGTTGTTACAAGATTAATTAACACTGTTATGAAGAGTGGTAAAAAAGGTACAGCTGAAAAGATTTTATACGGAGCTTTTGATCAAATCAAAACTAGAACTGGAAGAGAACCAATCGAAGTATTCGAACAAGCTCTTGAAAACATTAAGCCAGCTCTAGAGGTTAAAAATCGTCGTGTAGGGGGCTCTAACGTTCAAGTACCAATTGAAGTTAGTGAAGAAAGAGGTCAAACATTAGCACTAAGATGGTTAGTGAATTATGCAAGACTAAGAAATGGTAAAACTATGGTTGATAATTTAGCCAATGAAATAATTGATGCTGCAAATGAAACTGGTGGAGCTGTTAAGAAACGTGAAGATACTCACAGAATGGCAGAAGCTAATAAAGCATTTG
>CAMODU010000026.1 GCA_946611605.1 uncultured bacterium
TAATTTAACTTTAAGAAGAATAATAAATATAAGTTTAAATCTATTAAATGGATTAACTGCTTTTATAGCTATTAAATTAACTGGTATAAAAATAGATATAGAATTAAAGAATTTTAAACAATATTTAATTGGTTTAATTGTAGCTATATTACTATCATTAAACTTTGCTTTCATGCCAACATTATTAGGATTAAATATGGTAGGTAATCATGTAGACTTTAATATCTCTAAAGTATTATTTGCTGCATTCTATTACTTTATTATAATTGGACCAATAGAAGAATTATTATTCAGAGTATATATACAAGAGACTTGTATGTCATTCTTTAATAAGAAGTGGATAGGTGTAATACTTTGTTCATTAATATTTGGTTTATGGCATTGGATTAATAGTGGATTCTTCGCAGTATTAATTACATTTGCTATAGGTTTAGTATTTGGTTTCTCTAAATACTTTATTAAGAAGTTTAACTATTTAGGAATATCATTCTCACATGGTTTATATGATTTTTTAAATACTATATATTCAATGTTTTTAGTATAGGTGATTAATATGAATGATAAGATTTATAAGTTAATTATATGTGTATTATTATTAACTACTATTGTATTTGCTATTTTATTTATAACTAAGAAGTGTGATTTAAAATGTAAGTGTGATGATAGTTGTTTAACTAAGACTACATCTAAACCAATATTAAAAGCATTAAGAACTGATTTTATTATTACTGAAGTAAATAATTGTTCTATCATGGCATATATGACAAATGATGATAAGAAGACACCTTATAGAGTTAGCTTCTGTGAGATGGATGGATCAGCTGATATGAAGTTTAATGTTGGTGATAAAATATGGATTCAATATACAGAAGTATTAGAAACATATCCATTACAAATTAAACCAATGGAATATGGTTATGTAAATTAATTATTAAAGAAGCATTCAATTAAGGGTGTTTCTTTTTTTATTCAAGAAAACTCAAGGCAGATGTATAAATTTGCTTTTTTGGCAAGTAATCTATTGACTACATAGTCTTTATGTAGTATATTGACTACAAGAGGTGTAAGATATGAAGAAATTTAGTAATGAAGAAAGAGTAGCAGAATTAGAGTATAAGTTGATATGTGATTTTATTAAGTTAAGAGGAGAGTTAGGTTTAACCCAAAAAGAGATGGGTGAAGCATCAAACACAATTAGGGAGATTATAGCTGTGATTGAAACACAAAAGAAACATCCACAGATAAATACATTGATAAAGATTCTTGAACCATATGGTTACACTTTATCAATAACTAAGATTGAAGGGGAATGAAAGAACTAGTATAAGATACAATTCAGACCTTTTTGTCGGCGTCGACAAAATGGTTGATAAACATTCAAAAAGATTATTGTAGTTTGAAGTCAAGATTTTTGACTTCATAAGATATGATTATAAATAATAATTGGTTGATATACTTGATGGTTAAAAGGAGGAGACTATATGAATGAAATAATAAACCAAGACAAATTAAATATAAAAGACATGATATATAACATTGATGGTGTAGAGGTAATGTTAGATTCAGATCTAGCGATGTTATATAATGTTGAAACAAAACATATTAATCAAGCGGTAACAAGAAATCCTGAGAAATTTCCAAATGATTATACTTGGAAATTGAGCTTAGAAGAAACTGGTGAACTTTCAAGGTCACAAAATGTGACCTTGAACAGTACACGTGGTTCAAATATAAAATATGGTGCTAGAGTATTCACTGAAAAAGGTATCTATATGCTCGCTACTATTTTAAAATCAAGTTTAGCCACAGAAGTTACTAGAAGTTTAATAGATACTTTTACTGAAATGAGACATTATATAAACTACACTAAGGAATTCTTACCATATAAGGTGTTATTACTTGAGGATAAGGTTGATAACATACAAAAAGATGTTGATAAACTATTTGATATGTTTGATCCTAAAGTAATAGTTAAAGATAAGATGTTTTATGAAGGTGAATTCTATGATGCGTATTCTTTCTTAATGAGTATATTAAATATGGCTAAGAAAGAAATAATAATAATTGATAACTATGCTAGTAAAGAAATATTAGATACTGTTAAAAGTATAGACAAGAAAGTGATTATAGCATCACGCAATCTAACAGATGAATCTATAAAGAAATATAAGAAACAATATAGTAATGTTGATTTCATATGTAATAAATCTATACATGACAGATATATTATTATTGATAGAAAAAGAATGTTTATATCAGGTGCATCATTTAAAGATTTAGGAAAGAAATGCTCTTATATGTGTGAAGCACCTAGTTCAGATGATTTAAAAGGAATATTAAGTCAGCTAGAATTGTAATTTGAGGTCGCAAAATGCGACCTCAAATTAAATATAATAGTTTTCTAAAGTCGATATTTTCGACCTTAGAAAGTGAAATCATTTATATATATTCAAGGTCGAAAAATTCGACCTTGAACAATACACTCTATCTTGAGGTCAAAATTTTTGACCTCAAGTAATTATTTAAAGACAATCATATTGTCTTTCTTTTTACTATATAATCATAATATTTAAGATTTTTTTAAATATATTTTTATAAGATGTTATAATCTAATTGGGAAGTGATTATATGGATAATAAGTTATATGATATGATCTTTAAACGAAAGTCTTTTCATATCTTTAGAGGTGTTGGAGATATACCTTTGACTGATGAAGAATTAAAAGATATAGAAGATACTTTCAAGACATTTAAACCATTGAATGATAGTATCAAGGTAGATATAAGAATAAGTAAGGATACTACATGTGTAAGAGGACAAGAGTATTGTATTTTATTATACTCAGAGAAGAAGGATAACTATCTACAAAATATAGGTTATCTAGGTGAACAATTAGATTTATATTTAGTATCTAAAAACATTGGTACTCTTTGGTTTGGTATAGGTAAGGTAGAAGAAAAACAAATAGATGGTCTAGATTTTGTTATCATGATCGCTATTAAAAAGATTGATGATGAATCAAAGTTTAGAAAGGATATGTATAAGAGTAAGAGAAAAGAATTATCTGAGATATGGAATGGAGATTCTTATTTAGATATAGGTAATATAGTTAGATTTACTCCAAGTGCGTGTAATACTCAACCTTGGTATGTTGAATCATCAGATGATACATTGAAAGTATATAGATATCGTAAAGAAGGTAAAAGAGGTATCATGCCTAAAGATCTGGTTATCTATTATAATCAAATAGACATGGGCATATTCTTATGTTTCTTAGAATTATGTTTAGATAAGAATAATATAAAATATGAAAGAGAAACATACATAGAAGAAGATCATGATAAGGAATATAATTTAACTGCTATGTATAAGATTAATAAATAAAGTGCAATTTAGTATAAAATAAAGTGCAAATATTGCACTTTATTTTATACTTATATGATATAATAGATATAGAAAGCAAGTGATATCTATGGCTAAGAAAGAATGGGAAAAAGAATTATCTGAATATATTATACAAGGTGAACCAAGTAAAAAAGAAAAAGCAGAAAACTGGGAGACTGCAATTGGATTACAAGAAGTTGATGGACTTAAAACATCTGATTATTTAATAGATACTGCTAAAGATCATATAGAAGGTAAGATAGATATATATGAAGCTAAGAATCGTATAAGTGAATACTATGAAGAGAAGAATGCTACTTCAGATGATGATATAGAAGAAGCAGATAAAGTCGCTGTTAGGATTACTGAGTTACTAGGAGAGAAAACATTTAGTTTTTCACCGGCTGAATTATTAAATATACATAAAAGATTGTTTGAAGGTATTATAGATAAAGCAGGAGTTTATAGAGATTTTGATTTTTCTAAAAAAGAATGGATATTAAATAATGATACTGTAGTATATTCTCCTTATGAAATAATTGAAGAAGCACTTGAATATGATTTTAAAGAAGAAAGATATTTCTCATATAAGGGATTAACAATAGATGAATCTATTGAACGTTTATGTAGATTTGTATCTAATATATGGCAAGTACATCCATTTGTTGAAGGTAATACTAGAACTATTGCAGTATTTCTAATTAAATATTTAAGATCATTTGGTTTTGATTTAGATAATGAAATATTTAAAGATAACTCATGGTATTTTAGAAATGCATTAGTAAGAGCTAATTATACAAATATTAGTAAAGGTATATATGAAGATCTATCGTATTTAGAAAAGTTCTTCTATAATATGCTAGCTAATAAGAATTATGAATTAAAGAATAGATACTTACATATAGATTATAAAGATGATTTGAATGATCAAAAAGAAAATAATAATTTATCTCTTGAAGAACAAGCTATTCTAAATATTATTAAGAGTAATCCTAGTATTACTCAAAGTGAGATAGCAAGTCGTATAGATAAATCAGTCAGGACAGTTAAAACATATATGCAAGAAATGCAAGATAAAAAAATAATAGCTAGACAAAATAGTAAAAAAACTGGTGAATGGGTTATATTAGATAAATAATTAATATGCTATAATTGAATTAGGTGATAATATGAAAGAAGTTCAAGAATTTCTAAAAGAATGTGGAGTATATTATTTATCTACAATTGATGGTGATAAACCAAGAGTAAGACCATTTGGTACAGCTGAAATATTTGAAGATAAATTATATATTCAAACAGGTAAATCTAAAGATGTATATAAACAAATAGAAAAAAACAACAATGTTGAACTATGTGCATTTAAAGATGGTAGATGGTTAAGAGTATCAGGTAAATTAATATCTGATGATAGGGTAGATGCTAAGAAAGATATGTTAGATAAGAATCCTGATCTTAGATCTATGTATAATGAAAACGATGATAATTCTATAGTATTATATTTTGAATCAGCTACAGCAACATTCTATTCATTTACTGAAGCACCAAGAGTAATAGAATTCTAATAGGAGGAAAGAAAGATGAAAAAATTAAAAGTATTAAGTTTTATATTAATAATATTAGTTGTTTGTTTAGGAGTATTTATTGGTTTAATTTATACAGGTAAAATAGAAGTTAAGAAAAGTGAATGTAATTCACCTTCTAATACTAATACATTATTAAATGAAGATAAGTTAGGTGAAATAAAGAAAAGTGATTTTAATATAATAGATTCTTATTATACTGAATACTTTTCAATTAACTTATTATCTAATGGTAAAGTAATGTTTGATTTAGATAGAGAAATAGATAATGTAGAAGGAGCTACTGCTATAGAAGTATTAGATAAAGATTTATTTATCTTAACTAATAAAGGTGAAGTATATAAATATTATTTAGGTGTAACTAAAGAAGCTACATTAAGTGCTGAAAAGCTAAGTTATAGTAATGTTAAAAAACTAGTTAAGTATTCAACTAGAAAAGCAAATGCAGGTGGATGTGATTATATAGTTATTGTTGATAAAGACGATAATTATAAATCTATTCAAGATTTCTGTATATAATAAAAAGGGAACTCAATAGTTCCTTTTTATGTCTAATTATTAACATTAATAAGTACAAATATAACGTTATTATGTTATAATCAAAGAAGGTGATACTCGATGGCTAAAAAGAAGGAAGAAGTAGAGTTAATAGATATGCAATCTAGAATTCATGATTATACTCTTGAAGATATCATGGGTGAAAGATTTGGTAGATATTCTAAATATATAATTCAAGATAGAGCTATTCCAGATGTAAGAGATGGATTAAAGCCAGTACAAAGAAGAATCATATATGCTATGCATTTAGATCATAACACATATGATAAACCATTTAAGAAGTGTGCAAATGCTGTTGGTAATGTATTAGGTAAATTCCATCCACATGGTGATACTTCTGTATATGATGCATTAATACATTTATCACAAGAATGGAAAAATAATAATCCTTTAGTTGAAGTAGATGGTAACAATGGATCAATCGATGGTGATCCACCAGCTGCAATGCGTTATACAGAAACAAGATTATCTAAAATAGCTGAAGAAACATTAAAAGATTTACCTAAGGATACTGTTATTTGGGCTCCTAACTATTCAGATACTTTAATGGAACCAACTGTACTTCCTGCTAAGTTCCCAATTATTTTAGTAAATGGTACTATGGGTATCTCAGCTGGATATGCAACAAATATACCTACACATAACTTAGGTGAAATAATAGATGCTACAATTAAGAGAATTGATTCTCCTAACTGTCATTTAGATTCTATACTTGATATTGTTAAAGGACCTGACTTTCCAACTGGTGGAATTGTTGAAGGTAAAGATGATATAAGACAAGCTTTAGAAACTGGTAAAGGAAAAGTATCAGTAAGAGCTAAATATGAGTTTGTTAAAGAAAAAGGTAAAGAATCATGTGTAATAACTGAAATACCATATGATGTTATTAAACAACAATTAGTTAAAAAGATAGATGATATAAGAATAAGTAATTCTGTTTCAGGTATAGCTGAAGTAAGAGATGAATCTGATAAGGATGCATTCTGTAGAATAGTTATAGAATTTAAACCTGGAGCTAATAAAGAATTAGTTATGAACTATCTTTTAAAGAATACTGATCTTAAAGTTAATTGTTCATATAATATGGTTACTATAGTAAATAGAAGACCAAGACAATTAGGTATAATTGGTATATTAGATGCTTATATAGCATTTGATAAAGAAGTAGTTAGAAAAAGATCAGAGTATGATTTAAAGAAAGCAGAAGAAGCAGCTAACTTAGCATTAGGTATGTTAAAAGCTGTTGATATATTAGATAAGATTATTAAAACTATTAGAGCATCTAAAGGTAAAGCTGATGCTAAAAAGAATATCATGGAAGAATATGGTTTCAATGATGCTCAAGCAGAATATATAGTAACATTACAATTATATAGATTAGCTAATACTGAAGTAGAAGCAGAACAAGCTAAATATGATAATGCTATGAAGATAATTAAAATGTTAAAAGAAATACTTGAAGATGAATCTAAATTAAATCAAGTATTAAAGAATGAATTACGAGCAATTAAGAAAGAATATGCTACTCCAAGAAGAACTGAAATATCTGATGAAGTAAAAGAAATTTCTTATAATGCTGAAGACTTAATCATGAAAGAAAATGTTATAGTTTCTTTATCTAAAGATGGATATATTAAGAAGGTATCTTCTAAATCCTACAATGCAGCTGATGCAGCAGGAGTTAAAGAAGGAGATTACTTCATTAATTTATATGAAACTACTACATTAAATAAATTAATGGTACTAACTAAAAAAGGTAATTATATTTATATACCTATTAATAATATTCCACCATGTAAATGGAAAGATTTAGGTAAACATATAAGTAACTTTATAGCTATAGATCCTAATGATGAGGTAGTTAAATCATATGTAGTTGATGATATATCTCATGATATGGAAGTAGTTATTTATACTAAAGATGGTATGGTTAAGAAGATTAACTTAAATGACTTAACTGTATCTAAGTATAATAAGTTATATACATATATTAAACTTAAAGATAATGATCTAGTAGTAGATGTTCAAAGAGCTAAAGAGAATACTATGATAGTATCTAAGTCAGGTTATTATATTTCATATAAGACTGATGAAATACCTATAGTATCATCTGGTAAGTCTGCTGGTGTTAAAGGTATTAACTTAAAAGATGATGAAGTAGTATCTGGTTTAACATATGATTCTGATGATGAATACTTAAATATCTTTACTAATCAAAAGACTGGTAAACGTATTAAGTTAAGTGACTTAACTGAATCATCAAGAGCTAAACGTGGTTCAATGGTTATAAAACCTGTTAAATCAACTAACTATGAAATAGTATCTGCTTTAATAACTGAAACTAAGGATATAATTGGACTAGAGAAATTAGAAGATACAGAAGAGATAAAGAATACAGATATTTCTATCATGGATCTTGCATCAACTGGTTCTAATATAACTAAGTCTAGATATACTAAAGCTTATGTAGTTGCTACATTAAAGAAAGTAGATGAAGTAGCTAAAGAAGATAAGCAAAAAGAAGTAAAGAAGACTAAAGCAAAAATCAAACAAGAAGAATTAGAATTCATAGATGATTTTAAAATATAATAAAAATATGCAGTTAATGCATATTTTTTTATAAAATTTATTCAAAAAAAACGTAATTTTCAATTTTATCTTGTATATATATATTAGAGGGTGTTATTACCTAGATGTTATCTCGCTTCAAACGAAGAGAGGTGATTACTATGTTTAGAAGAAGTGATCTTGTTATAGCTATTCTATTCATAATAATTATTTTATTAATTATATTCGAATGATTCATTTCAGGGGAATTGGTTGATAAAAAAAGCATCTAGCCAAAACTAGATGCTACCCAAAACAAGCGAGGTAGCATTAGTGTAATGCATCCTCTAATTTCATTATATAATAGTATATTATATATTTCAATATGATATAATTATAGTAGGTGAATAATATGAAGAAGATATTAAAATCACAATTATTTGCTTTTATACTTGGTATGATTATAGCAAGCGCAGGTACTGCATATGCTGCTTATTCTATCTATTCATATCAAGTCAGCTATACACCAAGTAATTCTTCATGGGAAGTTGATAATGTAGAAGATGCATTAGATTATGTATATGATCATATAGCTGAATTACATGCTGAAATGAATGTATCTAAATTATATGAAAAAATTATAACAAGTGGATACGGAGAAAACTTGAATATCAATTATACTGTACCTGATGGTGTTAGCAATTTAATAGTAGTTGTTATGAGAACATTTGCTAATGGTACTTTCCAATTTAATAATCAAGATATAACTGGAAACGGTTTAGTATCAATTAAAAAAAGGAATGTTTCATCTCATGGAAGTTCTACTCCATACAATTATTTATTTGTATATGTATTAGAGGTTGTTCCTGGCGGAACACTAAATATTAAAACATCAGATACAAACTTAAGAATAACTGCAGGGTTATATACCAGTTATGTATATGCTATATATTAGGAGGTAATAAATATAATGAAATATTTTGAATATAATGCTCCAGTTACTTTAACATTCTTCTTAATATCATTTGGAGTATTAGTATTATCTTGGTTAACTGGTAAGAAGAGTAATTATTTCTTTTCAAGTGAAAGAGCATCTTTATTAAATCCTTTTACTTATATAAGATTATTTACTAATATATTAGGTCATGAAGGATTTATTCATTTTAGTAGTAATTTCCTAAAGATCTTATTACTAGGACCTATGATAGAAGAAAAGTATGGATCAATTAATTTACTTATCATGATATTAATAACTGCATTTATAACAGGAGTAATTAATTTCATGATTGGTAAATATAGAATACTAGGTGCATCTAATATAGTATTCATGTTAATAGCTTTATCAGCTTTTGCTAATATGACTGATAAGATTCCATTAACACTTGTATTTATAATAATTTTCTATTTCATAGATGAATTAATACAATTATTTAGTAATGATGGAGTCTCTCACTTTGGGCATCTAACAGGTGCAATATGTGGAGTTGCATTTGGATTTATTTGCCAAAATGGAAATATAGTAGATTTAATAACAAATATAATTAAATAGGATTTAATCCTATTTTTTAATTTGCTATAATTAAAGTAGGTGATACTATGAAAAAGAAAATATCAATTATATTAACTGTATTAGTTATAACAGGACTAGCAATTGGTTCTATTATATTAGTAACTAAATATAACAAAAGAATTAATAAAACACCAAATACTACAACAACAACTCAAGAAGTAAATGTAGTAGATGATTTCAACTTTAAATTATTAAGAGAAGTTAATAAGGATAATAAAGAAAATTATTTAATATCTCCTTATAGTATGAATATAGCTTTATCAATGTTAAGAGATGGAGCAAATAATAATACTAAAGCAGAAATAAATAAAATAATTGGAACTAATAATCCAACTAAGATTAATAATCCTAATATTAAAATATCTAATGCTATGTTTATTAAGAATATGTATAAACAATATATTAGAAAGGAATATACAGATGGATTATTGAAAAACTATAATGCTGATTTCTTATTTGATGATTTTATTACACCAGATGTTATTAATAATTGGGTATCAAATAAAACAGATAATATGATTAATAAATTATTAGATAATATTGATAAAGATTTTGTATTAGGTTTAGCTAATGCTATTGCTATAGATGTTGATTGGAAATATCAATTCCAATGTGAACTAACAAGAGAATCTGATTTTACTGATAAAGATGGTAATGTTAAAAAAGTAGAGATGATGAATAATATATATGAAGGAGATGCTTCATATATAGAATCGGATAAAGCTAAAGGAGTTATTATTCCTTATAAAGATGAAACTGATTTAGAATATATTGCTATCTTACCTAATGATGATTTATATACTTATATTAATTCATTTAATAAAGATGAATTAAATAAACTGGAAAGTAATAAAAAAGAATCAGGTAAGAGAATTAATATAGATGTTTCTTTACCAAGATATTCTTATTCATATAGTTTAGACAAATTCACTGGTGTATTAAATAGTTTAGGAATGAAAGAAGCATTTGATAATACTAAAGCTGATCTAACTAACCTAATGACTAAAGATGATATGAATAAATCTGGTGTAGGTAATTTATATGTATCTCAAGCTATACATAAAACATATATAGATTTAAATGAAAAGGGAACTAAAGCAGCAGCTGTTACTTTCTTTGGAGTATCAAAGAATACTTCTATAGACGCTAGTCAACCTGAATTAATAAATATTAAATTTGATAAACCATTCATGTATATGATTAGAGAAAAGAAAACAAATAGTATATTATTTGTTGGAACAGTATATACACCTAATGAATGGAAAGGTACAACATGTAAAAATGAAGAGTAATAACTCTTCTTTTTTTGTGTTATAATTAATGTATGATATAATATCATGACTTTTGAAAGGAGTTGTTAATATGGAATTAGATTATTTTGAAGAATTATTAACTAATAAAAAGTATTCAGATATTAAAAATATCTTTAAAGATATGAATGAATACGATATAGCAACTTTAATTGAAGGATTAGATGAAGATAATATTACTAAAGCATTTAGATTATTACCTAAAGGTATGGCAACAGATGTTTTTGTTAACATGGATGATGAAGTACAAAAGAAATTAATAAATGCTTTAACAAATAAAGAAGCAACATCAATCATTGAAGAGATGTATTCAGATGATGCTGCTGACCTTTTTGAAGAGATGCCAGCAGTTATGGTATCTAAGTTATTATCTAATGTATCTAAAGAAACAAGAAGTAATATCAATAGATTATTAAGATATCCAGATAACTCAGCTGGTTCCTTAATGGCGATTGAGTATATCCATTTAAAGAAAGGATTAACAATTAAACAATCTATTGAAAGAATAAGAAAACAAAAAGATGAATTTGTTACATATGATAATTGTTATGTTACTGATAATGAAAGACATTTATTAGGTACTGTATCTATAAAAGATTTACTTGTAAATGATCCTGATGAATTAATAGATGATATAATGAGTGAATGTGATCATATGATTCCAACATTAATGGACCAAGAAGATGTTGCAGATATGTTCCAAGACTATGACTACTCATCTATGCCTGTTGTTGATTCTGAAGGTAGATTAGTTGGTATTATTACAATCGATGATATCATCGACGTTATTGAAGAAGAAGCAACTGAGGATATCGAAAAGATGGCAGCCATCACTCCAACAGATAAATCATATATTAATACAGGAGTATTTGAAACTTTCTATAAAAGAATACCATGGTTATTATTACTTATGATATCTGCTACATTTACAGGAGGTATAATTACTCACTTTGAATCAGCATTAGCATCATATGTAGTATTAACTGCATTTATTCCTATGTTGATGGATACAGGTGGTAATGCAGGTTCTCAAGCATCTGTTTCAGTTATCAGAAGTTTATCATTAAATGAAATAGATTATAAAGATATATTTAAAGTACTATGGAAAGAATTAAGAGTATCATTATTATGCGGTATAGTATTAGCTATAGCTAACTTCTTAAAATTATTATTCTTTGATAGAGTAGATGTACTAATAGCAGTTGTTGTATGTGGTACTTTAGTAATAACTGTATGTGTTGCTAAATTAATTGGATCATCACTTCCAATTTTAGCTAAGAGAGCAGGATTCGACCCAGCAGTCATGGCATCTCCATTTATTACAACAATAGTAGATGCATGTTCTCTATTAATATATTTTAAAATAGCAAGTATTTTATTAGGTATATAATAAAAGTAATACTTGCTTTTATTATTTGTTGATTTATATAATAAATATGGAAGTGTTACTATGAAAGTAGAAAAGTTTATTAAAGATAAAACTAATAAATATAAAGTAATCATTGATGATGAAGAATATAAAATA
>CAMODU010000027.1 GCA_946611605.1 uncultured bacterium
ATAACATTGATAATAATTATATTATTGTTTGTATGGTTTGGTTTTACTAAATCATCTATTATAGCAAGTATTATTATACCTTCTATAGTAATATTTGACTTATTATTATCAACTATATTAGCTCTTATACTAAGAAAGAATTATATAAGAAAATATATACATGTAATATTCATGAATATATTATTATCATTTGTTCCTGTTATTTTAGTCTTAACTAAAGTTTCAAGTGATTTGATAATATCACATATAGCTTTTGGATTTGCTATGATAACTGTATTGTATTTAATTGTATTTGATTTTAATCAATTAAAAGATGAAGTATTAAAGATGTTTCATATATAGACATCTTTTTTTTATTATAATATGTAAACATATAATTAATTAATATATATACCTATTAATATAATATATAATTAAAGTAGGTGATAATATGAAGAAAACAAATACAATAGGAATAATTGTATTAGTATTATTATTAGCTGTAGGATTTGCAGCAGTAGCAACTAATCTAATTATAAATGGACAAGCAACAATAGGAGTTAATCAAGAAGACTTTAATGTTTACTTTTCTAAAGCAGTAGCTGAAGAAGGTGGAACAGCTGCTATAAGTGGTGATAAGAAAACAATTACTTATAGTACTAAAACATTAAGAGCTATAAATGATGAAGCTGTATTAGAATATACAGTAACAAATGATTCAGCTAACTATGATGCAAATGTAGAAGTAACATGGAGTGCAGTAGATATAATAAGTGGAGTAGATTATTCTACATATTATACAGTTACAAGAACAGGATTTACATTAGGAACAGCAACAGTAGTACCAGGCAAAAGTTCAGTTGATGGAACAATAGTAATAGCATTAGTAAAACCTGTACTAGAAGATGTAGAGATAACATTTACAATGACATTCACAGCAAATGCTACGGAAAGAACTGAAGAAGCAATAGCATCATCAACATATGAAATAGTATCAGGTGATTTAGATACAGTAGGTTCAGTAGTAAAAATAGCTGATGAAGAATTTTATGTAATAGGACAAGAAGATACAGATCATGTTAAATTATTAAGTAAGTATAATTTAAATGTAGGAAATAATATACAACCAGGAACAGAAGGAATACAAAATAGTTTAGCTATTGGATGGAATAGTGATGAATCAACCGCTGTAAATAATCATTATCCAGCAACAGTAATATTCTCAAATGCAAACTATTGGTATGATGGATCTAAATTAAAACCTGCATATGGGACATCATATCCTACATATGTATATGATGATAATTCTAATGTTAAACAGTATGTAGATGATTATGTAGATTATTTAGAAACACAAGGAGTAAATGTAACAGGAAGATTAATAAAACAAGAAGAATTAGTAGGTCTTGGATGTGATGAATCAAGCAGTAGTTGTTCATCAGCACCAACATGGGTATATCAAACAAGTTTCTGGTCTGGTTCCGCTTTCAGCAAGGGCATCGTGTGGTGCGTGCGCTCGTTTGGCGTCTTCATCAACGACCTCTATGACGACGACACCATCTATGGTGTTCGACCAGTTATAATTTTAGAAAAATAAGAGATATTAAAATATCTCTTTTTATTTGATATAATACTATTAGGAGATTTTTATGGATAAAATTGATAAATTATTATTATCTTTATCTAAATCTAAATTCCGTGGTTCTTTTCATTTAAATAATAGAATGAAGGAATATGTAAAAGAAAAAGGAATTGATAAGATTAAATTAGATACGTATGAGATTGTTAATAAAAGATTAAGAGTTAAACTCTCAAATGATGGAAAACAAACACCGATGAAACAAGTTCATCCAACATTTATTGCTCAGCATGCTACAGGTACTTGTTGTCGTAGTTGTTTAAAAAGAATTCACCATATAGATGATAATAAAGACTTATCAAATGATGAAATTGATTATATTGTTGATGTTATTATTAAATGGATAGAAAGAGAAGTGTAACATGAAGAGATTTTTAATGATTATTGTGCCTATTATTTTAGTAGTTATTGTATTAGTAGGAGTGCATATGTATTTTAATAATGTTCATAATTTTAATCTATATGTATTTAATGCAGGTAAAGCTGATTCAGCATTACTAACATATAAAGATAAAACTATAATAATTGACTGTGGTGAAAAAGAATTCTTTAATACATTAGATAAGAAATTGAAAAAATCAAATATTGAAACTATAGATTATTTAATAATTACTCATTTTGATAAGGATCATGTAGGTGGTGCTGCTAAATTAATTAGTAGATATAAAATAGGTAATATTTATCAAACTAATACTACTAAAGAATCAGAAGAATATACTAATTTTGTTCAAGCAATTAATAAAAAGAATATTACACCTATTACAGTTAAAGGTGATATGAATATTGATATAGATGATCTTCATATAGTTATAAATGGACCTGATAAAATATATGGAGTAGATGAATCAAATAATTCATCATTGATAACATCTATTAAATATAAGAATAAATCATATCTTTTCATGGGTGATGCTTTAAATGAAAGAATGAAAGATTATATATCTACTCATGATGGAAAATATAATATTATTAAGTTTCCTCATCATGGAGATTATATGAAACAAGATGAAAAGTTAATAGAAAAATATAATCCTAAAGGTGTAATAGTATCTTCTAATTATATAGATGATAAATTAAAAGAATTAATTGATAGTAAAAAATTAACTCTATATTATACTAACGATGCAGATGCATATAAGTTTGAAGAAGCATAAGAAACATTTTAAAATGTTTCTTTTATTTTTTATTGTAAAAGATTTGCTTTTAACATATAATATGTGTATAGATTGAAAAATATCTATATTAAAGGAAAGAGGAAATTTAAAATGGGAACAGGAAGTGTGGCTCCATTTGTATTTCTTTTAATTGGCCTTGTAGTAGGAATTGTTGGTACTATAATCGTAGTATTATTAACTGGATTTGGTGCTGGTAAAAAAGCAGAAAAAATTATACAAGCTGCTAAAAAAGAAGCAGATAGAAATAAAAGGGATTCTCTTGCTGAATTAAAGCAAGAACAATTTAAACTTAAACAAGAAGCAGATAAAGAAGTTAAAGAAAGAAAACAAGCAGCTGAAGAAGCTGAAGAAAGACTTTTAAAGAGAGAAAAATCTTTAGATAATCGTGAAGAATTATTACAAAATAGAGATGCTTCATTAGATCAAAAAGAAGCAAATCTTACTGCTTTACAAAAACAAGTACAAGAAAAAGATAACAAGATGGATGCTTTAATTAAAGAAGAATTAGAAAAATTAGAAGGTATTGCTAAATTTTCTAAAGAAAAAGCTCATGATGAAATCATGAAACGTGTTGAAAGTGAAATGGAAGTCGAAATAGCTGAATACATTAAAGATGAAATGGCTGAAGCTAAGCTTGAAGTTGATAATCAAGCTAAAGACTTACTTGTATCTTCAATGCAAAAGTATTCAATGGATGTAGCTAATCTACAAACTACATCAACTATTAGTTTACCTAATGATGAAATGAAGGGTAGATTAATTGGTAGAGAAGGTAGAAATATTAGAACAATAGAAGCTATAACTGGTGTTGATTTAATTATTGATGATACTCCAGAAGCTATAACTATTTCTTCATTCGATCCTTATAGAAGAGAAATAGCTAAAGAAACTATTGAAACATTAATTAAAGATGGTAGAATTCATCCTACAAGAATTGAAGAAATATATGATAAGACTTGTAAGGATATTAACCAAAGAATTACTGAATTAGGTAAGAATGCTATATATGAATTAGGATTATCTAAGATGGATCCTGAATTAGTTAATTATATAGGTAAATTAAACTTTAGAACTTCATATGGACAAAATTGTTTACAACATTCAATTGAAGTAGCTAACTTATGTGGTATCATGGCTGGTGAATTAGGTGAGAATGTTGCATTAGCTAAGAGAGCTGGTTTATTACATGATATTGGTAAATCAATAGACTTTGAAACTGAAGGATCTCATGTTGAAATTGGTAAAGAATTAGCTAAGAAATATAATGAAGATGAAGTAGTTATTAATTCAATTGCATCTCACCATGGTGATGAAGAACAAAAGAGTGTAATAGCTGTTTTAGTTCAAATAGCTGATACATTATCTGCTGCTCGTCCTGGTGCAAGAAATGAATCAATGGAAAAATATGTTGAAAGATTAGCTCAACTAGAAGAAATTGGTAATTCATTTGAAGGTGTTGATAAATCATATGCTATGCAAGCAGGTAGAGAAATTCGTGTAATTGTTAAACCTGAAGAAGTAGATGATTTAACAAGTATTAAGATTGCAAGAGATATTAAGAATAAGATTGAAGCAGAAATGCAATATCCAGGTACAATTAAGATTACAGTTGTACGTGAAACAAGAGCACAAGAAGAAGCTAAATAGTTTCTTCTTTTTTATTTACAATATAAAAAATTTATATACTTAATTATTTATTATATATGTTATAATTAAATTATGATGATTTATCAAATATATTTTTAATTAGGAGGACAAAATATGGGATTAATCAAAGCTGCATTAGGTTCCGTTAATCAAGTAATTGGGGACCAATTTAAAGAATTTGTTACTTGCCCTGAAGTATCAAATGATGTAATCATTCAAAGGGGAGTAGTAAATCATGGTAATGGTAATTCTACATTTACTGAAGGTGTTATTTCTAACGGTTCAGGAATAGTAGTTCCAAACGGAATGGCTATGATGATCGTAGACAATGGTAAAATTGTTGAATTTACTGCAGAAGATGGAACATATACATATGATACATCTTCAGAACCATCTATCTTTACTGGTGGATTAGGACAAGGATTATTAGAATCTATTAAAACTATTGGAAGCCGTATTACTTATGGTGGACAAGCTGCAAAGGATCAAAGAGTTTATTATGTTAATATTAAATTAATACCTGGTCTAACTTATGGTTCTCAACAACCAGTTATGATCAAAGATCCAATTTATCAATCAGTTAGAGTTACATACAATGGTATGTATGCTGTTAAAATTGTTGACCCTGCAATATTAGTTGCTAATGTTGTTGGTGCAAATCCTAAAGATACATTAACATTAAATGATATCTTTACTACTGAAGGTAATACTTCAATGTTAAAACAACAATTTGCTCAAAATGTAGGACAAGCAATTTCTCAATTAATGACACAAAAGAATGTATCATTTGTTGAAATTCAAAATTATCAATCAGATATTACTACATTAATGAATCAATTATTAGATCCAACTTGGAGAGCTAATTATGGTATTGCAGTAGGAGATGTTACAATTAACATTAATGCTACTGAAGAATCTCTACAAGCTATGTCTGCTATGGATGCAGAAATTGCAAAAGCTCAAAGACTTGGACAAGTATACTCAAACAATATGGCTGGTACAATGGCAGCTGCTACTGCTACAGCTATGAATTCTGCTGCATCTAATGAAAATGGTGCTATGATGGGATTCATGGGTATGGGTATGGCTCAAGCTCAAGGTGCTAATGTATTAAATACAGCTATGGGTGGACAAGCTCCAACTCCACAAGCTGCTCCTGAAGCTCCAGTTCAACCTGCTCCAGGTGAAGCATTTGCTGGTGTAGTTCAAACTCCAGAAGCTACTCCTGTTGAAGCAGCACCTGCTGAAGATACTCCTGCAGAATAATAATTGATTTCGAATCAAATATATAAATTTATAATAAAAAGATGAAATTTGTTAAAAAGTTTCATCTTTTTTAATGTTTTTAAAATAATTTGCCGAGATTTAGTATATCAATCTTGTATATATATTATTAGAGGGTAGTAATACTCTCTAGTAGATGAATGCATTGACTAGGTGTTATCTCACATGAAGTGAGGTGATGAATATGTTTAAGAAAGAAACAGTAGTTTTAATTTTATTCATAATCATTATTTTGTTAATCATATTCAGGTAGTATAAACTACTTTGAGGTTTTGGTTGATAAAAAAAAGCATCTAGCAAAAAGCTAGGTGCTACTCCAAAATGAGATAGCATCGAGTATTCAATGCATTCTCTACTTATATTATATGATAATAGTTTATAACTTTCAATATAGTTGTTGACATCGGAGGGGGGTGTAGTATTTTATAGATAGAAAGTGGTGTTTATATGAAAAAAAATATTTTAATCATGTTACTAGTAATATGTTTATTATTAACTGGGTGTGGTTCTAATAATATATCAAATAATAACGAGAGTAATAATGTTAATAGCGAAAACAATTTAGGTAGTGATAAAAGTATTAGCTTTGATATAGAAGTTATGGATGATTTTACCGCTAAAGAATATTTAAATATAATTGAGAGTGATACAATATATCTTGATAATCCATATTTATATATGACTGTGGCATTTAGAGCAGATGCTCAAGGATCTTGGCTATTAAAAAAAGACCTTGATTACAATTGTGGACAAATAAGACAATCTAAAACATATGATGAAACAATTAAGAAACTTAATGAATTTGAACAATGTTATAATTCTAAAGTTCAATCTGCTAATACATTAAACGAATCGAATAAAGAAGAAATCAAAGCTGACTTTTATAAATCATTTGGATATTCAGCACAATCTTCGGCTGAAGAATATTTTGTTTTATTCCCTAAAGACAAGAATAAGATAATAGAATTTACAAAAGAATTAATTTCTTCTTGGGTTGATAAATATGGATTTAAAGATAATTATTATCATTATTCCATTTATCCAATTGTATATAATAATAAATTAATTAATATTGAGGTAATTGAAGAATCTGTACCTAAAGAAGACAAAGACAAATTTGCAGATTTTAGAGAAGCAGCGTTAAATCTTAATAAGAATAAATCAGATAATTATGAAATAGAGTATGCTGGAAGTAATGGTTCATATAGTTCAAATTCTATTGGATTTGATCGTCTATATGGTGATAAATATGGTTTTCCATTTGCTGTAGTATCTTATAGAGATGATGTAACTACTAAAAACGGAGAACTTGTAATAACTTCAGTAAAGCGTGATTATTTATCTATGTTGATGGATGGTAAAAATAGTGAAGATGTTAGAAAGGACTATAATCAATATACTAAAACATATTCAAACTGTGAAAACTGTAATATATAAAAAGAATCTAATTATTTAGATTCTTTTATTTTATTATATTCTTTAATCATAAATTCATCTGTCATACCTGAAATATAATCTATTACTTTTCTAGTATTAGAAGTATTAACTATATATTCTTTTTTCATATCTTTTAATAATACTTTATATATAGATGATTTTTTATTCTTTTCTTCTAAGTCTTTTAAGTATTGTTTAAATAGAGTAGTAAACATTCTTTTAACATATGCTTTTTCTAGTTTTGTCATTGAAGGATCATATATATGTTTATAATTAAAGTCTTTTAAATCTTTAACTGCTTTATATACTTCCTTAGACATAGATATATAATTCTTACCATATGAGTTTTTTATTATATCATTTATTATATGACCAATTATATCTTTATTATTATCACCTATAATATCTTTAATAGATTTAGGTATTTCCTTTTTATATAATAATCCTAATCTAATAGCATCTTCTATATCTCTTCCTAAGTAAGCTATTATATCTGATATTCTTACTACGCATCCTTCTAAAGTCATTGGGATTAAATGTTTAGCATGTTCTTTATCTGTATAACATAATTCATAGTCTCTTATGAAATCTTCTTTGGTTTTATTAATTGGTTTATATTTTTCTTGTAAGAATTCTCCATTATGGCAAAGTATTCCATCAAGAACTTGTACTGTTAGATTCTTACCATTACCATGATCTTCTAATATATTTAATTCTCTTACTGATTCTACATTATGCATAAAATATGTGTGATCATATTTTAAAGATAATTCATTAAGATATGATTCACCTAGATGACCAAATGGTACATGACCTATATCATGACCTAATGCAATAGCTTCTATTAAATCTTCATTTAATGATAAAGCTCTTCCTATAGTTCTTGCTACTTTAGATACCAGTTGAACATGTATTATTCTTTTTTGAATATGATCATTAGATTTATTAGAGAATACTTGAGTCTTATCTATATATCTTGTATATGATAAGGAATGTATTATTCTATCTATATCTCTAAAATAATTAGGTCTAATATCATTGTCAGTTATATCACCATGTAATCTTATAGCATCTTTATCTAAAGATGCATATTTAGAATAATGTGATTCATGTATTAACATTTGATTCTTAATTTTATTCATATAAATCACCTAAAAAAATTATATCAAAAAAATATAAAATATGTTGAAAAATAAAAAGTAATAATCTATAATTTATTTAAGGTGTTAGATATGATGAAAACAAGATGTATTTCAACTGATGTATTACAATGGTTAAAATATGAATCAAGTGTTCATTTATCTTTTAATTTTTATTGTTGATTAAAGAAGATATGGTGGTATATCTTCTTTTTTTGGAATAAAAATCACCTAACTTAAAGGAGGATTATATGAAAAGAAAGATGACATATGATGTCGAAGAAACTCCACCAATAGGAAAGTGGATTATACTTGCATTTCAACATGTATTTGCAATGTTTGGAGCTACAATATTAGTTCCTATTCTAGTTAATGCTGCAGCAGGAGAAACAGTATTAACTATACCAGTTGCATTAGTTACATCTGGTATTGGTACATTAATATATATATTATGTACTAAAGGAAAATCTCCAGTATATTTAGGAAGTTCATTTGCTTTCATTGCACCAATAGCTGCTGCTTATCTTAAGGGTGGTTTAAGTGGTGCTATGACAGGTGTAATGGTAGTAGGTTTAATTTATATAATTGTTGCTACTATTATTCACTTTACTGGAAAAGATTGGTTAGAAAAACTATTACCACCTGTAGTTATTGGACCAATGATAATGGTTATAGGTTTAGGATTAGCACCTAGTGCTATAGGTCAAATAGGACTTGATGGAGCAAGTCAATTTGATTGGAAGATTGTTACTGTTGCTGTAGTATCATTCTTAGTTACAGCCTTAGTAATGACAAGAGCAAAGGGGTTCTTTAAAATAATACCATTCTTAATTGGTATTGCATGTGGTTATATATTAGCATGTTTCTTAGGTATGATAGATTTCAAACCAGTAGCAGATGCTGCATGGTTATCTGTACCTAATTTCCAATTCCCATTTGTTCATTATCAATTGAACTTTGGAGCATTAATTACTATTGCACCAATTGCATTAGTTACTATGTGTGAACATATAGGTGATCATACATCTTTATCAAATATTATAGGAAGAGATTTAATAAAGGAACCTGGTTTAGATAGAACTTTATTAGGTGATGGTCTTGCAACATTAGTTGCTGGTGCTATGGGTGGACCTGCAAATACTACATATGGTGAAAATACATCAGTTGTAGGAATGACTAAAGTAGCATCCGTTAAAGTTATAGGTTTAGCTGCTATAATTGCAATTGTAATAGGTTTCTTAGGTAAGTTTACTGCATTAGTATCAACTATACCATCAGCTGTATTAGGTGGTGTATCATTATTACTATATGGATTTATAGCAGTAAATGGTTTAAAAGTATTAATTAAGAATCAAGTAAACTTTGAAGATAGTAAGAATGTAGTTGTAGCATCTTCTATGCTAGTATTAGGATTAGGTGGAGCAACTATATCAATCGTATCTGGTGATTTCTCACTTGCTATTTCAGGAATGAGTTTAGCATCTATCGTAGGTATAGTATTAAACTTAATATTACCTAATGATATGGAATTAACTCAAAATGAAAAAGATTGGGATATTCCAGCTGATACAACTAAGAAAACAACAAAAAGAAAATAAGAGGTGAAATATGAAAACAATAGCATTAGATCATCCATTAATAACTCATAAGTTATCAATATTAAGAAGTAAGACTACAGGAACTAAAGAGTTTAGAGAATTAATATCTGAAATTGCTGTATTATTATGTTATGAAGCTTTTAAAGATGAAAAATTAGATGATATAACTATTGAAACTCCTATTACTACAATGAAAACAGGTAGATTAAATGAAGATAAATATGCCTTCTTACCAATTCTAAGAGCTGGTATGGGAATGGTTGATGGAGTATTACAAGTATTACCTAATGCTAAAATAGGTCATATAGGTATGTATAGAGATGAAGAAACATTTGAACCACATAATTATTTCTTTAAAGTACCTAAAGATATTGAAAATAGAGAAGTAATAGTATTAGATCCAATGTTAGCTACAGGAGGTTCTGCTCTTGATGCCATTGGTGAACTTAAAAAAGTAGGAGTTAAAAAGATTAAATTCTTATGTATTATAGCTGCTCCTGAAGGATTAAAAGTAGTTGAAGAAAAATATCCTGATGTACAAATATATGCTGCAGCTATAGATGATCACTTAAATGAGAATAGATATATTGTTCCTGGTTTAGGTGATGCAGGAGATAGAATATTTGGAACTAAATAGATTAGTATTTTACTAGTCTATTTTTTCTTTCTATAATTTGCTAAAAACAGTAAAAAATAGTATAATATAGCTACATCGAAAGGGAAATTACTAGTTAATATATATAGGGATGGTTGATTATGGATAAAGAAAATATTAAAAGAGGTACTTTCTTAAAAGAATTAAGAACAGCCAATTTATTAACTGAAAAAGATTTAGCTGATGAATTAGGAGTTGATCCTGCTGATATCACTGTATGGGAAACTGGTATAAAGTTCCCTGAGGATAGTCAAACATTAGAAACATTAGCAAAAATCTTAAATGTTACTAAAAAAGAATTAATTCATGGTGAATTTAAGAAAAATAAAGATGATAATATAATTGAAGTTAAGTATGATGAAAACAAAAAGAAAGCTAATACTAAAGAAAAAGAAACATTAGTATTATCAAATAATGTTAAGAATATATTATTAGTTGTATTATCAGGTATTGTATTAATTATTTTAGTTGGTACTGTTATATCTATGAATAAAGGTACAGCTACTAAAGTATATGAGCCTAAAGAAAAGATTGAAGTATCTGATGAAAGAGAACCAATAGAACATCATCCACATACTTCAAATGAATATATGATATACAATACTCAAGTATTAAGTGCAAATGATGCATCTAACTATGATGGTTCTAAATTATTAGACTATGGATTTAAGAAGATTAATAATAAATATGTTAAAGCTACAAGCAAATATAAAATAGAATATTATAATTCAACTTTCTATTTAAGTATTTATAATGGATCTGGTACATTATATGTTACTAGAGATGCTAGACAATCTTTATTAAACTATAAAGATTCTAACAGAGCTAAAACAGTATCAGTTGAAATGAATTCTCCAAGTGGAAAGTTAAATTGTGATGAAGATGTATGTGTTTATAATCATGATTATTATAGATACTTAAACTTCTTAGTATTTATTGTAAGAGGATAGAAAATATCCTCTTTTTTATTTACTATAATTCATATATTTTATATAATGATTATGTAGGGTGTGGTAATATGAAACTAAAGAAACAATTATTTCCTTTCGTTTTAATTTTAGCAATTATATTAACAGTAGCAGGGTTAGTTACAGTTAATATGTCTTTTTCTATACCTAATGATGAACAAGTTAAATCTTTAAGTATTAATATAGATAATGTGGAAACACAAAATGTTGAATTAATTGGGTATGATGCTACATCTATATCTTATGTATTAGATTTAGGAACACGTAGTAAAGAATGTGAAATATCATTTGATGTTAAGAATGATTCTTCTTTTGATATGAAATTATATAATACATATATGGATGAAATACCTGATGAAATAAAAAATATAGTAACTTTAAATATTATTAAATCAGATGTATTAGATAAGAATACTAGTAGTCGTGTTACTTATAAATATACTGTTAAAGATAGTCTAACATATAAAGAAGCAGAATTATTAAAGAAATATAATAAGTTAAAGATTAGTGTTTTATTTAATTATATTCAAGCATAAATAAGGGTTGTGTGATACTATGAAAAAAAGAAAGGCTTTATATATAATACTAATAATATTATTGATAGTATTATCAAATGTATCTTTGTATTATTATTTT
>CAMODU010000028.1 GCA_946611605.1 uncultured bacterium
TAATCCTATTGTTAAAGATTATTATTATATATATTTAGGTGTTTCTATATTTATGATACTAATACCTATATATTTAAATGTATTTAATAGAATTGTAAAGAAGAAATAATATACCATATATACCATAATAATTATGATATAATGATATTAGATTTAGGTGATAATATGAAGAAGAGTTTAACAATTATTGCGATATTATTATTGATAATGCCATTTACAGCATTTGCTGCTGGATGTCCATTAGGACCAAATGTAACTGCAGACTTAGCTGGTGCATTAAAGATAATGAAAATACTAGGCCCTATATTTGCTATAGGTTATACATTATATGAAGGTATAGTTGCATTAACTAAAGGCGGAATAGATGCTGAAGGTAAAAAGTTATTCGCTAAGTTTGCTAAAAGAATAATGGCTGCTGCATTATTGTTTGCTGTCCCTGTATTAGTTGATAGTATAATGCAAATAATGAATGTATGGGATAAAGATGGTCATTGTGTAATCGAAGAAGTATCATCTGGGTCTCCACAAGATAGTGGACAATTTACTACTAGAGGTGCCGGAAGTGTTGATGCTGGTGATTTAACAAATGATAAGAGTGCATCAGGATCATTACCTAACAATGATAAGAGTGCATCAGGAAGTGTCGGAAACAATGATAAGCATGTAGATGCAGGTAAAATAAGTAACGATAAAAATGCATCTGGACAAATGAAAGATAATACAAATCAAGTACAAATAGATGATAGTACAAGTCCTATAAGAATTGAGGTTAATTAGTTCTTTATAGAACTTTTTTTTTATTGTATAATTAATACATGGTGGTTATTATGTTTGAAAGATTTATTCCAGACAAATATTATAAAAGTATATATGATATAGATTATAAAGCGTTAAAGAAAACTGGTATCAAATGTATTATATTTGGTTTAAGTAATACTTTAGTACCTGAAGGAACTATAATGCCTGATAAGAAATTAAAAGATCTAATGGAATATATTAAAGATTTAGATTTAGAAGTAATAATCATGTCTAATCAATCTAAGAGAGTAGTAACACCATTTAAAGAAGGTTTATGTGTTGATTCATCATATTTATCTTTTAAACCTTTTAAATTTAAATACAAGAAAATAGCTAAACTATTTAATTATAAATATTATGAAGTAGCATGTGTAGGATCTAATTTCTTATTTGATATATATGGTGCTAATAGAATGGATTATACATCTATTCTTGTTAATCCTGTATCAATAGATGAATATGCTGTTACTAGATTAAATAGAAAGATAGAAAATATAATAGTTAATAAATTAACTAGTAAAGATTTATTTAAAAGAGGTCGTTATTATGACTAGAATTTGTTATGGATGTGGAGCTCCTTTACAATCTACAGATAAAGATAAAAAAGGATATATACCAGAAAATAAAATTAATGATGCATCTTATTGTATGCGTTGTTTTAGGATGATGCATTATGGAGAACAAAGTGTTGTTGATACTCCTAAAGATGCAAAAGAAATAATAAGAAAAGTAAATAAAGATAATAAGTATGTAATATTCTTAGTTGATTATTTAAATCTTAATCAATATGTAATAGATTTATTTCAATCTATTAAAAATAATAAATTATTAGTTGTTAATAAATGTGAATTATTACCTGATAATATTACTTATCCTATGGTTAAGAATTATATTAAAGATATTTATAAAGTATCTGCTGATATAAAGATAAAAGGTGGAACTGCTAACCATGGTATATCATCTATATATAATTATTTAATGAATAATAATATACATGAAGCATATCTTCTAGGTATATCTAATTCGGGTAAGTCAACATTTATAAATGATATGGCAACTATATTAGAATCTAAAATTAATAAGATAAATACTAATAAACATGCTAATACTACATTAGACTTTATGAGAGTTAGATTAAATAATGAATTAACTTTAATAGATTCACCTGGATTTATTATTCCTACATCTTTATGTAATGATGTTACTAATGAAGATATTAAATCTTTATCATATAATCTTAAAGATAATGAATCTATTCAATTATTAAATAATAAATACTTTATAAATATAAGTGAAGGTACACCAGTTACTTTCTATACTAATTTAAAAGATAATAATTTAATAAAGAAACATTTTAAAGAAGAAGTATTAGATAATGAATTATCTATAGAAGATAATCAAGATTTAATAATATATGGTTTAGGTATAATTAGATTTAAGAATAAAACTACAATTAAAACTAATATACCAACTGAATCAATAGAAATAAGAAATTCTATATTTGGAGGTTACTATGAGTAAGATACATATCATGTCTGATAACCTCGCAAATAAGATTGCTGCTGGTGAAGTAGTTGAAAAAATTGCATCAGTTGTTAAAGAGTTGGTTGAAAACTCAATTGATGCTGGATCAAAAAAGATAATTGTTAATTTAGTTGAGTCAGGTACTAAATCTATTCAAGTAATAGATGATGGTATTGGTATGGATAAAGAAGATGCTTTATTATCATTTCAAAGACACGCAACATCTAAGATTTCTAAAGAAGATGATTTATTCTTTATTAATACTTTAGGTTTCCGTGGTGAAGCTTTAGCATCTATTGCATCAGTATCTAAAGTAGATATGAAAACTTCTCAAGGAAGTGAAGGAACTCATATCTATATTGAAGGTGGTAAGTTAATCACTAATGAAAAATCAGATGCAAGAAAAGGAACAACTATAGAAGTAGCTGATTTATTTTATAATACTCCTGCTAGATTAAAATACTTAAAAAGCTTACAAACAGAATTAGCTAATGTAACAGCATATATAGAAAAATTATCTTTATCTCATGAAGATATATCTTTTACTTTAACTAATAATGAAAATAAAATAGTATATACATCTGGCTCAGGTGATTTACTTAAAGTAATACATGAAATATATGGTTTTTCTATATCATCTAATATGATTGCTATAAATGCATCTAACGATGACTATGATATATCAGGATATATTTGTAAACCTACTATATTAAAATCAACTAAATCACATATGAATGTTATAGTAAATGGAAGAGTAGTATCTAATAATCAAGTCAATAAAGCTATAAATGAAGGATACTTTAAATTTAAACCAGATATAAAATATCCTGTTGTAGTTATTAAGATTGATACGGATCCTACTTTAATAGATGTTAATATTCATCCTTCTAAAAATGATATTAAGTTTTCTAAGATAGATAAATTACAAGAGTTAATTGTTAATACTATAAATGATGTATTAACAAATACATTACTAGTAAAAGATGTTGAAGAAAAAGTAATAGAAAGAGTAATAGAAGAAGAAATAATTGAAGATAAGCCAGAAGAAGTAATACAATTAGAACTTGCAGAAGAGGTAGTTGATAAACAAGATTATAAAGATGTACAAGTTAAAGTATCTGAATCTTCTATAAAGAAAGAATCTAAGAATGAAGAAATAAGAAGTATTGTATTAAATCCTGTTGCTATTATTCATAAAACATATATAGTAGCTGAAAGTGATGATGGTTATTATTTAATAGATCAACATGCAGCACATGAAAGAATTAACTATGAAATAGTTAAGAAGGAATTTGAAAATAGAAAGATAAATAAAACTTCTATGTTAATTCCTTTAACAATTGAACTATCACCAAGTGATTTTATTAAGATTAAAGAAAGATTTAATATTTTAGAATCATTTGGATTTACCGTTGAAGAATTTGGTATTAATACTATTGTTATTAAAGAACATCCTACATGGTTAAGAGAAGGATATGAAGATGATGCTATTAATAAAATAATAGAATTAATCATTAATGAAGTAGACTTTGATGATGTTAAATTTAATGATAAAGTAATATCAACAATAGCATGTAAATCATCTGTTAGAGCTAATGAAGAGATATCATTAGATCAAGCAAGAGAGATTTTAAAACAACTAGTTTTATGTGATAATCCATACAACTGTGCACATGGAAGACCAACAATAATTCACTATTCAAATTATGAATTAGAGAAGATGTTTAAAAGAGTTATGAATTAACTCTTTTTTAATTTGACAAATAATAAAATATATATATAATAAGCATCAGTCGGGAGGAAATTTATGGAATATCGTGAGTGGAGAAAAACAACATCAGACTTAATGGTAGCTGGTGAAATAATAGCTTCATTACAAAAAGGGGATACTGATAAAACAGAATGGTTACGTATGGTATTAACTAAAACATATGATTTATCAGATGGAAGAACTGGCGATATATTAAGCTTAGCTATAGAAATGAATAAGTATATAGCAGCATTACAAATAGCTAATTCAGAATTATATACTGAAGAAGATGAGATAAGAGAATCATTAAGAATATCAATGGAACACTTTGATGGCGAAAAAGACTTAGCTAAATTATTAGCTAGAGGAGATATGAATAATGTTGCTTATCAAAAATTAGTAATTGAAAAAGAAGCTAACCTTAAAGCTTTAGATCAATTAAAAGAAAGATATTTAAGTAAGGAAATGAGCAGATAATGCTCATTTTTTTATTTATTGTAAAATCTTTACACATAATGTTACATTTATTTAACATTCTATTGAAATAGGTGGGATATAGGTGTATATTATAATTACACAGTGGTAAAAAGTGGAAGAAAGTGGGGAATTCCAAATGCTGATGGGTGAATATCGTCATAATATAGATGACAAAAAAAGATTAGTTATTCCAAGCAAATTCCGTTCTGAGCTTGGTAACGAATTCATTCTTACTCGTGGTTTAGATAAATGTTTATTTATATACTCTAAACATGAGTGGAACAAAATTGTAGATAAACTTAAGAGTTTACCTTTCACTCAAAGAGATGCAAGGAATTTCACTAGATTTTTCCTTTCTGGTGCTACTGTCTGTGAAATAGACCAATCTGGTCGTATTTCAATTACCTCCCCATTGATCGAATACGCCGATATTACCAAAGAATGTGTAATAATCGGCGCAAACGATCGCTTAGAAATATGGTCAAAGGAATCTTGGGAAACATTTATGACTGATAACATAGATAACTTCTCAGATATAGCTGAAAACCTATTTACATCAGGTGATTACAATGCATTATAGTGTATTACTAAATGAATCAATTGAAGGCTTAAACATAAAACCTGATGGTATATATGTAGATGCAACACTAGGTTATGCTGGACATTCAAGTGAGATATTAAAAAGATTAACTACTGGACATTTATATTGTTTTGATCAAGATGAAGAAGCGGTTAAGTATTCCTTTAAAAAGTTAGATAGTATTAGTCCTGATAATTTTACAATTATTAGATCTAACTTTATTAGTCTTAAAGAAAAGCTTAACGAACTAGGAGTTAACAAAATTGATGGAATAATATTCGATTTAGGATTTTCCTCCCCACAAATTGATAATCCTGAACGAGGTTTTTCCTTCATGAAAGATGCTCCATTAGATATGCGTATGAATCAAGATCAAGACTTAACAGCCGAATATGTAGTTAATAATTATAAAATAGATGAGTTATCAAATATATTCTTTAAATATGCTGAAGAGAAATACTCAAGAAGTATTGCTAAAGGAATAATTGATAATAAACCAATAAAATCAACTATGGAACTAGTTGATGTTATAAAGAAATCTGTTCCAATTCAATATGCAATTAAAAAACATCCTGAAAGAGAAATATTTCAAGCAATAAGAATAGAAGTAAATAAAGAATTAGATGTGCTTCAAGGTGTTTTACCAGATGCAATTGAATTACTTAATCAAGGTGGAAGAATATGTGTTATAACTTTCCATTCATTAGAAGATAGAATAGTAAAACAACAATTTAAAAAAGAAAGTGAGATTAATTCACTAGTAAGTGGTTTGAAGGAGGACGAAATACCTGATGAGTTCAAACCAAAGATTAAATTAATTAATAAGAAGCCAATTGAGGCATCAGAAAAAGAATTAAAAGAAAATAGTAGATCAAAAAGTGCAAAATTAAGAATAGTTGAAAGGGTATGATTAACATGAGAAAAAATACAAAACTAGGAGTAAAATTACATAATTGTGAAAAAGTATTTTTAACTATAATAGGAGTATGTACATTATTAGGTTTAATTACAATTGTATATACTAGATCATTATTATCTACATCAAATATTGAAGTAGAAAGAATGAAAGAACAAATCTCAAAACAAGAAAATGTTAACTCTGCATTATCAATGCAAGTAGACGAATTAGCTAGTTTATCAACTATTCAAAATGTTGCAAAAGCATATGGATTAAGTTATAATAATGATAATATAATCGTAATAAAATAAAGAAGTGATTAAATATGAAATTGAAGGGCAATACTATTAGAATAAATGTTTTATTTATAGTAGTTATTGTTCTTTTATTTTGCTCTTTTATATGGAAAATAGCTACAGTAGCCATGAATGACTATGTAGAAGGAATAAATATAAGACAATTAGCTGATTCAAGGGTAATTGCCACTAAAACAATATATTCAACTAGAGGAACTATATATGATAATCAAGGAGAAGCAGTTGCAGAGAATGTTAATTCATATACATTGGTTGCAATATTATCATCTCAAAGAACTACAAATCCTAATAATCCTAAACATGTAGTTGATTATAATAAAACTGCAGAAGAATTATCTAAAGTATTCTTAGCTCAGGATCCTAATTCTTCTATGACTAAAGAATATATATTAGAAAGATTAAATACTAAAGGTGCTTATCAAGTAGAATTTGGCGCAGGTGGAAAGAATATATCAGAAACTATGAAGAATAAGATAGAAAAACTAAATCTACCTGGTATTGAATTTACAAAGACTTTTAAAAGATATTATCAAAATGGTGATTTTGCATCTTATTTAATTGGATATGCAGTTAAGAAAACTGATGATGATGGATCTGAATACTTAGTAGGTGAGTTAGGTATTGAGGGTTATTGTGATAAATATCTTAAAGGTAAAGATGGATATATTACATATGAAAAAGATGCACAAGGATATCAATTAGCTGATAGACCTACATATGGTGAAGATGCAGAAGATGGATATGATATATATTTAACATTAGATAAACAAGTGCAAATGTTTGTAGATTCAGCTGTAGATGAATTTAGTCAATATGAACCTGAATGGACATCTATAACTATTGCTAATGCTAATACAGGTGCAATAATTGCATCATCTACATATCCTTCATTTGATCCTAATAAATTAAATATAGATAATTATTTAAATCCTATGACATCATATACATATGAACCTGGGTCAACTATGAAAATATTTTCATTCATGTCTGCTATGGAAGAAGGTATTTATAAGGGTGATGAAAAATATCATTCAGGAAGTATTAAAGTTGATGATTATACAATATCTGATTGGAATAAACATGGATGGGGTAATATTACATATGATGTAGGTTTTACTTATTCATCCAATGTAGCAGCTGTTACATTAGCTCAACAATTAGGTAAAAACACATTAAAAGATTATTATCGTAATTTAGGATTTGGTAATCAAACAGGAATAGAACTTGCTAACGAATCAGGTGGTACTATTGATTTCCAATATGCATCTGAAATAGCATCAGTTTCATATGGTCAAGGTATGACTGTTACACCAATTCAAATGATACAAGCATTAACATCAATTACTAATGATGGTGTAGTATTGAAACCATATATAATAGATAAAATAGTTAATCCTAATACAGGTGAAGTAGAATATCAAAGTAAAAGAACTGAAGTTAAGAAAGTATTCTCATCTAAGACTACTACTAAGATAGTTGAATTAATGGATAACACAGTTAACTCAGATGATCCTGTAGCAACAGGTAAAAGATATGCATCATCTAATGTTAGATTAATAGGTAAAACTGGTACAGCTAACTATACTGATCCAACAACTGGTGAATATGCCAAAGGAGATAGATATGTTGTAAGAAGTTTTGCAGGTATATTCCCAAAGGATAATCCTGAATATATTATTTATGCAGTAACAAAAGACTTTAATGGGGGATCTAAGGAAATAGGTTCAATACTTAAGAAATTAGTTGAATCTGTTGCAAAATATAAGAACTTAGAAGAAAGAGTATCTGATAAAGATGCTACTAAGATAGTTACTATTAAGAATTATCAAAGTAAACCAATCTTAACTGCTACAGCAGATTTAAATAAGATAGGAATACAACCTATAGTATTAGGAAATGGATCTAATGTAATTAAACAATATCCTTCTAAGAATACTCAAACATCTGTTAATTCTAAAGTATATTTATTAACTAATAGTAAGGTATTTACTATGCCTAATGTAATTGGATATTCATCTAAAGATATAGTTGAATTCTGTAAGCTAATTGGTTTAAAATATCAATTAAACGGATATGGATATGTTGAATCAACATCTATACCTGAAGGAAGTACAATTAATTTAAGTGATACTTTAGTTGTAAACTTAAAGAATGTTATTCCTGAAAGCTTAGCAGACGTGGAGGTACAAAATGAAGAAAACAAGCAAGAAGAAAAACCAAAAGACAAACCTACTACTTGATATTATTAATAATCCTAGAACTATTATTATAGTACTAATTTTAGTATTAGTTGCGTTAACTATAGCAATAGTACATTTAAGAAGCTCTTATAAATTCTATTCAGGTGAATTAATAATAGATGATTTAAAAGTAGCTGAAATACATTATTTTGAAAGTCCTAATACTGTATATTTCTATGCTGATAATACAATATATGAAGGACAAGATACTAAAGTAAAAGATATTAAGATTAATTATTATGTTAAAGTTAATGATAATAAATATATAATTGATGAATTTGGTAAAGAATTTAAAGATCCAATTAATTTATCTGAAGCAATAGTATCTTATTCTAAATTTAAAGTAGTTCAATATAAGGTAAATAAGAAAATAGTATTTACTGATGTCGTTAAAAAGAATATAAATAATTTATATTTAAATATAGAAGCAACTACTACAGATAATAAAACTATTACTTATGATGAACGTATTAGTTTATTAAGAGTAAACCAATAAGAAATAATAAGGCAAATCGTTGATTTTGCCTTTTTTTGTACTATAATAAAAGTAGGTGATACAAATGAAGAAACCTCTATTGTTAGTAATAATAATTGTATTTATATTCATTAATAGTTTTTGTATTTATCAAGTATTAAATACTCATGATAGATATAAAGTATTATTAAAAGGTAATAATGATATTAAATTATCATATAATTCAGATTATTCTGATGAAGGATTTGAAGTATTATTAAATGATAAAGAAGTATCATATGATGAATTAGACTCATATGACATCATAAGTGATGTAGATACAACTAAATTAGGTGAATATAAAGTTGAATATAATATTAAATATAGAGGAAGAGATTATCATTTTGAAAGAATAGTAAGAGTTGTAGATGAAGAGGCTCCTACTATTGAAACGAATATGGATGAAGTAACATTAGGCTATTGTAATAATGAATTAACATCTACATTAGAGTATAAAGCATTAGATAACTTTGATGGTGATATTACTGATAAAGTAAAGAAAAGTGAATCAGATGATAAATATATATTATCTGTAACTGATTCAAATGGTAATAAGACAGAAAAAGAATTAAAGAAAAAAGTTGGAGAAAAACCAACTGATAAGATAGTATTAAATGGTAGAGCATCTGTATCTATCGAATTAGGATCATCTTATAAAGAAGAAGGTGCTTATCTTACTGATGGTTGTGGTGAAACCATTGAAGGTGAAATAGTTACATCAGGTAATGTTGATACTAATAAAGAGGGTAAATATACTATTACATATAAATTAAAAGATAATGATAATATAAAAAATAAAAGAACTATTACTGTATATAAAGAAACAGCTAAAGCTAGTAATGGATCAGGTATTATCTATTTAACATTTGATGATGGTCCTGGGGCATATACTTCTCAAATACTTAATACATTAGATAAGTATAATGTTAAAGCAACATTCTTTGTTACTAATCAATTTCCTGGATATAAGAATACGATTAAACAAGAATATGATCGTGGTCATACAGTTGCTGTTCATTCATTAACACATAATTGGAATATATATCAATCATCTAATGCATATTGGAATGATTTTAATGCAATGAATGATATAATTGAACAACAAACAGGACATAGAACTACATTATTAAGATTCCCAGGTGGAACAAGCAATCATATGGCTAATAAAACATCTGGTAAAGTAGGTATGTCTACATTAGTAAATGAAGTTAATAGTAAAGGATTACATTACTTTGATTGGAATGTATCGGTTGAAGATGCAGGATCATGCGTAAATGTATCTGATAAAGTATCATGTGTAGTTAACAATTTTAAAAGATATATAAATCCTAATAGAGAAAACATAGTATTAATGCATGATATTAAATCATTTACTGCAAATGGATTAGAACAAATGATAGTATATGCTAAGAATCAAGGATATACATTTAAAGCTATAAATGAAAACACTAATCCAATTCATTTTAAACCATATCAATAATACATATATATTTACATATATATGTATTTTTTATGCAAATCAATTGTTAATTAACAGTAAATATCATATAATATAAGTGTAAGGATGGTGTTAACATGGCTAATAAAGATGTATTAGATAAAAAGACCTTAGAAAAATATAGAAAACAAATTAAAGATGACTTTGAAGATCATTATAAAGATGAATTAGTAAAAGAAATATCTGATAAAGTATCTTCTGAAGTTAAAGATAACTTTAATAATTCTTTTAAAGAAGAATTAGTAACTGAATTATCTACAGATGTTAAAGATATTGTTAAGAATGATTTAGTTAAAGAAGAAAGAAGAGTATATAGACATAAATCATTTAAGATATTTAGATTATCTATTTATGTATTAGTTTTATTAGCTGTAGTTGGATATGGTGTATATAGATTATATGTAACTGAAAGTTTAAATCTAATGGATTATAACTATAATCCTGAAAAGATAGTTACAACAACACAAGCTTCTAATCCTGAACCTAAAAAGGATGAACCTAAAATAGATTATGTTGCTGAATATAAATCGTTAGTTGATGGTATTAAAATATATGATTCAGCATTATATAAAGGTACAGTTAAAGCAACTGATATGAAAATGATTAATAAATTACAAATGGCTTATTCAACATTATCAGATACAGATAAAGAAGTTGATGGATCAATTGTTACTATTAAACCATCTACATTAAGAACTGCATATATTAAAATATTTGGTACAGATGATTTTGAACCAACTTCATTTAATATCTACAATATAAATTTTGTTTATTCTCCAAATAAGAATGAATTTATAGCTATTATTAATGTACCTAATACAGAAGATATTAAATATGAAGTATATGATGGATCAGTTGATGAAAACTATATTATTTTAAAAGCATATGTTGCTAAGATTCAAGATAATAAAGTGTATAATGTAGCAACTGATAAAGCATTAGGTGATTATACAAATGGTTTAAATGATTATAAAACTAAATTATCAACTGTTACATTTAGATTTACTAAAGATAAAAACTTCTATAGTATAACTAATGAATAATATTACAAAAGAAGATAGAAATATAATTATATTAATAATTATATTTTTATTAATTATAAGTATATATTTTATATATGAATTATTAAAC
>CAMODU010000029.1 GCA_946611605.1 uncultured bacterium
TTATCATTTTCTTTTAAATATTTAATTATTTCTATTTCAAGTTCAGGATCAGTTACTAATCTACCTTCCCAAGGTCCTTCAGTATAACATCCATCAGGTCCTACAGGATTAACAAATGTAATACCAGCAGCATTAGCTACTCTATTATCATCTGCACCATATGCAGGAGCAATATGAACTATACCTGTACCATCAGAATCAGTAACATATTCATCAGATAATACTTCAAATGCTTTTCCTTCAACTTTAACAAATGGTAAGAATTGTTCATACTTTTCACCAACTAAATCTTTACCCTTATAAGTTTCAAGTACTGTAACATCTTCACCTAATACTTTCTCAACTAAAGATTCACATAAGATAAATTTATATCCTTGTGATTCAACTTTAACATAGCTGTAATTAGGATTAACACATAATGCTACATTTGCCATTAAAGTCCAAGGTGTAGTTGTCCAAACTAAAAAATATACATCTTCATCTTTCTTCTTAAATGGTAAGATGATTGAGTTAACTGGATCTTCTTGATATCCTTGTGCAACTTCATTTTGAGATAATTCAGTTCCACATCTAGGACAATACCAAAGTATTTTATTACCATGATAAATTAAATCCTTCTTAAACATTTCTTTAATAATCCACCATTCAGATTCAATATATTCATTTGAACATGTAACATATGGATTTTCACAATCAATAAATTGACCCATCATATCAGTTAACTTATTAACTTCATCAATATTTAAAGCAGTATTTTTATTACATTCCTTACAGAAGTTTTCAACACCAAACTTCTCTATATCTTGTTTACCATTGAAACCTAATTTCTTTTCTACATTAACTTCAATTGGTAATCCATGAGTATCAAGTCCGATCTTTCTTAATACTCTATAACCTTGCATTGTTTTGTATTTAGTAAATGAATCTTTAATAGCTTTAGCTAATACATGGTGAATACCAGGTTTAGCATTAGCATATATAGGTCCATCATAAAATACAAAATCTTTTTTACCTTCCCTTTGATCAATACTCTTCTCAAATATTTTATTCTTTTTCCAATCACTCAAAATACTTGCTTCAACTTCGTTTACAGGTCTCTTATCTAATTCCTTAAACATAATTAACACTTACCTTTCTATAAATAAAAAAGGCCACGATATATCCAAAGGACGAATATATCGTGGTACCACCTTAATTACTTCTTATTATACGTAACGTGTATTAAACGTACTTAACTTATCCTTAAGTCACATCAGAAGTGATCTATATATATCTTTCTATTATTTATCTTACACCATAATGATAAACTCTCTTAAATATACTTAATATATACCGTCTTCCTCATTTGCTTTACAAGTAAGATTATATAATAAATAAATATTTAATTCAAGGTTAATTATTGATTTATAATGTAATTATTAATATAATGGAATTAGAGAGTGCATCCACTCTAGGATGCTATCTCGTTTTTTGTGAGAAGCACCTAGTTTTTACTAGATGCTTTTTTTGTTAACCAAAAACCCCTGAAGATTTTGTTAGTCTATTTAAAGAGTATTAACAAAATAATTATTATGAATAATAAGAATATGATTCTTTCATACCTTTTAATCATATAATCACCTCATTTCATAGAAACAAGATAACATCTAGGTGAATAACACCCTCTAATATATATATACAAGATAGATACCCTAAATTACGTTTTTTTAAAGAAAAAAGTAGAATTTCTTCTACTTTTAATTATTTATAGATATTATCTTATAGGAGGTTGACCAGCAGGTCCACCACCATGATCTCCTCCACCAGGTCCACCTTTAAATCCAGTTGTTCCTGATGTAGTAATATTATTGTTTATTGTTATAGATTGAACAACATTACCATCAATCTTTAATTCATATGTATTACCTACACTTAATGAATCAGAACAAATAAGTATAGAACTATATGTTTTACTTGGAGTATATTTTATATCTCCAAATGTAATATCACCTTTATATGTTGTAGTATTAATTAATACAGATACTATAGATGAACTTGTTGGAGCAACTGACATTCCTTTTGAACCAACTGCTACTAAAGTACCACCTGTTACCTCAAACTTGCATTCAGGATTATCTCCATAATCAACAGCACCATTTCCATCATTTATAGGTCCATCAATATAAATAGTACCGCCTTTAATATAAAGATTACCATTTGAATCTAATCCATCACCAGATGAATTAACATATACGTTTCCACCAGTAATAGTAAGACTTGAATTAGTTGCGTTATAGTTAGAAGACCCAGGTCTTCCTTGTGAAGAACCATCTCCACCAGCAGCATTGAATCCATCATCATTTGCAACTACTTTAATATCTCCACCATTAACAGTGATATTTAATCCTTCAATACCTTCATATGCTTTAGTTATATTAACAATGCCATCATTAATAATTAAGTCTTGACCAGCATGTATACCATCATCTGCAGATGCAACGTTTAATTCTCCACCAGATATAATTATATTCTTATCTGAATGAATACTATCATCTGATGATTGAATATCAATCTTACCACCAGATATAATCATTTCATCTTTAGATTTAAGACCTTTCATTGAAGCATTATTTAGATAACTTGTTGTAGCACCTTTTCCTGTTATTAGATTATAAGTACCACCTTCAATAGTCATATAACTAATAGATGTAATATCATCACCTTGAGCTGCAATATTAAACTCTCCACCTCTTAATGTGATAGTACCTTTACCAGTATCATTAGTAGTCTTAATACCATCACCTTCAGATGTGATATTAATAATACCATTGTTAACTACTACTGAATCCTTACCTACAATACCATCATCATCTGATTTAATATTGATAGTTCCACCATCTATTTGAAGGTCATCTTTAGTAACTATACCATCATAATTTGAATTGATAGTTAATTCTCCATCTCCTACAAAACAAATATCATGATCTGAGAATATTGCTCCATGATCTTCTTCTACAGTTGTAGTTTTAATTGTATTAGTACCAATTAATTCTATATAAATATTATCTACTTTATCTACATATATAGCAGGTCCATTATTAGATGTTATATTTGCATTATCTAATATTATTTTTACATTCTTTTTATCGGCATCAACTCTAATAGTTCCATCTATATCACCAGACACAGTATAAACACCACCAGCATTGATAGTTAATGAATCACTTATTGGTTGTGGTTTCATTTCAGAGAAATCAATATATTGAACTCCCCCAACATATTTATTAGCTATTTTCTTACTATTCTTCATAAAGAAGTATCCAACTATTACAGCAATAACAAGTACTATAGCTAATAATACACCAACAATTAATAATCTCTCTTTTCTTTTCATACTATAACTCTTCTTCTAATAAAGGATGTGATAAAGCAATCTTAAGATTACCATTTTTAATTCTTAATTTATCAATGAATTCTTTTTCATTCTTTAAATCTTTCATAGATACTTGATAAGTTAATTCAAACATACTACCCATATTAGTAGTTTTAGCTTTAACTAACTTATATGAAGATAAGTATTCTTCAAATTCTTCATCAAATAATGAAGTATAATCTAATTCTTCAGGTATTACTATATTTAATATCTTATCTCTTGATGATACATCACCAAAGTTTAACTTAGTTAAGATTAATGTAATTAATCCAACTATAATAGTAAATATAGCAGCAAATGCAATATAACCTACACCTACAGCTAAACCAATAGCCATAGCGAAGAATACAAACATTATCTCTCTTGAATTACCAGGAATTGATCTAAATCTTACTAATGAGAATGCACCTACAATAGCAACAGATGTTCCTAAGTTTCCATTTACTAATAATATTACTAATGTAATTAACATTGGTAATACAGCAAGAGTAATAACAAAGTTCTTATTAGTTCTTGCACATAACATATGAACGAATGCTACTATTAAACCTAATATTAAAGCAGCTCCCATACATATTGAAAAATTCATCACATTTAATCCATTTCCTAAAACACTATTAAACATATACTTTCTCCTCCTTTATTTGTTCTTTATATATTGTTCCATATTTCGAAAATGATTGTGGATACAATTTCATTTCTGATAATATCTTAACAAACCATAATGGATAAGCATTTAATGCTTTAGTTTCCATAATGATTTTATTATCCTTAAATAGTTTAGTTCCCTTGTCACCTTTTTCTAACTTAAGATTAGTTTGTCTACTTCTGATATTATGATCAAAAGTAATTCTAAAACTAGGATTATCTTTATCATAATAAGATAATCTATCATAAGCTAAGAATAACTTAGGTTGTAAATTATATAACTTAAAACAATAATCTATTTCCTTTTGAATTTGTTTATTGCAGTTATTACATTTACCTGTCTTAATATAATCATAGAATTCACTTAATTTAAGTTTAATTCTTCTTTTACCAACTATACCAAAGCTTTTCTTTTTTATTTCTAAGAATACATAATCATCTAACTTAGGTACTTCATAACTTCTTAATCTTACTTTCTCCTTATATACAGGTTTATCAATTGAATGAACAATTAAATCATAGTTATCAGTATCATAATAGATATTACAAATTGTGCTTTTATAATATTGGTCTTTTTCAACATGGCCTTTGAGTTTTTTCATCAAAGTCTCATATTGTTCTGGAGACAAGACATATTTAATTTCTTTACGCCTAAAAACTTCAATAGCCATATTACTCCTCCTTACATACACATAATAATCTTCAAACCTTGAATAAAGCTTGAAAACTTCTTTACAACAGTTTCATATTATAACAATAAAAAAAGCAAAAGTACACTATTTTTTGCTTTTTATTTGGCATTTTATTTCATTTATTTCATATGCTATATTTACATCATCTAACTCATCATATCTATATATATAATATGCTAAATATGTTTCTTTTAGTTTTTTTAATATTTTGAAGTATTTTTTACCTGTTTTATCATGAATCCTATAATGTAATATATGTTCTTGATGTAACATGATATGGTAATCTTGTACAAAAGGAATTGGATAATATTTATATAGATTATAATTATTAATATGATCTAAAATATATGCTTCTTCCTCAATTGTTAATTTATCATATACACTTTCAAATGTTTTTAATAATTCTTTAAAATAAAATATATTCTTTTCTTTTAAATACTTTCTTGCTTCTTCTATCCTTTGGAACTTATATAATAGTAATGCTATTTTCTTACTATATTCTCTATAATTCTCAGGATTAGATGCTTCTCCTCCTATATATAAAAGATCACATAAAGTACTTATATTAGTATTAAGTATTATATCTTCAAAGTCATCTTCTTCTTTATATATATGAGAAATAAGTTGCTTACTATTTTCATCAGTATAATATGGTTTACCATATAAACTAATATTAACATCATCAATAAACTTATTAATAATATCCATAAAACCACTTCTTTATGTGGTTTATTATAAATTAAAAATAAATACTTAGCAAATTTGCTAAGTACTATTCTTCTGATACGCTGAAAGTAATAGTTGATTTCATTACTTTCTTAATTATCCTAGCATAGCTATCTTGAGAATAATCAGTAAATATCATATTTTCTACTGCTGTCCAGATAGTAATCCATGCAAGTATATCTGTAATATCTGATGCTGTTGATCCCATAGGTATATGATTCTTAAATATTAAGAATAGAATACCTACTAATAGAATAATTGCATTATTAATATACATTTGTTTATTTTCATTTCTATTATAAAAATATGCTAATTGATAATGAGCTTTAATACTATCTACTAATGATTCTTTATCAACAGCTGATATTTCTTTATCGCTTACTATATTAATAACGATATTCTTAGATCTAGTTCTACCAATTTGTAAATCAATATGATCTACTAATTCTTGAGATATATCATCATGATCAAATGGATTATAACATTCATTTAGATCTTCTACAAAAACTTCTATAGTGTCCATTTATTATGCTCCTTTCTTTGTATCTATTGAATCTCTAAATACTACAAATCTATCAAATAAGTATTCAGTTATGAAGTTTAATAACATATTTAATATTGTTACTAATGTACCATTCCATAGTAATGTTTCAGCTAGATAATTACCACCTATTGTAGTAACTGGAGTAAATACTAAGTAATAACAAAATACTTTAAACATAGCTATTGGAACATTATTAGCTGATTTGAATGTGAAATTTCTATTTAATGTGAAATTCCATATTACTGATGCAACTAATGCAATTAAATAACATGGCCAATATTGCATATTAGTAAAGTTATCTAATAATGCAAATAAACCTAATTCTATTGCACCTGCTGATAAGCTAAATAATGTAAACTTAATAGTCCTTACTAATTCTTTATTCATATAATCTCCTAATATCTTCTAAATAATGTTTTCTTATATACTTTAGTATATATATAGAAAACAATAGCTAATAGTATTAAACATCTAAATGTATATCTAAATATACCAGTTTTAGGATTCTCAACTATTTCTTCAATACCCTTAACTAATCCATTTGGTTTAACATATAAATTATGATATACCGATTCATCATCATCTATATTTATCCATGTACCACCTGGTATTTGAGTACATGTACCATCGCTTCCATTATAATTAGCTAGTTTTATAGCATTGCTAACTTCGTTCTTATCTATATTATAGTAATATAGATATCCAAAATAATTCTTTCTAGAGTCATCATGAAATAACCCCATATAAGGATGAAAGTCTTCATTAGTTTTAATTATTCTTAATCTATCTGTATGTATCAAAAAGTCATTTGATCCATAAGCACACATATCTGATGTGATTCCTGATATATCAACATAATATGGTGATGCATCAGTAATAAACATACCTAGACCATGTCTATTAATGTGTGCACCAAAGTTAGATAAATCCATTACTTCAAAATTTGTATACTTAAACATTTCCATATAATTAGCTGTCATTGGATCACTCAAAGATGTACCATCAGGTATTTTAAACCATTTCAAATTAACGTTTTTTAACGCATATTGTCCCCAAAACATTCCATATACAGTATTCTTAGTTGATTCATCCGTTAATAGATTATAGACAGGCCAATCGGTAGGAATTTTTATTTCTTCTATTTTAGGTTCAGTTATTCCCTCTTCAACTACACGATCAGGAAGTGATACTTCACCAGTATCATAGTTATAACTTATACTTAAATAAAACATATGAGCCATTGATTTAACATTAGATACATCCATATGAGTAACATCTATCACCTTTAAACTATATGTATCAGAAAACATGTATTCCATATCTGTCATTAAAGAAGTATCTAGATTTTCTATTCCTTCTATTTCTTCTAAACTATGTAAATCTCTAAACAAATTATGTCCATCAGCTAATTTTACAGGACCATCAATAATAACTTTCTTAATATAATAAGGACCTTTAGACTGTTTTATTTCACCATCATCAGTAATATATCGACCACTATATGTTGAAGCAGCTATGTAATAATTATTATATCCATCAAAAGTATAATAGTATTTTGTGCCTTTTAAAACAGTATAATTATTTTGATATTGATTACTATAATCATTTCTATTACCCATAAATATTCTAACTGTTTGATTTTCTAAATCAGTTTCATATATTACATCTCCAGTTACATCTGTATGAAATGGTTTATATTCATAATCAGGTGTTTTCGCTAATAATTCTTCTTCATCTGGATATTTAAAATATCTAACTGTTGATTTTAATCCATAAGTATCTTTATATAGTATTACTTTGACATAGGTTGTTTTATCATCAAAAGTATATCCTTTATATTTATTAGGTATTTGTTCTATTGTATATATTAATATATTAGCATTGTTAACTGTATTTGATCGTAGATATCCATTTCTATCTATACCCTCATGACTAATTATTTCAGTCTTATTTCCTAAATCATCTTCAGTATAATCAATACTATCAAATATAACATTTCCTTCTAAATCATTAGTCTTTGTTTGTATAATATTTCCTTGTTGATCTTTCAAGTTAAAGATAAATTCTCCTTGTTCTAATTCTTTTCCTTCAACATCTACTTTAGTCTTAATAGTATAGCTTTCTGCACTTACTACAAAAGGAAATAATAATAACAATAACAACAAATATTTTTTCATTTATTCTCACCCATTATATATATTATAACAAATAAAAAGATATGTTTAAACATATCTTAGTTATATTTATAATGTGTTTTATGTTTATATTTAGAATAAATATAATTTGATATTAATAATAAAGCAATTATAAATGAAGTATAAGTAAATACTCCTGTCTTAGGATTAGTTACTTCTTCTTCACCTTTTACTTTACCAAATACATATACAAATTCTAAATCATCTTTTATATAATCTTCTGTAGATGGAATTACTTTCCAATAGCCTTCTCCATTTCCTAACATACCTGTTGGTATTTCATCAGTTGTTAATTTAGTCCAGATATCTTTAGTTATTACTATATCATCAGTAGTACCATCAGCCCATGTACCACCTTGTATTTTAAATGTAATAGTTTTCTTTGATGATAAATAAGCTGAATTAGACTTTGTATTATTATCATATAATAAAGTATAATAATCATAATCATATACATAATCATAGAATGTATTTTCATCGTGATAATGTTCTTTATTTACTTTTAGTTTCTTTTTATTTTTATCTAAGAAATATAAACCATCATCTATAACTGGTGCAGTTTCTAATCCATAGAATAAATCTTCTACATTATCTGATTCTATATAGAAATATGAATCATGTGCTTTAAAACCTTTTTTATATGTAAATAATCTATTTGGAGGATATTCAGCATCACCATAGATTATTTTAAAGTAACTCTTATTGATATCAAAATAATCTGCATTAAATGGTCCTTCACTATCAACTTTAGAATTGTACATTTTAAAGTATCCATTTGAGTTTATTTGATTCTCTGAATGAACTATAGAATTTTTTAATTCTATACCACCTTGATATTCATCATTCGCAGTACTATTATAAGCTATACTTGTAGCATCTATAGTTGAATTATCTACAATAATCTTAGTATAAGCAAGTAATATTTTAGTAATAATATTTGAATTCTTAATCATTAATATGTTTTCATCATGATTATTTGGATAAGCCATTAAAGAAACATTAGCCATTTCTATTGTAGAATTTTCAATATATAATCCATGAGAATCTCTAGGTCCTAATTGGACTTGTAAGCAAGGATTACTTCCAGTTCCTTTAATATAAGAATTTCTTATATATATAGATGAAGAATTACCTTCAGTATAAATATTACCCTCTGTAATAATAGTAGAATTTTCAATAGTAATATTTGAATCTTCATCATCCATGCTACTTGATTTAATACTTGAATCTTTTATTTCTATATCACCATATATATTAAATTGTGTTTTAGAATCACTATTATCATTTATATGTGAATTATACATATAGAAACCATTTTTAGATGTAGTTAAGATAGCTATATTTTCTATTGTTGTATTCTTTAATACTAATTGACTTACTCTATCGATAGTTACTCTACTGTATCTATCTGGCATATCATATGAAGTAATAAGTGTATCTTCTATAGTTAAAGAAGGATACGTACTTATTGAATAACTATTATAGATTCTATTTATATATACTTGTTTATTCTTAGAAGTAAGTATTGTGTCACCTTTAACTTCTATTTGTTCTATTTGTACATTTTCATGTAATACTACTTTTCCATCTTCTACAGAAACAATATTACTATAATCACTTATAGGCTCACTACTAAAATCATCCTTAACAGTAATATTGGTTCCATCCACTATTAAATAATATCCGTCATTTAACGCATATACATTTATATATGTAATAGATACAATTAATAGTACTAATGATAGTAACAATTTCTTCATAGTATCACCTATTATAATTATATCAGTTATGTTATTTTTACGCATTATATACAAATTCCTTTACAATTATTATTGTAAAGAAAAAGACTAGATAATCTAGTCTTATAAGTCTAATGCTTTTGAATCATTTTTATCTTTAACATAAGATAAGAATTCTTCTAATGACATATTCTTTTGCTCTTCACCATGTAATCTTAAAGTAACAGTTCTTTCATCTCTTTCATTATTACCTAGAACTAACATGATAGGAATCTTTTTAATTTGTTCTTCTCTCATTCTATAAGATAACTTTTCATCAGATGCATTTAATTTAGTTCTTATACCTAGTTCTTGTAATTTAGATAATACTTCATTAGCATATTCTAAATGATATTCATTGTTAACAGGTAAGATAGCTACTTGTACTGGAGCTAACCATAAAGGTAAGTTACCTTTAGTTTCTTCTAGATAGAATGCTATAGCTCTATCTAATGTTCCTAAGATAGCTCTATGAATAACAACTGGTGTTTTCTTTTCACCATCTTTATCTATATATTTTAAATCAAACTTCATAGGTAAACAGAAATCTAAT
>CAMODU010000030.1 GCA_946611605.1 uncultured bacterium
ATTAATAATAATTATATTCTTTGTATTTAAGAATATACCTAAGAAAAATAATAATATAGATAATACTACTACAACTACTACTATAGTTAATAAAGAAAGTAAAAAAGTAAATATAACTTTATTTGGTGATATGCTAATTGAAGGACCTTTTTATAGATCAATGAATAAATATAATGAAGGTGAATTATACTTTAATAAAATTAATAATAAATACTTTAAGAATGATGATATTACTATAGGTAATATGGAAGTACCTATTTCATCAGAAGAAAAATTCTTAGGTGATGCATATCAGTTTGTATCTCCTCCATCTATAGGTAAATTAATAGCTAATCAATCTATTGAAGTATTAGGTACAGCTAATAATCATTCATTTGATCAAGGAATAGATGGTATTAATTCTACAATTGATTTCTTTAAAGATAATACTAATATATTAACTGTTGGTACTAATAAAACTAAAGAAGATAGAAATCAAATAAAAGTAATAGAAAAGAATTGTATTAAAATAGGATTTGCTGCATATACATTATTTACTAATATTAAACCTAATCAAGATGATTTATGGAGAATAAATTATTATAGAGAACCATATAGTAAAACATATGATGAATATAAAGAAACAATGAAAAATGAATTAACTAACTTAGTTAATAATACTGATGTACAAATAGTATTAATGCATTGGGGGAATGAATTTACTTATAGTTTAACTGATGATCAAAAAGACATGGCTAAGTTTTTATCTGATTTAGGAATAGATATAGTATTGGGATCTCATTCACATAATATTCAACCAGTTGAATATGTAGGAGATACATTAGTATTCTATTCAATGGGTAACTTTGCATCTGCTGATGCTGAATTAGATAGATCTGGAGATGAATTTAGTAATAACTATCAAATAGGATTAGTAGCTAATCTAGATATTAAATTAGATGATAATAAAAAAGTCATGATAGAAAATATCAAGACTGAACCTATTATTAATTACTTTGATAATAATGAAGAACACTACGAATTAATACCTTTATCAGATTATAGTGATCAATATGAAAAAAATCATTATAGATATAATAAAGGATTAAATAAAGATTTTATTAATAATACTTATAATAGAATAATAAAAGAAGAATTTAGATAATTGACTATATTGTAAGTGTTTGATATATTTATATTAGTGAGAGGCATTTGCTGGGAATTAGACCCAGTGAATACCTCTTTTATTATATAACGGTTAATAATAACAATAATTCATCAAATACATGTTTGACATCATTATTAGTATATGATATATTGAAGTTACTGAAGTTAACAGCTGGAGAGTTTTTACTCCTATTGTTATCAGCAAGAAGTGCTTTCTGGTAATTATCACCAGCGACCACTTCTTTTATTATATAACGGTTAATAATAACAATAATTCATCAAATACATGTTTGACATCAATATTATTATTTGATATATTTAAGTTACTAAAAGAACTTGCTGCGGTGGAATTCCCCGCACCATGTTCTTTTTTTTCGTTTATTTTTATCAATTCTTTATTATCAATTTTGAAATTTAAGTATTCTCTTAGATTTGGTTTTTTCTTATCATATCCATACACAGATTTAATTCTATTATTTTTTATCCTTTTATTATTTGCAATTGTGGTTGCGTTCGTTTCAATTGGAATAACGATTTGATTACCATTGCTATCTAAAATAGAAGTTACAAACAAATAATCATCATCAGAACAAGCATACTTAAATAGCACAGAAGAATTATCCAGACTATCAATTGTTTTTAAAAACAAATCTATACCTAACGAATGATAATGATCTCTTTTACTGATATTAATATTTATATCAATTGCTTCCTTAATAGACAAAATATTCGACCTTATATGAGAAGGATTTTCATACATAGGCAGATCCTCTATACCATTATTAATCAATATCATTGGAGTATGTTTTCTAAGTTTCAATGGTATTCTTGAATGTTTACTTTTTAATATATTATTTACTTCATAATAAGCACTATCACTTAGATTATTATAAAAGTGATTTTTATTATCTATATAATTAATAATTTCATTGATGATATTGTTTATCATATCAACCATCTCCCTATAATAATTATATCATATGTTTGTTTGTATATATACTTTATTTCTTCACAATTATGTGATATTATATATAACTAATCAAAGGGGTTTTACTATGAATAAGTTTGATAAATTAAGAATACAATTATATTCTATATATGGTAATAGATATCAATTCTTAGAACCTATTCCTGATAGTTATTATAATAGATTAAGATATATCTATCATCAAGGATTACCATTATCATTTTATTTATTATTTGAAAATATATCAGATGCTAATGAAGTTAAGAAATGTTTATTCTTTACTAAGATATTAGAACCTAAAGATGAATATAAAATAGTATCTGCTAATTGTAGATTCTTTAAAGATAAACATTCATATTTAGAAGTAAATGATAAGATATATGATATTAACTTAGGAATAATAGCTGATAAAGCTTTTTATGAAAGAATGTTTAATCCTAAGAATAAACTATCATCTAATAAAGAAGCTATACAAGGATATATTAATAAGTTTGGTATAGGTTTTGATTTAATGAGTAATGTATATAAAGTACCTCTTCATATATTAGATGAATTAGCAAGAGTTAAAGATACATATGAAGGAAAACATAAAGAATTAATAACTAGACAAATAGATTCATATTTTCAAGATGTACATTATGAAGATGGATTATTATTTATAGATATGGGAAAAGAAAAAGGAACTAGATAGTTCCTTTTATTTATTCTTATATGGTGCTGACTATAGGACTTGAACCTATGACCTACGCGTTACGAGGGCGTTGCACTACCAACTATGCTAAGTCAGCATAAAAGGATAATTACTTATCCTTGTTTAAAATATCTCTTGCAGCAACTAAACCTGTAGCAGCAGCAGTAACTATATTACCTGCTTTACCAGATCCATCACCTATAAAATATATATTATTATCTTTTAATTTGAAATTATTATCTGTTTCTATTTCATTAGAGAAGAATTTTATTTCAGGTCCATATAGTAATGTATCATCATTATTAACACCAGGTATTATCTTATCTAATGTTTCTAATCCTTCTAATATATTAGTAATAATTCTATGAGGCATTACTAAAGCTAAATCACCTGCTACACAATCTTTTAATGTAGGTTCAATAAATCCTTTATTTAATCTATGCCATTCTGATCTTCTACCATTTCTTAAATCTTTTAAAGATTGAATAATTGGTTTACCATCACCTAATACATTAGCTATTCTAGCAATAGATTCACCATATAATCTTGTATTAGTAACTGGTTCAGTTAAATTAACTTTAGATATAAATGCAAAGTTAGTATTATTACTCTTTATATCTTTTAATGCATGACCATTTACACATATATAACCATAGTAATTCTCTTTTGCTACAAATCCACCAGGATTAGTACAGAATGTTCTTATTTCATCTGAATAAGTTTTAGTCTTAATAAATATAGTTGGATCATATATAACATTTGTTATATCTTCCATGATATCTTTTCTTACCTCTACTCTAACACCTATTTCAATAGATTGAGAATAATATGGTATTTGATATTTATCTGCTAGTTCTTGTACCCATTTAGCTCCAGTTCTTCCTGGTGCTACTATTACATGTTTTGCATTTATAGTTTCTTCATTCTTACCATGTTTATATATAACTTCATGTTTATCTTTTTTAATAGTATTAATATCTAAACAATCACATCTATCTAATAAGGTAACACCTTTATCAGTAAGATAATCACATATACCTTCTATATATGAAGGTAAATGATCTGATCCTAAATGCTTTTGTTTAATTATTAATAACTTAGCTCCAGCTATAGCAACTTTCTTTCTTATAGCTTCTGCTTCATCCATATTAGATGGATAACTTTCAGCATCCATCTTAAATTTATTAAAGATTTCTTCTGTTTCATTTATTAATTTAATAGCATCAGATTCACCCATATATTTAGTCATATCTGATTTACCTAATTTATGAATATAGTTTAATTTACCATCAGAAAATGTTCCAGCTCCTCCATATCCTGAAAGAATCGCACATGGATTACAATTTTGACATGGTACACCTTTCTTAGACATTGGGCATATTCTTGTACTTACTTTACTACCACGATCAAGTATACATATTTTTAACTTACTATTCTTTTCTATAAGTTCATAAGCAGCAAATAATCCTGCAGGTCCAGCCCCTATTATTACTACATCATAATTCATAAAACCACCTACTTAAATTATAACATAAAAAAAGAAGATTACTCTTCTTTTTTATCCTTATTATCTACTACATCTTCAGTAGCTTTCTTAGCTTTTTTCTTCTTATTAATTAATATAATTAATACTATACCAGTTAATGCTACACATCCACCTACTATAGAAGATATGATAATAATATTATGATTATTATTTTTCTTATCTTCAGTTGTTGTCTTCTTTTCTGGAGTAATAGCTTGTGATGGATCATCTAGGCAATAATTTAATTTATCTGAAAGATAAAAATCAACATCATCATGGGCAACTACACCATATCTATCTTTATATTTTACATAATAACGAGGTTCTACTTTTCCATCATAAAAAACTTGACCGATGTATAAGTATTCATCTCCATTTTTTATTTGTTCAGATTTATCATCTATTATAATATACATATCTTTTTTAGCTGTTAGCATTCTTGGAGCCAATGATTGACGTGAATTGTATTCATAATAAGCAAACTTAAGAGCATTTGTATGATAATAATAATACTCACCATCTACTTCTATAATGAATATTCTCATATCAGCAGAAACATTATAAATTGTTCCCTTAACTTTTATCCTACTAAAAGCATCAAATTCTTTAACAACTTCTTTTCCTTCTATATCTTTTGTATAGTATCTTTTACTAAATGGAATCAAATATCCACATTCAGGTACATAGTATAATTGTCCATATGTAGAAGGTTTAAGATAATAAATTTTACCATCTATTCTAATAACTATTTTAATTATTTCTGCATTTTCATCTTCTTCATCACTATAATCATAAGATGTTATTTCATACTCTTCAAATCTATTTAAAGTTCCTACTTTAATTTTACAAGTAGGATCACTATAATAATCAAGACTATCAAACACAATAGCTTTTTGTTGTGAATCATACACAATTGTATCAGATTCTTTAATCCATTTTAATTCGCCATTATATTCTACTCCATACCATCCATTTCCATATTCATATTTTGATTTGAATTTAGTACCTATTTCAATATCAACAGTAGTACCAGCTGAATCATTAGGATTATTAAATAAAGTTACTTTTTTAGTTAGATTTGTATATGTATCTTCTCTCTCAAAGGCAACTGGTGATACAATTCCATTAGTTGATTCTTCTAAAACCCATCCTCTATTACCATTGTATTCAACATACCAATATGCTTCATCACCAGCAAGGATTTTCATAGTTGATCCCTTAGGAACAAATCCATTATTTGCCTTATCATATATTTGACCTGGTCCTTTTAATAGTTCTAAGTCTTCTATAGCATAAAGATAATCATCTCCAATATAATTAAGTCCTGGTTCTATTAAGTCTTCTCCATTAATTAATACATCACTTTTCTTAATATAGAAATTATCATCATATCTTTCATCCCAGTAAGATAAATATAATTCACCATCAAAATATCTTTCATCATATATTTCTATTACTTTACCTTTTTCTAGATATGCAGTAGATGCAGATATTGTATTAGTCTTATAATCATATGAATATTCAACTGCTCCATTTTGATTATTAATGATAACTTCATATGAAGTTAACATTGGTCCACCTACATCTGCTCTTACAATAAATGGAAGTAATAATATGATTAATACTAGTATTCTACTTAACTTCTTCATTATTATTATCAGCCTTTACTTCTTGAGTATTATCAACAGTAGTAGTTTCTACTGGTACATCAATTGTTGATTCAACAGTAGTTGTTTCTGCTTTCTTTTTCTTCTTGTTTATTAATACAATAACAACTATAGCAGTTAATGCAACAACAACACCAACTATAGCAGATATTATTACAACATCTCTTGTACTAAATGTTTTGTTTTCTACTGTATCTACTTCTTTAGGTTCAGCAGCAACTGTAGTTGTTGTTTCTTGAATCTCTTGTTTAGTAGCATTAGAAGTTTTTTCATATCCTACTTCATCTAAAGCTGATTCATCCATATAGATCCAGAAACCTTCTGTTTTACCTTTTTCAAATACATATCCTTTACCAAAGTCATCATTAGAATCTACTCCATATCCTAATAAGTATAATTCAGTTCCTTCAGGTAAAGTACCCTTTTGTTTATCTCCATAGTAATCTATATTTGAATAAGTTTTAATAGTCTTTTTAGTCTTTAATACTTTTACTTCATCTTCAAGTAATATCATATCATCATTTTTATATACTTCTATTAAAGCTTCTGCATTATTATATTCTAATACTGCAGATCTACCCCACATATCAGTACACCATTCAGAATGTACTATTGCATCTTTAGGTGCAGTAACATTATCAATTTTAAGTGATTTAGTAAGTATATAGTTAGATGGTTGATTATATAATAAATCTCCACGATAACCATTTACCCATCCTTTTACTTCACCATCATCAATATATACATATGAACCATCATAATCAGAATATCTAACAGTGAATACTTTATCTTTATCTATCCAACCTGCGTATTCATATTTTTCAGATGGCCCTTTTTTTACCTCTAATCCACCTATTTTAGCAACTTTAGCATTATAAGGTTTTTCTTCTTTACTTACATAAGGTGAATCAGGTTTTACCTCATCCATCTTAGCTATGTCAGTTACTTTCATAATTCCATTTTGATTAACGCTTGAAATAAATACACCAACATATCCATCTTCATAGTCACTTTCGACCATAACTATAATTCCTTCATTAAGATGTCCTTTAACAGTATATTCCTTTGTAGTAGGATTATAATCATAGTAATCTGCTCCACCTTCAGGCATTACATATGCTTCATATAATTCTAATTCAGGTGCTCCCATATCAGCTCTTGCAACAAATGGAATTACCATAATCATAATTAATAATAATCTAAATACTCTTTTCATCTTATACCTCTTTCTATTATATATAATATATCATATATGATTAATTATTTCACCAATTAAATAAGAACTTCCATTTAATATTAAAGAAATAATAAATGGATTAATCTTTTTATAATTTAATACTTTATAGTATATTAATCCTTCTACTATTAAAGTAATTATTTCTAATACATAGAATGATATTCTATAGTACTTATATCCATATGTAATAAGGAATACAAATGGAAGACTTACTACTATAGGATTAGTAACTATATTAGCAAGTATGACATTAAGAATATCTTTCTTATTTCTAATACCTATTATAATAGCTATTATTCCTTCTATTAATATAGTTAATAATAAACATCTAACCATTACTAAGGGTAAATCTGATATTTTCATTTCTTTTTTATCTCCTTAATAACAAATATGGTAGTTAATATAATTATTAATAATACTAATGCTATTGTTATATAGAATGCTAATTCATTACCTTTTATATAAATTGGATTATAAATATTCTTCATATTACTTATCTCCTTTTAATACATATCCTAAAAGACATGAACATATTATAGAAAATACTATTATTATAATTATATTAATTGTCATGTTTAATTTAATAAAGAATATAGGTGCAGTACCTAAGTATAAACCTATAGTTGTTATACCAAATGCTAGACCTGGTGTTTTCTTTAATACTGATACTAATATCCCTAAAGTAATACTCATAGTCATTGAGAAAAACATTACACCTATTAAAGATACTATCATTAGGTTATCACCACAACATAAGAATGGTATAGCAAGTAGGCATGAAAGTATAGCTACTCTTCTTATTCCAAACTTATCAGATAATATTCCACCTAATGCTTTACCTAATCCCATAGTAAAGAAGAATATTATTAATTGTATAGTAGTCTTATTCCATGATGTAGGAATACCATATCCCATATAACCTCTTATAATAACTACAAAGAATGCTATTAATACTACTATATAAGGATTAATATTATCTTTTACATAATTGAATTTATCAGTATTACTTTTATTTGTTCTATAAGTATCAGCTAATACTATAAATGGAATAATACTTATAATTGGTATAAGTAACCATAAAGGATTAATTGTTGATCTAGCAAGTAATCTACCTGTTACTACACCAAATGATCCACCAGCAACAAATATAGCTGGAGGAGATAATCTTCCATCACTTGTTCTTAAAGTATTTTCAGCACCTGCTATATGTAAGCAACAATTACCTAAGCATAATAATACTAAAGATAAATATATATTTATACTTGTTAATCCAAATATAATATATGATATAAATAATAGAATAACTCCTATTATACCTATATTAATCTTAGGATATTTATCACTTATATATCCTATTATACTTTGAGGCACAAATGCTAATGCATCATATATAAATGGTATTACCCATACTATAAATGAATTATTAGTAACTCTAGATAAATAAAAGAAACATACTATTTCTACAATAAAATGAATATAGAAATATAAATATCCTGTTATATTTTTTCTCATATTCTTCACCTATTATAATTATATTATTTATAAATTAAAAAAGAAATATTAGTTTAATATTTCTTTTAATTTATTAGATATATTATTAACTGAATCATCATCACCAATAAGTACATATGCCCAATCACCTATAGAATAACATTCAGCTAATTTATTCATATTACTTATCTCTGGTGTATATGATTCTATATGATATTGTTTATCATCTTTTAATTCTTTCTTAGCATATTTATATAAATCATCTATATTAATATTAGTTAACATTTCACCTTTTAAAGCATCTATTAATTTATTATATTTCTTTAATATTTCTTTAGTAGATAATTTATTAATAATAGCTTGTATTATTTCCATTTGATGATTACCTCTTGCTATATCACCATTTGCAAATGCATGTCTATTTCTTGCATATGCAAGAGATTGTTTACCATTTAATATTTGTTTACCTTTATTTAAACATATTAAATCACTTTTCTTTAATGATCTTTCTTCATTAGACTCACAGAAATCATCTTCTACATCTACTTCTATTCCATCTATAGCATCTACTATATCCATAAATGATGAGAAATTAACTCTTACATAATAATCTATATTAACATCATATAACTTATTTAATGATTTCATAGTTTCTTCTATACCATATAATCCTGAATGAGTTAATTTATCATATTTACCCTTTGATGGTAATTCTACATAATAATCTCTTGGAGTAGATACCATTCTTACTTCTTTAGTATTAGGATTAATAGATAATAATAGATTAACATCTGATCTAGCATTAGAATTAATTCTACCAACTGTATCTATTCCTGATATATATACTACAAATGGTGTATTAGATATATTCTTACCAGTTTTTTCTATTTTTATCTTTGTTGTAATAGTTAAAGAATAAATTTTCCTTAATTTATAAAAATCTTCTTCATTATATTCTTTTAATACATCTTCATATGATTCATCTATTATAATAGCATCTACTTCTTCATTAATAATACTTTCCATTAGTTTATTAATATCATCAGATACTCTAGTCTTATATTGTATATCTTTATATAATTTCTTTTTAACTTCATTTATATT
>CAMODU010000031.1 GCA_946611605.1 uncultured bacterium
TAATGTTAAATATCTTATACCTTTAAACATTTCTTCAGCATTCTCTATCTCACTAATGATATTACTTTTATATTTACTATAGAATACTAAATGATCAGTTATACATGAATACCTATCTATTAGAAGTTTTCTATTCTTAGCTACAAATAGTCTTTCTACCCTTATATTTGTATCATCAAATAACTTCATCATACCTTTAGGTGATACATGTTTTAATGCATTAGCTTCATTTAATCTATTGATGGTCTTATTTTTATTCCTTCTAATATTAGTATTCAAGAATTCTATACTATCTTTCATTAAACCTCCTTATTAATAATTAATAATAACTCCTTTCTTGAATATAATTAAATCATATTATAAAAATAATAATAGTATGCAGGACATATTTGTACCTAAAGTAAATAAAAAGAAATACTTTTTTGTATTTCTTTATTCTATATTAACACCTTTATTTAATTCTATCTTACATATAATACTCATTACAAATATTATGATTAAATATAAGATAGCTGATAGTATTGCTAATATCTTAAATGCATTAACATCAATATTAATAGTAGCTGTCTTAAATAATTCCATTACAGAAGAATCAAAGAAGCCATATGCAAATACTAATCCTAATACTAATCCTTGAGCTATTAAGTATATAATAAATCCAAATAATACTGAATAGCCTACTTTACCATTATTCATTTTATGTCCTAGTATAATTCCTAAGAATCCACATTGGATAGCATTAAGTATTTCTAAGAATACAATTGTTATAGCTATAGCTATGAAGAATGATGTTCTCATATTCATTCCTGTAGTAATAGTTGTAATAAATGTTTTTAATGCTTCCCAATTATCTTTAGAATAATATGCTATAAATAATCCTAATAACGCAATAATAAATCCTACAAAGAAGAATACTACTGTTTGAATAAACTTAGAATTATATAAATTATTTTTAGATACTGGTAATGTATGAGTTAAATATGATTCATCTTTATATAAAGAATCTCTAAATCTAATCCAACTTCTCATCATTACATTTATTATTATATTAGCTATCATAGCTATCATACATCCAGATGAAATCTTTCTTATTATAGATATCATAATTGATTGTTCTGGTAATGATAATAATCTAGTAGTAATAGCAAAGAATATTGTAAGTATATAGAATACTGACATATTCTTAATCATATATTTTAAATCATATTTTAATAATTTATTTAACATTTGAACATCCTCCTAAATATATCATCTATAGAAGCATTTTCTTTTTCTCTTAATTCATCAGTGCCGCTTTGTAATATAATCTTTCCTTTATCTATAAATATTACTTCATCTAATATTCTTTCTATATCAGATATTAAATGTGTAGAAATAACAACACTTGCATTTTCTTTAAAGTTAGAAAGAATAGTATCTAAGATATAATCTCTTGTAGCAGGATCAACTCCTCCTAACGGTTCATCTAAGATATATAGATCTGCTTCACGTGACATGACAAGAACAAGTTGTACTTTTTCTTGCATACCCTTACTCATTTTAGTTAAACGTTCTTCTATATCCAAGTCTAAATCTTTTAATAATCTCTTAGCTTTCTTTTCATCAAAGTCATCATAGAAATCTTTAAAGTATTCAATTACTTCAGATACTTTCATTTGTTTATTTAAATATGTTCTTTCAGGTAAATAAGATATAACTTTCTTAGATTCAATACCTACTTTTTTACCATTTACAAGTATTTCACCACTTGTAGGTGTTAATAAATCATTAATTAATTTTATAAGTGTTGATTTACCTGCACCATTTTTACCTAATAAACCAATTATTTTCCCACCTGTTAAACTAAAACTAACATCTTTTAATATTTGTTTTTTACCAAAAGATTTATTTAGATGTTTTACTTCTAATAATTCCATATTACTCTTTTATCCCTTCTAAATATTTAATTGAATCAGCTTTACCTAATCCTATTCTTTTCATACCTTGGAAATAACTCTTAGCTAAAGTAATAGCATATTCATCTTTTAACTTTTCTATTACCTTTTCATCTTTAGTAACAAATTTACCATTTGTTCTTTCAGTATAAATAAGTTTCATACTTTCAAGTTCCGCTAAGGCTTTTTGCATGGTATTAGGATTAACTTTAAATGTTACAGCAAATTCTCTTACTGATGGTAATTTCTCACCACATTTAAATACTCCTGATATTAAATAGATTTTCATATATTCAAGTAACTGAATATATATAGGAATATTATTATCAAATGTAAATTCCATTTCATCACCTCATTGTATTACTTGCTTAATACAATGATATTGTATAACACTTCTTTTATAGTTGTCAATAGATAAAAAAAGATTATTCTATTTTTACATAGAATAACCTTTTATCATTCAGTTCTTAATGCTATAACAGGATCTTTCTTAGATGCTGCTCTTGCAGGTATAATACCACCTATTAAAGTAAGTATTACACTTAATACTATTAATATCAATGCACTTGTAGGTGCTAGCATAGCTTTAATATTAACATTATTAGTAGCATTTAATAATATTGCATTTATAATTGGAATAACTAAATAAGTAAATCCGACTCCAAATATACCTGATAAAAATCCTATTATAAATGTTTCAGCATTGAATATAGAACTTATATTATGTTTAGATGCACCAATAGCTCTTAAGATACCAATTTCTTTAGTTCTTTCATATACAGAAATATATGTAATAATACCAATCATGAATGATGATACAACTAATGAAATAGATACAAATGCTATTAATACATAAGATACAGCATTAACTATTGTTTTAACAGATGACATTAAAGAACCTGTTATATCAGAATAATTAATCTTCTTATCTTCATCTACTGAATTATTATAATTATCTATAAACTTAATGAAGTTTTCTTTACCTTCAAATGAATTAAAATATACAGCTATTACAGTAGGAGCATCTTTATCTTGATATCCTAATTTTAATAAATTAGTTATATCAGTTGATTCTTCAGAAGTCATAGATGAAACTACTCTCATTAATTCATCTTCAGAGAAATTAAGTTTGAATGCTGATGTTATTTTGTCAGGACTTATATTAAATCCTTTAGCAATAGATGATGTGATATTAGCTGTCATATTAGATACATTTTGTAATATTACTACTCTCATCTTAGTTTCAGTCATAGTTTTAGCCATAGTAGATGCAGCAGTTTTCATTTCTGCAGAATTCTTAATACCATCAACTATACCTTGATATGCATCAGCTCTATACTCTTCAGGAATCGCATTATAAGCTTGTAGTACTCCCTCAAGTACACCTTTATATATTGTTGTATAAGTTTCACCTGGAATAAAATAATCACTTACTAATTTATCAACTACAGTTTTAACTTCATTAGATTTTAAATAATCTTCAACATTTAAACTATTTTTAAATCCAGTTAATACTTTATCTAATGCTTCATTATAAGTATTTAATGCAGGTGTAGTATCAGATGTAATAGCATTATTAATGTTATTAATATATTCTTCACTTTGTTTAGCTAAATCATCTTGATTTATTTTAATATCAAATGCACTAGCTAATTTCTTTTCATCAACAGATACTAAATCTTTAAATGTAAAAGCATCAGTATTCTTTTTATCATCAAATGGATTACCTGAGAACACATCTATATCTCTATCTTTTAATTGCTTTTTAACAATATCAGATTTAGCTGATTCATCAATTATATAATCAATTAAATCTTGTCTATATGCAACAACTGGATCCATAGAACCTGCTGTTACACCTTCTTTAGTTGTAACTATACCAACTATTTTAAGACTAGGAGCTTCATCATATATATCAGCCATATATTTTTCATCGTCTCTCATATCTTCATATACCTTATATTTAGAATTATATTTATATAATTTATAAGGTAATATAAGTTTTAGTTTAACATTTAATAAATCATCATATGTAAGAACTAAAGGATCATGTTCTACTTTCTTAGATTCGCCTCTAAATATAGCTTGAACCATATCATTTAATTCCTCTACTTCTCTTAATCCTAAAGAATATGTAACTAAATCAGATATAGAATTCTTATTAGGTAATACTATAATCATTTCATCATATTTTTCAGGCCACTTACCATCTAATAATTCATATTGATCATGTATTATTTCATCATTATTCATCATAGGTTGATAAGCAGATGACATATTACTCATTGAATTAGTTACAGTAGATGAATACATAGATGACATCATAGTAGATGGATTTAATTGAGCTAATGTATTACTAGCATCATATGTATATATGATTGGATCCACTGAATACATATAACTAATAGTAGATACATCTTTCTTCAAATCATCTTCATGATTATTTAAATACTTTTTAAATGATTTAATATCATTAGATTTAACAGAGCCAAACATAGTAGTCATTTGTTGTAATTCATGTACTTTACCATCGTTGTATTCTGGGTTTTCTGTATTATCTAAAGATAAACCTAATATCATACTAGTTATATCTACTGATTCTTTCATGATAGTTAAAGGATAACTAGTTAATGTTTCTTCTTGTATTGAATCAACATATCCTTGGAAGCCAGTTGAAACTGCAAGAATAAGAGCAATACCAATTATACCAATTGAACCAGCAATAGAAACTAAAACAGTTCTTTTCTTCTTAGTCATTAAATTATTAAATGATAATGTTAATGCAGTAAGGAAAGACATCTTAGTCTTCTTTTCTCTTTTTATTTCTTCTATTAGATTTTGTTTAGTATCTTTCTTACCATCATAAGGATTAGTATCTGATACTATTTCTCCATCTTTTAAATTAATAATTCTAGAAGAATATTCTTCAGCTAATTCAGGGTTATGTGTAACCATGATAACTAGTTTCTTTTCAGATATCTTCTTAAGTAATTTCATGATTTGTTCAGATGTATCTGAATCTAATGCACCTGTTGGTTCATCAGCAAGTACTATATCAGGATCATTTACTAATGCTCTTGCTATAGCAACTCTTTGCATTTGACCACCTGATAATTGATTAGGTCTTTTATACATATGATCTTTTAAGCCTACTTCTTTTAAAGCTTTTTTAGCACGATTAATTGCTTCTTTTTTAGATATACCTGATAGAGTTAATGCTAGTTTAACATTATTTAATACTGATTGATGTGATATTAAATTATATGATTGAAATACAAATCCTATTCTATGATTACGATATGCATCCCAGTCAGCATCTTTATATTTCTTTGTTGATATTTCATTTATTTCAATATCACCAGAATCATAGTGGTCTAATCCACCTATTATATTAAGGAATGTAGTTTTACCTGATCCGGATGGACCTAGAATAGATGCAAACTCACATTCTCTAAAGTTAACTGACACATTATTTAATGCTTTTTGAGTAAATCCTTCAGTTTTATAAATTTTAGTAATCTTTTTTATTTCTAACATAAAAATCACCATAGTAAATTATACCAAATAAATAAAAAATAAGATATAAAAAAAGAAAGTAAATTATTTACTTTCCTTACATCTTTCATCTAATGCTTTAAATAACTTATCTACATCTTCTTCTTTTTCAAGTCTAGCTCCTGATGCAAACTTATGACCTCCACCATTATATTGACTAGCAATATCATTTATAACAATATCTCTAGATCTAATATTAATTCTAAATTGTTTACTCTTTTCATCCCATGATGAGAAAGCCCAACATTTTAGTTCATTAATATGATTTAAATCATTAACCATGTTAGATGCAGTATTAGCATCAACATCATATTTTTTATAATCTTCATTTGTTAATTTAATATAACCAAATCCGTTCTCTGTAATAGTTATATTATTAATAATAAATGATTCAAATTTTCTTTCGCTTAATGGTCTTGCATATAAGTTATTATATATCTTAGTTAAGTCTAAATTATAATCATCTAATAATCTAGATGCTATATTGAATGTTTGAGGACTTGTATAACTTAATAAGAATCTATCTGAATCAGATACTATACCAGTAAATAGATTCTCAGCTGAAGTAACATCCATAGCTAAATCATTATTAAATACTATAGAAGCAAGTATTTGACAAGTAGATGATGATTTATCATCTACTAGATCAATATCACATACTTGATGATCACATGGATGATGATCTATCTTGATAGTATATGCATATTCATCTTTTTCTGCTCCGTCAACTCTACCAAATTCAGGTAAATCTAATATTATTAATAAAGCTTCATCTTTTTTTACATCATCTATTTTATCTAATGTACCTAAGAATCTAAATTTAGATACACCTAATCCAATAGCATAGACATTCTTATCTTCAAAATTTAATTTAATAATGTCTCTTAATGCTACTTCTGAAGCTATAGCATCAGGATCTGGTCCAATATGTCTTGCTATAACAATATCCTTATATTCCTTTATTTTTTTAATTATTTGTTTATCTATATTATTAAACAATATAATCACATCATTTCTATTTATTTACAATTTCATATGTGTCTAATGCAATCATTAATTCTTCATTTGTTGGAACAACATAAACTGGGATCTTAGAATCATCTGTTGAGATGCATCTAAATTCACCACGGAAATCATTCTTTTCAGCATCAATCTTAACACCTAATGATTGAATAGCTTCACCAATTTCCATTCTTGTGTTCTTAGAGTTTTCTCCAACACCAGCAGTTAATACTATAACATCTGCTCCATTTAATTCGTTGTTGTACATAGCTATATAATTAGCTATTCTTTGTACATACATTTTTTGAGCTAAAGCACATTTTTCATCTCCAGCTTTAATACCATCTTCAACATCTCTTGAATCTGATTTACCACATACACCTTCATATCCTGAATGCTTATTTAATTGAGTCATTACTTCATCTAAAGACATACCAGCTTCATCCATCATATATGGAACGATTGATGGATCAACATCACCAGGACGAGTTCCCATCATAATACCAGTCATTGGTGAGAATCCCATAGATGTATCAACTACTTTACCAGCATTGATAGCACATATAGATGCACCTGATCCAATATGACATGAAATAACTTTTAAATCATCTCTACCAAATTCATTAGTAATTTCTCTATTAATGAATTTATGAGAAGTACCATGGAAACCATATTTTCTTACACCATATTTTTCATACCAATCATATGGAACTGGATATAAATAATTATATGCTTCCATTGATTGATGGAATGATGTATCAAATACAGCTACCATTGGAGTACCAGGGAATGCTTCTTTAGATGCTTCAATACAAGCAAGCATTGCTGGATTATGTAATGGAGCTAATTTAGTAAACTTCTTACATGCTTCAATAACATCATCAGTTATTAAAGTAGAATCCTTAAATTGTTCTCCACCATGAACTAATCTATGTCCAACAGCATCAATTTCATCTAATGTTGAAACAACGTTTAATTCAACTAATTCTTTCTTAACACATTCAAGTGCTTCTAAGTGATTTGTTAAAACTACATCTCTATGTAATTTTTCTCCATTGATTTTAACGTCATAAAAAGATCCGTCTAAACCAATTCTTTGGAAATAACCATTAATTAATTCTTTATTTTCAGGAATTTCCATTACAGAAAACTTCATTGATGAAGAACCTGCATTTATTGTTAAAATTTTCATATATTTTTTCACCCTTTCACTTAAAGATTATAACATAAAGAATAAATAAAAAGAAGAATTATTAACTAATTCTTCTCTATTGTAATAAATACATCATGACCGTTTATATCAACAACATTATCAGTATGTTTTTGAGTGTATTCAGTAGCTAATGTTTCTTCTTTAATATAATCAGCAAATTCATTAAATGCATCTAAGATATCTTCTTCACCATCATAGAATAATTTAATTCTATCAGCTATATCATATCCATTAGTTTTTCTTAAGTTTTGTACTTTAGATACTATTTCTCTTGCTATACCTTCAAGTAATAAATCTCTTGTTAATTCAGTAGAAAGGATAACAAACTTATTATTTTGCATTCCTACATTAAATCCTTCTTTAGATTCAATTCTAACATCTACCATATCAGGTGTAACATCTAATCTTTCACCATCAAGATCAATAGTAATAGTTTCTTCTTTAAGTATTAAATCTATATCATCTTGAGATAAATCTAATAAAGCTTCTTGATATGCTTTAATCTTAGGTCCTAAAGTTTTACCAACTTCTTTGAAGTTAGGTTTAATAGTAAAGTTCATATATTTAGATAAATCATCTACATATATAACTTCTTTAACATTTAATTCCTCTTTAATTAATGTATCTAAGTTACCTAAGATATCTTTATATTTACCATCAATTAATGCTTCTGATAATGGTTGTCTTACCTTTATCTTAGCTTCTTCTCTTACATATCTACCTGTAGAAATTAAATCTCTTACTAAATCCATACGAGTTTCAATCTCTTCATTGATTAATGATTCATCATATGTTGGGAAGTAAGCTAAATGAACAGACTCTTCACCAGTTAAGTTCTTATACATTTCTTCAGTAGTATATGGAATAACTGGAGCACATAATTTGCATAAACCAGTTAACACTTCATATGTAGTCATGTATACAGACTTCTTAGAATCATCTAATTCAGAACTCCAGAATCTATCTCTATTACGTCTAATATACCAGTTAGATAAATCTTCTGATACAAATGATGTAATTAGTCTAACTACATTATTTAAATCATAATGTTCATATTCATATGTAACATCCTTAACTAACTTATTATATTTAGATAATAACCATTTATCTATTAATTCTCTCTTCTCTGCCTTTATATCACACTTATCAATTTCTATTCCATCAATATTTGCATATGTTTGGAAGAATGAATAAGTATTCTTGAATGGATTAAAGAATTTACTATGTACTTCTTTTAATCCTTCTAAATCAAACTTTAATGGAGTCCAGACAGGTGATACATAGAACATATACCATCTAACATTATCAGCACCATATTTTTCAATACATTCAATTGGATCAACTATGTTACCAGTAGACTTAGACATCTTCTTGCCATTTCCATCAAGGACCATGTCATTTACAACAACATTCTTAAAGCATGATTCTCCTGAGATTATAGTTGAAATAACTAATAATACATAGAACCATCCTCTTGTTTGATCTAATCCTTCAGCTATGAAATCAGCTGGGAATTGAGATTCAAATAATTCTTTATTTTCAAATGGATAATGGAATTGAGCATAAGGCATTGAGCCTGAGTCAAACCAAACATCTAATACATCTTCAACTCTTGTTAAAGTATCTCCTGTAACAGGTGATTTAATATGAATATTATCAATATAAGGTCTATGTAATTCTAAGTTCATTACATCTACATCTTCTATTGCTAATTCTTGTAATTCTTCACGAGATCCTACACAATATAATTCACCAGTTTCATCATTCTTCCAAATTGGAAGTGGACATCCCCAATAACGTGATCTAGAAATACCCCAGTCAATCATATTATCTAACCAGTTAGCAAATCTCTTTTCACCAACATAATCAGGGTACCAATTAATCTTTTTATTAGCTGCAACTATTTTATCTTTATACTTAGTAGTAGCAACATACCAAGCTGGTTTTGGATAACTTATTAATGCAGACTTACATCTCCAACAATGTGGATAATCGTGAGTTAGTTTAATTTTCTTGAATAACTTATCATTTTCTTTTAAATATTTAATTATTTCTATTTCAAGTTCAGGATCAGTTA
>CAMODU010000032.1 GCA_946611605.1 uncultured bacterium
AAATTACCAATAAGTAATAATAATTTATCAATTAAAGATAATAATATTAAATATATTTATGAAATAGAAGATAATAACATTGTTAATATTATTGAAATATCTTATTGACATCATATGTATTTATGATAATATTATTATTGTTTTATTACATTTAAGAAAAGAGGAATCAAAATGGCAATAGCTAAATTAACAAATGAACAATTAGATTCTATGTCTTATACAGATATAGCTGAATATGTACTAGAACAAAAAGGAAAGAAAATGAAAATTGCTGACTTATTTACTGAAGTAATTAAGTTAAGAGGAGACGATCCTAAAGCAATATTTGAAGATAAAATTGGAGATTTCTTTGGTTTAGTATCTTCTGATAATAGATTTGTAATGTTAGATAAAGGTTTATTTGATTTATCAAAGAAACATAAGAATTCTATTAATATGAACTTAGATGAAGAAGAAGATGAAGAAATAATTCTTGATGAAGAGGAAGAACAAGAGGACGAAGATATCATTGACTACGATGAAGCTATCGATGTTGATGATGATCAAGAAGAAGACGATTATAAAGATTTAGTAATCATTGATTCAGATGATGAATCTGGCATGGATTTATAGCTTTTCTATCATTAATTAATATATCTTAATAGAAAGGATGATTAATATGATAGAAAGATTAGATGTATTAGAAGCTAGATATAATGAATTAAATGAAGAATTATCTAAACCTGAAGTATTAGCTGATTATAATTTAATGAGTAAATTAAATAAAGAAAAATCAGGATTAGATGAAACAATAACTAAATATCACGAATATAAGAAGTTAATTGAAGATGTCGATGGATTAAAAGAAATGTTAAATGATCCTGAGATGAAAGAAATAGCAGAAGCTGAACTTGAAGATAATAATGCTAGACAAGAAGAATTAAAGCATGAATTAGAAGTATTGTTAGTACCTAAAGATGAAGATGATGGAAGAGACATTATCATTGAAATAAGAGGTGCTGCAGGTGGAGATGAAGCTAACATCTTTGCAGGTGATTTATTTAGAATGTATCAACATTATGCTGATAAAAATGGATGGAAAACTGAAATATTAGATGCATCTGAAGGAGAAGCTGGAGGATATTCTCAAATAGAATTCTCTATTAAAGGTGATAATGTATATTCTAAGATGAAATATGAATCAGGTGCTCATAGAGTACAAAGAATACCTGTAACTGAATCTAATGGTAGAATACAAACATCAACAGCTACTGTTGCAGTTATGCCTCAATTAGATGAAACTGATGATTTTGAACTACCTATGGATGAAATTAGAATAGATATAACAAGAGCATCAGGTAATGGAGGACAAGGAGTAAATACTACAGACTCAGCTGTTAGATTAACTCACTTACCAACAGGTATAGTTGTTTATCAACAAACAGAAAGATCTCAATTAAGAAATAAAGAAAAAGCTTTTGAAATAATGAAAACTAGATTATATGATTTACAACAAAGAGAAAAGAAAGCAAATGAAGATAGTTTAAGAAATTCTCAAATTGGAACTGGTGATAGATCAGAGAAGATTAGAACTTATAACTATCCACAAAATAGAGTAACAGACCATAGAATTAATTTCTCAGTTATGAACTTAGAGAAAGTTATGAATGGTGATTTAGATCCAATAATAGAAGAATTAATAACTGAAGATACTAAGAGAAAGTTACAAGCTGAACAAGAAGGATAATATCCTTCTTTTTTATGTTATAATATGTGTGTGATTTATATGAATGAATTAGATAAACAATTATTAATTGATAAATATGGTTCTATTGAAGCAATACAAGATAAATTGGATGCTCATTATCCAGTACAATACTTAATTGGATATGTTGATTTCTACGGATATAAGATTAATGTAGATGAAAGAGCATTAATACCAAGATATGAAACAGAAGGATTAATAGAACTTGTATTAAATACTATAAATAAATATGATTTAGATATAAAAGATATTTTAGATGTAGGAACTGGTACAGGTTGTATTGATATAGTATTATCTAAAAAACTAGATAAAGTATCTATAGATTCTATAGATATATCTAAATATGCTATAGAATTAGCTAGAGAGAATTATAAGTTAAATAATATTACTAATGTAACAACATTAGTTAGTGATGTATTTAAATTCGAACCAGATTATAAATATGATTTAATAATATCTAATCCTCCATATGTAGATATAAATGAAGAAGTATCTCCTGAAATAAAATATGAACCATCTATAGCTATATATGCTGATAATAAAGGTTTAAAATACTACGAACATATAATTAAAGAATCAGTTAATTGGGTATTTAATAAATCATTAATTGCTTTTGAAATAGGATATGAACAAGGAGATTATTTAAAAGAATATGCTTCTAAATACTATCCTAATAGTATTATAGAAGTTCATAAAGATTTATCAGGAAGAGATAGATATTTATTAATTATTAATAGATAAGGTGATTATTATGTATGATTATTATGATATTATAGAAAATCATAAACCAATTACTTATAAAGATAGTGTATTAGAAATACCTAATGCATGGTATCTAACTAAGGATGGAACATTATATAATTCTATGGGTATGGAAGGGCATGAACAAAGTGCTTTAATATATGAAGTAAATGATATTGCTTGGAAACAAATACCTCCATCAGCATTTATGGAATATAAAAGTAAATATCATGACTTATACTATAGTATTAAAGAAAATGGATATGTTACATTTGAACAGTGTCTTCAATATCTTAATACCTATATTGATAGTAAATTAATATCAAATGATCAAATTAATCATAATGTATTAATGACATTAGTATTAGGTTCTATTAAAGCTCATATGGATTTATATGATGCATTTAATAAGTTAAAAGATGTAAATAACTATGATGAATCATTAAAATATTTGATGGAGTTAGTTAGAAATCAAATAGATGATTTATTAGTTAGATTCATACATATGAGTAAGGTAAAACATGGTGATGTATCATTTATATGTACTACAAATCCTAATACATATCCATTTAGAGAATATATTGATAGAAATTATATGATAGATGTAGTCGATCCAATAGATGTTGATAATGGAGAAGTTAAAGTATTAAGTTTAAATAAAGATAGAAGTATAACTGAATTATATAGAAGTATTAGGTGATTATATGAAAAGTATATTATTACTACACGGATGGAATGATGATAATTATACATCAAGAACTAAATCTAAAGATGCTTGGGATAATAGAAAAAGATTTGTAGATAAGTTATCTAAGAAGTATAAAATATATAAACTTAACTTTCCTGGTTTCTGTGGACAACCCGAATATGAAAAACCATTTGATTTAGATGAATACGCTAGATTTGTTCATTTATACTTATTAAATAATAGATTAAAAGTAGATTATATATTAGGTTATTCATTTGGAGGAGCTGTAGCGGTTAGATATAATAATATATATGATAATAAACAAAAGATAATACTAGTATCTCCTGCTATTTCAAGAAAGTATTCTAGTAAGAATATAAAGGTAATATATTTACCTAGTATAATTTATCCTATTAGAAGATTCTTAAGAGATATGTATTTAATACATATTGTTAAAAATCCATATATGAAATATGGTACACCTTTTTTAAGAGAATCTTATCAAATTATAGTAAGGCAAGATATTGTTGATAAAGTAAAAGATATTAACAAGAAAAATGTAACTATTATAATTGGTGAAAAAGATGAGATGATTAATACTAATAAAATATTAAATGAATTAAATGAATATGATATTCATGTTATTAAAAATGGTAAGCATGATATAGCCAATACTCATACGGATGAACTAATATCAATAATAAGTAAATAAGGTAATAAAATACCTTATTTCTTTTATTATTTGGTATAATATTATTAGGAAAGTGATTATATGAAGAAATTAATAATTAAAGGCAACAAAGAATTATCTGGGGAAATTCATATAGGAGGAGCTAAGAATTCTGTAGTAGCATTAATACCTACAACATGTTTAACTAAAGGTATATCAGTAATTAAAAATGTACCCGATATATCTGATGTATCTATGCTTATTACAATGATGGAATACTTAGGTTCTAAAATAACATATAAAGATGAAGTATTAACTATAGATAATAGTAACTTAAAGGTTAAACCTATTCCTACTGAATATTCTAGTGCGTTAAGAGCATCATATTATTTTATGGGATCTTTAGGTGGACACTTTAAGAATGCTGAGATATCTTATCCAGGAGGATGTACTATTGGTGCTAGACCAATAGATATTCATTTAAATTCATTTAAGAAACAAGGATTTAAAGTTACTGAAAAAGATGGTACTTATACTATGACTGCTAAGAAAATATCTGGTGGTGAAATATTCTTTGATTTCCCATCTGTAGGTGCAACAATAAATGTAATGTTGACTTCAGTATTAGCTGAAGGAACTACTAGAATAATAAATGCAGCTAGAGAACCAGAAATTATAAATGTAGCTGACTTCCTAATTAATATGGGAGCTAAAATAGAAGGTGCTGGTACTGCTGAAATTGTTATTCATGGTGTTAAAGAATTACATGGAGCAGAGATAGAAGTAATACCTGATAGAATAGAAGCTGGTACATATCTTATAATAGGATCATTATTAGGGAAGAACTTAACAATATCAGGAGTTAATAGAGAACATATTATTTCATTAACATCTAAGTTACAAGATGCAGGAGTTAAACTTAAGTATAATAAAGATAAGATTATAGTTAATAAGTCTAAGAATCTTAAAGCAGTTAATGTTAAGACATCTGTTTATCCAGGATTCCCAACTGACTTAGGACAACCAATGAGTGCATTCTTAACTCAATGTAAGGGTGAATCATTATTTGAAGAAACAATATATGAAAATAGATTAAGACATATTCCTTATTTAACAACTATGGGTGCTAAGATTCAATCTTGGGAGAAGAAAGCAGTTATAATTGGTCCTGCTCAATTAAAGGGTAGAAAAGTAAAAGCAACTGACCTTAGAGCAGGTGCATCATTACTTGTTGCTGGTATGATAGCAACTGGTACAACTGAAGTATATAATATTGAACATTTATTAAGAGGATATGAAAATTTAGTAAATAAATTAAATGCATGTGGAGCAGATATTAAATTAATTGATTATTAATCTTGATTTATATGTATTTATTTGATATATTATAAAAGCAATTAATTTTCTAAGGCATGAATATGTCTTGGCGGAAGGAGAGTAATTTATGAAGAAAAATTTACATCCAGAAACAGTAGAATGTACTTTTAAATGTGCATGTGGAGCTACTTTTAAGGCTATGAGCAACAAGCCAGAACAAAATGTTGAAGTTTGTTCAGAATGTCATCCATTCTATACTGGTGCTCAAGGTAAGAAGAAGAAAACTGGTAGTATTGAAAAATTCAATAAAAAATATAATCTTGGAGAATAATAAAAAGACCTTATATAAGGTCTTTTATTATGGAATTAAATAATTGTTTAGATTTGGATATCTTACTCTTATATCTTGGCCTTCAATTGTCCATTCGAAATCTACTGGTAATCTATATGATTGTATATTGTAGGGTATAGTAATCCAGTTTTCGTTTTTATATACTTCTATTTTTAGATTTTGGATATTTGAATTAAAATTATTGTTAGTGATATAGAATTCAACAGGATCTTTATTAACACCATTAGTTGTACTATGTGCGTTAATGAATTTGTTTGTATCTACTCCAAATAATCTATGTGCTTCTAGATTATCATCTTGATTAAATCTTATTAGATTATCTGTACCAGCTGCTAGAAGTTTAATAAATACTGTATTATCATTTACAAATTTATAATCAAATACTAGATCATTAAAATCCCAATCAGTATCTAATAATTGAGTATCTTCAATTACTATTCTACTATCAGGCGATACAGCTTGTATTGTAGTCGTTGTAGTAGTCGTTGTAGTAGTTGTTGTTGTAGTAGATGTTGTAGTAGTATTTGTTGTGTTATCTGTTTTAACAATTAATGGTTTAATACTAATTGAGTCAGTTGAGTAATATTTATTTAATTTCATTATCTTGATTAATACATTATTATTATCTATATGAATATAGTAATTATTGTTGGACTTTTCATTAATTTTATTAACTGTCCACTTTAAGAATTTGTATCCATTATCTACTTTAGGTACATAATGTGAAAGATTAATAGTAGTGTACTTTCCTTCATATAATCTTACTTTATATTTAGTAATAGTTTTATTGTTATTATCACGGACTATTAATGGTATCAATACAGATTTATTTATGATATTTCTCCATTTAGCTATTAGTTTAGTATCTTTATAAAATATAGATGTTTCATCAATTGTTTTCCCATCCTCTGTTTCCCAATGAGAAAATCCTTTTTTATCTTTAGTAGGTTCAGGTAGTTTTATTTCATCCCCAGCATTAATTATAATTGGATCTATTTTACTTCCGCCATTAGAATCAAATGTGATAGTAATTTTTTGCGTATTACCTAATGAAGGTGTAGCAACAGTAGTAGTAGTGGTAGTAGTTGTTTGTTCACTCTTCTTACTACATCCTTTTAATAATATAAATAATCCTAATATCAAACATATACTAATTATAAGTATTATTGTTATCCCTATTTGTTTTTTCATATTAACCTCCTGTTTATACCTATATATTATAATAGTTTTATAAATAAAAAAAGACTTATTTTAAGTCTTTATTTTTCTTATCTATTTCTTCTAAGTATAGATTATATGTTTCTTTTGCTATTACATTCCAAGATTTGCCTAACATCTTTCTTGCATTTATAGATATTTCTTTATGTTTCTTTTTATCTTTTAATATGTCTTTTATCTTATCTTTATATATTGTTGTATCTAATTCACATGTATAACCTGATATATCATTTTCTACTGTATCAGCTGTAACTGCACCTTCTATAAATAATCCAGGTGTTTCATTTACTGCTGCTTCTATTTGTACTAAAGATGATGCATCGAATAATGATGGAAATAAGAATAAGTCAGCTCTTGTATAAATAGCAGCTAAAGTATCTCGATCATTTATAGGACCTGTTGCTAATACTTTATCTTCTAGATTGTATTCTTTTATTCGTTTACATAACTTATTATAATCTGCACCTTCACCTACAAATAACATTTTAAAGTTATAATTATCTTCATTTAACAGTTTTAAAGAATCTAATATAAAGAATATATTTTTAACTGATGTTATTCTTCCTACAAATAATAATAGAGTATCATCCTTCTTAAGATTAAACATTTTATTTATTTTATTAATAGCATCTTCTTTATTCTTTAATGGTTTAAGATCTGTTCCATTATAGATGATAGTAGGACTACCTTTATAACCATAATCTTCAAATACTTTTATCATCTTACTATTTATAGCAATACACTTATCACATTTATTAAATGTCTTAGCTATTTCTTTAATTACTATATTAGTTATTAATTCATTCTTTAATCTTTTATTTAGTTCAAAATCATATCTTGTATGGAATGTACCAATTACAGGTATATGACATTTTCTGGCAATTCTTATACCTAAATTACCAATTGTAAAAGGTGAATGAATATGTATTATATCAAAGTGTTCATTTACTAATTCTTTAAATGCTTTAGATGTATTAGATTTACGAAGTCCGACTCTATATTCAGTAGTAGGTAATTTCATACTTCTAATTCTTTTTACTTTATAAGGTCTATTCTTATCTTCTTTATATGATGAATTATATGGTACAACCATGACAACATCATTATATTTTGATAATTCTTTAGCTAAGTTATCTATTACTAATACTACTCCATCTATAGTTGGATAAAAGCTATCCATGAATATACCTATTTTTAATCGTCTTGTCATATAAACACTTCCTATAAAAATTATAACATATATGTTATTTATTTATGCTATAATATAATTGAGGGTGTTTGTGAAATGGGCAAAATAAAGTACATATTTCAAAGAATCATTCATTTAAACTATGGCAATATGTTCAAGACTATGAATATGGTACATGATATCAATCATAAAAACAGAATAGGTATATTCTTTGATTGGGTTCATTGTGCATCTAAATATGGTGCAGGCTACGTAGATTATTATCAATTTAGAATGTTTGATATGAATGAAGATGAAAGAAAGACTATTATTACCCGTGGTATTAATAATGATATTGTTAAAAGATTTAATGATCAATCTAAGATTAATATATTTGAAGACAAAGCATTATTTAATAAGTTATTTGATAAATACCTTAATAGAGAATGGATATATTTAAAAGATGCTTCTTTAGACGATTTTAAGAAATATTTAAAAGGTAAGAAAGAAGTGGTAGTTAAACCACTAGATCTATCATGTGGTAAAGGAGTAGATAAGATTATTATTCCTGATGATGTTGAGAAACTTTATAATGATCTTCTAGCATCTGGACAAACACTTGTAGAAGATGTTGCAGAACAACATCATATATTAAATGAATTATATCCACATTCGGTAAATACATTAAGAATAGTTACTTTAAATAAGAAAGTAGTAACTGCTTATTTAAGAATAGGTAATCATGGAAATGTTGTAGATAACTTTAATCATGGTGGTATGGTAACTGCTATTGATGTTGATACAGGAAAGATTAACTTTCCAGCAATAGATAAAGATACTAATGTTTTTGAAGTTCATCCAGAAACAAATAAAAAAATAATAGGTATAGAAATACCTATGTGGGATGAAGTAAAAAAACTATGTATAGATGCATGTGATGTGGTACCTGAAGTAGGGTATATAGCATGGGATGTATGTTTAGGTGAAACAAAACCATGTCTTATAGAAGGTAATGATTTCCCTGGACATGATTTATATGAACTACCAGTTCATAAAAAAGATAAATATGGATTACTTCCAAGATTTGAAGAAGCTATGAAGGAGGATAAATAATGAGAATAGGTATAGCAACAGACCACAATGGAGTAAATGAAAAAAAGGTGTTGATAGAATACTTAACTAAAAAAGGATATGAAATAAAGGATTATAGTCCACAAAATGATCCACTTGATGACTATCCAAAGTTTGCACATAGAGTATGTAAGGCAATTGCTAAGAAAGAGGTAGACTTAGGTATTCTAATGTGTGGTACTGGTATAGGTATGGCTATAGCAGCAAATAAACATAGAGGTATTAGATGTGCATTGGCATCTACTGTAGAAGAAGCTAAGTTAGGTAGAGGACATAATAATGCACAAATACTTGCAATGTCTCATAAAGATGATATAGATAATATAAGAGCTATGTCTTTAGCATTTATAGAAGAATCATTCTATGGTGATGAAAGACACGTAAGAAGATTAAAAGAAATAGAAGAATACGAAGATGAATCTTAAGATACTAGTATATGGAATAATGTTATTAATATCTGTATTTGCTGTATCAGGTATTAATATAAATAATATATTTAAAACTAATCACATATGGGAAGCTAGAGTATTTACTGCTCTCCTAATAATGGGATTAACTTATTTATCTGGAACTCTAATATTAGAATTATTGTATATATCAATTTAACCAAACAAAAAGATAGGAGCCCCCCTGAGGACTCCTACCAAAGAATAAAAAGGGGTTGGCTAGTGTGATACTAGCACCAATTCGCCTGTAAGTGAATTGGTACGATATATACTAATCGAAAAGTTGAT
>CAMODU010000033.1 GCA_946611605.1 uncultured bacterium
ATTTTAAAGGAAGTCTGAATATATGACTAAAGAATTTACTAACTAAGTTATTAGAAATATCTATGTTTAATTTGTTTATATTATTTCTTATTAAGAAAAGACATATATTAGATAAAATGATATTAAATAAGAATATTAATAAAAGATTGAGGTTATATGTTTTTAATAAAATTGAAATATAAAAGCTTTGAACGATAGACGACAATAAAAATATAAAATTGAATATTATTATTTTGAGAAGTTTCGGAATTCTTTTATGAATCTCATTATTTATAAGATTCTCTATAGAATTAGGGGTAGTTAAATTTTGTAATACGCATTTAGGTTTTAATAGTATATAAATATTTGTACTACTCTTATAAAAATCATTTAACTTTATTCTCTTCTCTCCAATAGCAGGATCCATGATTATAATATCATCTTCAACTATTTTATATAACACTACAAAATGATAGAGGGCATCATTTACTTTAATATGTGCAATACATGGTAAATGTTCATTAGTAATATTATCTAGTTTAAGTCCCTGTGCGTCAAATCCGTATTGAATAGCACAGTCAATTAGGTTTTGTGCACTTACACCATACTTATTAGTTAATGAAGATATTCGTAATTCCTCTAATGGGATATTACCTTTGTAATATCTAATAATAGATAATAGTGAACAAACTCCACAATCAGATATTTCTTCTTGCTTAATTATTAATTCTTTTCTCATGTTTTTCATCTCCCTTCTAATATATATATTCAAGAAAAGTTTTCATTTTTCGACAAAAAAATGAAATTTCTTTTAATTTTTTTAAATTTATTAAGAAATTTAACTTTTTAACAAAAATATTAAAAATAAAAACGTAATTTAGAATTCTATCTTGTATATATATATTAGAGGGCAAGAAAAGAAAGGATGTGAAACAACTATGTGGAGAATACTAAAAGCAATTATTAAGTTTATCAGTTATTTCATTTAATAATAAAATACTAGCAATTATTTGCTAGTATTTTTACTTCTTGGATGTGTATGTAAATACATATTCTTTATATAATCACCTGTTACATGAGTATATATTTGAGTTGTACTTAGATTAACATGACCTAATAATTCTTGAACAGACTTTAAGTCACATCCTTCATTTAATAACATAGTTGCAAATGTATGTCTAAACATATGTGGTGTAACTTTAATACTTAAAGATGATTTCTTAATAATATTATCAAGAATATCTCTTACACCTCTTGTAGTTAATTCACCACCTATATGATTGATAAATAATCTATTACTCTTTTTATTCTTTAATAGTAATGATCTAGAATTATTAATATAATCTTTTAAAGATTCTATAGCATGATCATTTAAGAATACTATTCTTTCTTTATTACCTTTACCAAGTACTTTTATTTCTTTACTAGAATAATTAATATCATCTAAATCTATATTAATTAATTCACCTATTCTTGCACCAGTTGCTAGTAATACTTCCAATAAACATTTGTTTCGTATTCCTAAAGGTGTATCATCACATGAATTAATCATTTCTTCAAATTCATTATATTTCATATAATTTGGAAGTTTATTAACCTTCTTAGGTGTTGATATTAAATTAAATGGATTTGTAGATACTACTCCTTCATTTAATAAATAATTATAAAAGCTTCTAAGCGTTGATAGATGTCTTGCAAGAGATGATGAAGAAAGGTTTTCTTCTTCTTTTAAATATTTATTATATATAGTTATATCTTTATAAGATATATTCTTGAAATTCATTCTATGTTTCTTTAAATAATCTTCATAGTTATCTAAATCTAATAAATAATTAGTTTCAGTATAATCAGAATAATTTCTAATTACACGAATATATTCTATATACTTATCTATATATTCTCTCATATCTAACACCTATTTTAATTATACAAAAAAAATGACTAATAGTCATTTTTAATTTGTTTTTCTAACTCTTACTTTGTTTGTTTTCTTTTCTCTTGTAGTTTCTAATTTATCTTTTAATGCTTCAAATATATTATTTAAATATTCTGTATAAGGACTAATATGTAATGAAGTATTAACAGCAACTAATGAACTATTTGATATACTATCTACTACTCTTTTAATTAATGATTTTTCTTCTTTTCTATCAGTTCCTATTTCTCTAAAATCAAAGAATTCTTTATGACCAGCAGCAGCCATAACTGGAACTAACTTACCTTCATATAATACTTCATCATTTTCACATCTTGAATAATAGAATGCTTTAGCATCATTCTTATCTAATACTACCTTTTTATTTTCAATAATATCATTAACATCTTCTTGGTAAATAATCTTATTTTCACCTAATGTATTAGACATAGTAAATTTAGATGCTAATTCATTACCTAGATAAGTATCTACATGTAATATTTCATCTTCTAAATAGAATTCAATACTAACATGATCTGAATAAATATAATCTATATTTAATACTTTATGATTCTTATCATTAGTGATTAACATTAATTCAGCATCTGTATCTTCTAGTACAGTTTTTCCTATTAACTTATTTAAGTTATCACTTATAAAATATTTAATTATATTTTCTCCATTTCCAGATAATAAACATATTCTTTTAATATGATTTATTGTTAATTCTGTAATATTATAATTTGCCATTTAAACCACCCTTAATTAATTTATTATTTTATCTAAATAGTAACATATATGTCAAGAATGAAATTAATAATATAGTTACTATTACTCCATTTATTCTATCTTGATTATTAACTTTACCAGTTACACCTACAATCATACTTCCTAAGTATCCACCTACTAGACCGCCTATATGAGCCCAGTTATCAATTCCAGGTGTTGAGAAACCAATGAATAAATTGATAGCTATAACAGGAATAACTTGATATAAAAGTGCATTACTTAAATATAGTCTATATTGCATACCAAAGTATACTAATGCTCCAAGTAATCCAAATATTGCTCCTGATGCACCAACTGACATCACTGAGCCACCATTTATTACACCACTTAATAAAGAAGATGTAAGAATACTTATTATATATACAATTATAAATTTAGTTTTACCTAATACAGTTTCTAATTCTCTTCCTATTAAATATAGAGAATACATATTACATGCTAAATGTAATAATCCTCCATGGAAGAATGCACAAGTAAATAATCTATAATATTCACCGGCTTTAACTAAATCAGCATTCATAGCATATTTAGCACTATTAATTAATCCACTTTGATCTAATACAAATATAAGCGTATTAATAATCATTATTAAATATGTTACAAATATAAACTTCTTACTAAATGTTTGTTCATACAATTTATTTCTTTCTTCAGTACTCTTATTTATATCATTAGTAACATTTATAAAGAAATCCATTGCATCTTCAGAAGATATATCATCTTCTTTTATATCTGGGAAATCATCTTTTAAATTCTTATTAATATCTTTAGTATCTTCTATAACACATATTTTATTATGTTTATCATCAGTGAATTCTAATCCTTCATTAACATTTAATAATATAGTTAAACAATTCATACTTAATGATAATGTTTTCTTTTTTATTTGTTTAATAACAGAAGATGCTTTAAATTTATCAAAATCTAATTGTTCTTTATTATGTATATAGTTAGCATTTATTCTTATTACGGAATAATCTTTATCTAGATTCTCTAACCATATTTCATTGTCTAATCCATTAACAATAATAGGTTGATAATTTTCTTTAGTAACGAAATAATGAACTAATCTCATTGTAATTTCATCAGGTTTAGAAATGCTCATTTCATTCATTATAATCTTCCTTCCATATTATTATTTTATTCTTTTTCAGTTAAGTTATCAAGGTATTCCTTGAAGTGCTCAGGTATATCACATTCGAAATGCATTTTCTTTTTCGTAATTGGATGAATAAAATCTATAGATGTAGAATGAAGGAATTGTCCAAATTCCTTATCTTCACATGTTCCATATAATGGATCGTTTACTATAGGATATCCAATATAATTTAAATGTACTCTTATTTGATGAGTTCTACCTGTCTCTAATTTTAATCTTAATAAAGTATAACCTTTATATCTTTTAATTACTCTTAAATGAGTTATAGCTTCTTTAGCATTTTTAGATGTAACAGCCATTCTTATTCTGTTCTTCTCATCTCTTCCAATTGGTGCATCTATTGTAGCAGTATCATTTGGAAATTCACCTTTAACTAATGCTATATATTCTCTTTTTATTTCATGTTTAGATAACATATCAGATAATAATTCATGTGCTTTATTATTCTTAGCAGCTATCATGATACCTGATGTATCTTTATCTATTCTATGTACTATACCTGGTCTTACATCACCATTTAAATCACTTAGTTCTTTTGTATGATACATAAGTGCATTAACTAATGTATGAGTATAATTACCAGAGCCTGGATGAACAACTAATCCTGAAGGTTTATTGATAATAATAATATCATCATCTTCATATATTATATCTAATGGAATATTTTCAGGTTCAATGATTATTTCTTCTTTATAATTATCATCATATGAAATAATATCATCTACTCTTACTTCATAATGAGGACTTACTTCTTCATCATTAACTAAAACATTTCCATTTTTAATTAATTTAGTAATATAAGATCTAGATTCATCTATATAATTAGTTAAGAATTTATCTAGTCTTTTTTCTTTTACTTCCTCTACTCTTATTTCCACGTTTTTCACCCTCTTCTTTTATTGTACTTATTATTAATAATATTACTCCTATAACTATTGCAGAATCAGCTATATTAAATGTTGGAAAATAATAAGATCCAAATTTAAATGATAAGAAATCTCTTACATATCCAACAAATACTCTATCTGCAAAGTTACCTAATATACCACCATATAATAATCCAAATGCTAAGTTATTTAATCTATTATCTTTATATGAATACATTATATGATATAAGAATATACATATAACAACTGTTAACAATATTAATATAATACTATGTCCACTTAATATAGAAAATGCAGCACCTTGATTAGATGTGTAATCTATATAAAAAAACTTATCTATAACAGTTAAATATGAATCATTTATACATATCATATATTTAGTTAATTGATCTATAAATAATACAATAAATAATATTATTATTTTCTTAATATTCATGAATATCACACCCACTAAAATTATACCATAATACATAAGAAAAGTAAGTCAAATGACTTACTTTATATTATTAATTCTTTCTATTATTCTGTTCTTTCCTAATAATTTCATTATTTCATAAAGGTCAGGTGTCATATTCTTTCCAGTTAAAGCAACTCTTATAACTGTAGATACATCAGCAACATTACCTTTGAAATTATCTGGATTTTCTTTATACTCTTTCATATTAGATGTATAACCATCTAAGCTTTCAGTTAATTCTTTAACATGTTCAAACCATGTTTCTTTATCATCTGATTCATTATAATAATTATTAATATATTTATCTAATATAGATTTAATTTCATCCATATCAGTTATATTAACCCACTCATATGTAGGATTATATAATTCATCAAACATATAAGATATAGCTGGTTTTACATCTTCCCATTTAGCATAATCTTTACGAGGTTTCTTTTGTTCTCTTTCAATGTTTAAAATAGCTTTAGTATAATCTACATCTTTATTAATAATTGCATTAAACTCAGGATCATATTCTTTAGTATATTCATCTAAGAATTCAAATACTTCATCTTTAGTTAATCTTGAAATATAATTCTTAGATATATTATCTAACTTATCTAAATCATATAAAGCTCCAGATGGACTCATCTTCTTTGCACTAAATTCAAATTCAGTGAAATCAGCATCAGGATGTCCTTCTCTCCAAGCTTCATAGTTAGAGTTAGCTATTGTCATGATTGATTCAATAACTGAATATATAGGATATCCTTTTTCTTCATAATAAGTCATTCTTGCTTCTGGATCTAAGCGTTTAGATATCTTTCTTACTTGTTCTCCATCTTTCTTTAATATTAATGGAGTATGAATATACTTAGGCATTTTAAATCCAAATGTTTTGAACAAGTTATAATGAACAGGAACTGATGCCATCCATTCTTGTCCTCTTACTACATGAGTTGTTCTCATTAAATGATCATCAACTAAATGTGCAAAATGATATGTTGGTAATTCTGTAGATGATTTATAAATAATTGTATCAATATCATCTTCATGTAATTTCATTTCACCATTAGCTAAGTCATTAAAAATAAATGTATGATTGAAGTTGCCTTCACTCTTTAATCTAACAACAAATTGTTCACCATTTTTAATTCTTTCAATAGCATCATCAACTGGATAATCTCTATACTTAGCAAATTTACCATATATACCAATTCTTGATTTAGCTTTAGCTTGATTATCTCTTATAACTTCTAGTTCTTCAGCTGTTAAGAAACAAGGATATGCTTTACCTTCAGCTATTAAATATTTAATAAAACATTTATAAATATCTTTTCTTTCAGATTGAATATAAGGTCCATAACTACCTTTAGTGTCTCCACCTTTAATTTCATATTCATCTGGAGATAATTTATAATGATTTAATACATGCATGATATATTCTACAGCACCTTCTACTTCTCTAGCTTGATCTGTATCTTCATTTCTTAAATAAAATATACCATTATTTCTTTTAGCTATTACATAATCTATTACTACTGAATAGAAATTACCTATATGCATAAATCCTGTAGGTGATGGAGCATAACGAGTAACTGTTACATCTCCTCTTTCAGAATATTCTTTTTCATAATCTTCTATTGTTTTTGTAATATCAGGAAATATAAAATCAGCTAACTTTTTATAATCCATATTAACACCTCTTTTTGTACTATATAATTATATAAGAAAAAGGCTTTTTATTCAATGTTTATTTAACTGGAATCATTATATTAGTTACATATTCATATGGATTATCTTTATTCCATCTACCATTTACAAAACACTCCATAGGTATACCTACTATCTTCATATTATGTTCTTTAATCTTATCCATTAGTTTATTATACGTTTTATATATTTGCTCATATGGTCCATAATGTCTTAAAGAAAAGTACAATTGTTTTTTTATCTTACCATTAGACATTTCTTCAAATACTTTATTAGCATATTTATTATACTCTTCCTTTGATAGATACTTATTACCATATAAATAATATGTGTCATCTTTTAATTCCATTTTAGATATATCAGATAACTTATATATATCAGATAACATAAAGTTCCTATTATTCATAACTCTACTAAAGTTCTTAACTATACCTACTTCATCATCAAAGAATAAATCCATAGATATATCTAAATCATAATATAAAGTATAATATGTTGATTTAAAACCTCTGTCATTAGACCATCTAATATCATAATAAATATCAGCAATAGATTCATGATTATTACTTAACAAAAATATAGTCATATTATTTATATTATTATTATCTAATGTTAATTTATATATAATAAATTTAACATCATCAATATAAGTATCATATAAATGATATTTATCATTTGATATATCTTCCTTTAATATTAATTTAATCTTATCTACATCATCTAAATATACTTTTCTTACTTCTTGATAAGATAATACCAAATTCTTTAACCTTTCATTCCATTTTAAATTACGTATTTCCATATTCATTCCTTCTTTCTAGGAACAATATAATACATATATTTATCATATTAAATATACCAGGACATATATTTACTTGAAGTAAATAAAAAAGAGATTATTTATTAATCTCTTTTAGTTAAACCTGCTTTTTCTAATTCATTCCATACTTGTCTTAATAAATCTTGTCTCCAATCTTTTCCTTCCTCAAATTCTTTACCATCAATTCTAGGATAATAGCAAGATTTATGAATCGAAGAAAACAAATATAATTCATCTTCATTTTCATCTTCTAATATATTTGCAGGCAACTTAGGTCCTAAATCATTACCTCCAGCTGCACATAATACTAATTGTTTAACTTTATCATAATTTCCAGAATCATCTTTAACATACTCTTTGCCAGGATGTATATTACCTGTTTTTGCATCTATATGAGCTTCAGAATCCTTTGTAACGTTAGACTCTAGTATCTTAGTTGGAATTTCGTTAATTTTAAAATACATCATATTTATGGATCCGTATCCTTCAATATCAGCAAATATCAACTTTCTCCATTGAATATTTTCTAATTCTTCTGATCCATATCTCCATGAAGAACTCAATCTGATTTCTAATTCTTCATTTTTTATTCTTACTGTTATTGGAAATATTTTTTTATATTTATTCAACATACTTCCGTCTAACATTTCAGGTTTATTTTTGTTCATCTTATTCACTCTCCTTTATCATTTCTTTCATATCATCTAATAATTTCTTTGGTGATACTACTTTAACTGTATCATAGTTTCTTAAGCACCAATACTTAAATCCTTTTAAAGTAGTATAGAATTTAGCATAAAATTTATTATTAGGTAATTCCTGTAATTGTATATCTTTACCATATGTTTCAACTACCATATCAAGTATTGAATTATCACATTCTATTTCAACTTTTTCCAAATCTCCTGATATCATATTAACATTAGATTTAATATAGAATTCTATATCTCCTTCACTAAATTTATTGTTAATTTTATATTTAGATATTTCTATATCATTCATTTTATCTAATCTAAACTGACATAGTTTTTTAGTTTTTTCATCCATGCATATCAAATAAAACTTTTGTAAAGCATATATTAATTTATACGGACTAACTACACATACTCTTGTAGATTTATCTAATCTTTTTTCAATAAGTATATATTTACTATAATCAAATTTAATCTTTCTTTGTTTATATATGGCTTCATTTATATCTTCTATATTCTTAATTATTTCAAGATTATCTGTTTTAGTATTCTTCATGATAGCTTTATAATTCTTATATTTATCTTGTTCATATATACTCATCATATTTAAGCATTTATTAATTATTTCATTACTCATTTTATCAGGTATAAAATTAGAATATGCAAATGTATTAATAATTGCTGATAACTCTCCATCTTCAAATTCTACACTTGGATCCTTAGTTATATAATAACCTCTTGGAGTCTTAGTAATATCATAGTTAAATTTATTAATAAGATTATCTATATATCTTTGAATTGTTTTATAACTAACTTTTTCTTTGTATTCTTCATTTATTAATTCTTCTATTTTATGTGAAGAAATAATATGATCTTCATCTGAATATTTTTTTAATATATTTAATATATATAATACATCCATATAAACACCTCTTTAAAATATTATAACATCATTAATGAAGAAGTTAGAATGTATTATCTAACTATCTTCATATTTAAATAAATCATCTATTAATAATATCCATTCATATTTACCTTTCTTTACCTTAATAAGATATGGCATGCCATTTTTATAAGTATATAAAATACTATCAACATATGTAGTAATTCTTACATCATTCATAATAGGTGCTTCTAGTAATGTTAAATATCTTATACCTTTAAACATTTCTTCAGCATTCTCTATCTCACTA
>CAMODU010000034.1 GCA_946611605.1 uncultured bacterium
TCTATTACACTTCTACAATTCTTAGGATATTTATTAATAATTAGATTAATTTCATTTATGCTAAATCCTAATTCTTTTAAATATATTAAATCTTCATCTTGATCATAGTAAGATTTAATTGATTCATATATTTTAATAGATGTATTCTTAGTAATACCTAAACTTATTAAGTTATCTACACTTTCTTTAATCTTATCTATTGATGCTTCTCCATATGCTTTAATTATTTTATCAGCAGTTCTTTTTCCACATCCTTTAACAAATGATGATGATAAGAATTCATATACTGCATCAATACCCTCTGGTTCTACTCTTTGATATTCGCTTACTTTAAATTGATATCCATATTTATCATTCATGATATATTCGCCATGAAATAAATATAAATCCTCTTTATTAAGTCCATTGAAAGTACCAGTTATAGTTATTGTTTTATTATTTATATCAGATAAATTATCTGATGATTCTTTAACACGAAATAATCCAACAATGAATCCATTGTCAGATTGAAATATAGATTTAGTTAATTTTCCTTTAATATAATCCATATTTATTCACCTTAATATATTTTATCATAAAAAAGAGTCTATTATGACTCTTTTATTGCACTTATAAATGTTATTCTAGCATATCCGTTTCCAGTAAGACCAGATGTGCCCGTTGTACCATCAGGATAAGGAACTGGAACTGTAGTACCTCTTTCAGTTGTCCAATTATATCCAAGTCCATCAATCAAAACCGTATTAGTAAATACTTTACCTGAATAATGTTTAGAACATTCTACATCAGTTGTACCATTAGTGCATCCTGTTTTAGGACTATTACTTGATGAAGATATAATAGCAACACATCCAGCATGTCCTGAAATGTATGAACTTGCACCAGACCCAGAATAATCACTAGTAGTCTGTTGGTATCCACCCCACCAACCACCACCAGATCCAGCCTGATAGTTTCCTGTTCCAGGGCCTCCTATACCAAATGCATATCCAGATGTTTGAGTAGCACCAACATTTTGTCCACTTCCTCCAAGAGAACTACTATAATTATATCCATGCAATCCTCCACCAGAACATCCAGCACGTAAACCACATCCACCAGCAGCAACCATTAATCTAGATCTAAGTGAATCAGCATTATTCCATGCACCACTTACTAATCTAACGTCAGTGGCACCTCCACCACCTCCACCATCATATCCAGAGTTTCCGACTTTAGAGTTTCCTCCACCATTCCAACCACCGTTAGAAGATGTATTATATCTTTTACCTTTTTGTCCAACATAAATATATATAGTTTCATCTTTATTTAACTTAATATTACCACTTGTATATGCTCCAACAGGTCCATCATATACATGATATCCACCATCACCACCTATACCTTGTCCACCTTGAGCTCCCCATAATTGAATATTATATATTCCATCTATAGGTGCAGTAAATTCTTGATAATTACCAGTATAAGAATAATTATCTATAGTTTTTACCCATACAGGATATAAATCAATAGTATTACCTCTATTAGTTAAATTTAGTACTTCTTCTTCATCATATAATTCTACTTTAGTATCATTTTCTATAGTAGACCAACCAGCTAATGTATAACCAGTTCTTAATAATTGATTAGATAATAAACTAGTATTTGTACCAGGTACAATATCTTGAGTTGATATATCACCTGAAGTAGCTCCTGTATTATTAAATCTTACAGTATATATGCCATGTGCAATACTAGATCTTTCTAATGCATTAGCATTATAAGTAATAGTTATTACAATTGGTATATCTTCAATAACTGGTTTTAACAATTCTATTGTTATCTTACCATCTTTATCTGATTTAGCATCTACTATTGTCTTATTAGTATCATCAAATGTTTCATATGTTATCTTAAAATAACTTGCATATGCACTATCAAATGAAATACTCATATCTATTTCAGCATCATATTGAGATGATTCATTAGTTACAGTATAAATTAACTCTGATTTATCACCAGGTACAAGTAATTGTCTAGTAGAATATGTTATTGTTTTTTTATCAGCACTAATAACAGCTGATGAATCATCTTCAGTTATTGCATTAGAAAAAAACACATTAAAATCATCAGGATTACTACTGATGTTAGCATTATTATTAATTATTAGATTTGCTGTTACTGTAGCAAATCCAACAGCTAATAAAAGTAAAAGAATAATTATACCTATTTTACTCTTATTCATATTCTATCCTCATATATATTATATCAATTATAAATATATATTACTTAAAATGAATAAAATTTTACATATATAAAAAGACAACTATTTGTTGTCTTCTAATAACTTTATAATTCCACGATATGGTAATGTAGCACATGTTTTTCTTGATGCTTGTTTATATGTTTCATCAAACACTAATGCTTCATCAAAGTTAGTATCATCATATGGTTCTTCATTAATCATATTAATAAAGTTATTTACATATTTAATACCATCTTCTACACTCATACCTATCATATTCTTAATCATTATAGATGTAGATGCTGTAGATATAGCACATGCCTCACCTTTAAATTTAATATCTTTTATAGTTTTATCTTCTATAAGTAAATATATATCTATATTATCTATACAAGATTCATTGTTGCTATTAACTTTTAAATAACCATCTAATTCTTCATCTATCTTGTTATAAGGATTTGTATAATTATCAAATAATATTTCTCTTTTAGTATTATCATCCATTTAAATTAACATCTCCTTCATTATTCTTTCTTTATCAGATAATAAATCAACTAAAGTATCTATTTCTTCTTTAGTATTATAGAAATATAATGATACTCTTATAGATTGATCTATACCTATCTCATCTTTTAAGATCTTATCGCAGTGGTTACCTGTTCTAACACATATATTATATTTATTTAAATAATAACCTACATCTTGAGGAAATATACCATCTATTGTAAATGATATAATACCTGAATCATTTTCATTATTTAATAGTTTAATATAATCTATATCTTTTATTTTATTTATAAAATAATCTTTTAATTCACATTCATGTTTATATATATTATCCATACCTATAGAATTAACATATCTAATAGCTTCACCTAACCCTATAGCACCAGCTATATTAGGTGTACCTGCTTCTAATCTTATAGGATTATCTTTTAATATAATACATTCAGGACTATCAAATGATGCATTCATACCTCCACCTAATCTTTGAGGTTTTAATTCATCTAATAATTCCTTTTTACCATATAATACACCTATACCAGTAGGTCCACATATTTTATGACCTGAGAATGCTAAGAAATCAACATCTAAATCTTTTACATCGACTTTCATATGAGGTACACTTTGAGCACCATCAACAAGTACTTTAATACCTCTTTCATGTGCTATTTTAGTAATTTCTTTAATAGGTCTAATATCACCTATAACATTAGTTATTTGAGCAATACTAATAACTTTAGTATTATCTGTAATAACATCCATCAAATTATCTATAGTTACATGATTATTATCATCTAACTTAATATATTTAATTACTATGCCTAATTCATTTACTAGATTAAACCAAGGTAAAATCAAAGATGCATGTTCTGCTTTAGTAATTATTACTTCATCACCTTTATTTAAGATATTCTTAAAATATCCATTTATAATTATATTTAATGAATCAGTTGTACCTGATGTAAATACTATTTCATCATTTCTAGCACCTAGAAAAGAAGCAATTGATTCTCTTGCTTTATTATATTCATCATCTGCTTTAAATGATATATTATATTCTCCTCTATGGATATTAGAAGGATAATTAGTATAATAATCACTTATCTTATCTACTACACATTTAGGTTTTAATGTAGTTGCAGAATTATCAAAATAAATAAGGTTATCTAGAATAGTAAAATCAGATCTATTCATAGTAATCACTTCCACGAATAAAATTATACATTAATAAGGTATAAATATCAATTTTTTACATATAAAAAAGATGCTATTAAGCATCTTTTACATAGTTGAGAATGTTTGTAAGATAGATAGTAATAACAATGCCATAACACCTACACCAGTACATACTAGCATACGCATTGTTTTACTTTCCATTTTATCTAATCTATCTTTATATCTTGCTTCTCTTGCTTTTTGTTGTAATGATGATACATTACGTGAGAATGTTAGTAATTGTTCTTGTTTTCTTTCTTGTTTACCTAATCCTAAACGATATAATAAACGCATCATTCTCATTGAATCTCTAACAGGGAATTCCTTAGCAAAATCCATGTAAGGTTGGATTGTAGAATCACCTGCATTAATCTTCTCAATCATATCCTTTAAACCTTCTCTAAAGATTTCAGGAGCATCACCTACAGATTTACCTAAAGCAACAGGAACTGTATAGTGTTGTATTAAAATCTCTAAGTTCTTTAAGTAATAAGGTAATTGAGTATCAATTAAATGTAAATGAGATTTATAATAACTCTTTAATTGCATGTATGGTAATTTAAACATTGCATAGAATATTGCAAATAATGCTAAAATACCAACACCATTTTTCATATAACTTATAAATAGTAATCCTAATGCTAAGGCAGTCATTAAAGCTTGTTTTAATCTAGCATTGAATAACTTTTGAATATCTATAGCATCACCATATTTAGCTTTAGCATAGAATTCAAAATCATCTTCTTTTAATCTTTGGAAATATACAGCATTATCATCAACGAATTTATTCATACTAAATCCACCGATATATTGCATTACCATCAATACTATAACTGCTAATAAAAGGATTTCAATATACATACCACTTATCATATTACTCAACCCCCGTATCTTCATTATAGAATTTTTCACCACTTATAATAAAGTATGTGTTAATCCATATAATACCATGTAACAATAATCTAACATACCATTCATTTAACATAGTTTTATATGTATTAATATTAAGTAATGCTTGTACTAATATTGCTAAACCATATAACGCAATACCAAATGTTAAGAATTTAGTATGAGATGCTTGTCTATCCATCTTATCTCTATATACACCTTCAACTAGAAGGTCAATGTCTAACATCATGTTTTCTAGTGATTCACCAGAATCTTTAGCACCTTCTTTAGTTATTTGTACAAATAATTGGTGCATATTCTTAACCATATAATAAGGATACTTAGCATCAAACCATTGAACAGCTTCATCAATAGTACCATTTGCATATGACATATCTATTACTTTACAAACGTCCGAATATACAGGATCTTCTAGAATACCTGAATCTCTTACACCTTCAAGAGCTTTAACGAATGATTGAGTTGTATTAAATTCATTAATAACATTAGTACAGTATACTTGTACTATTTCAAATAAGAACTCAGAATAAACTTTCTTTGTTCTAAGGTAAGCTAAATATGGAATAAACATTATTGCTATTGCTAAATATAGAATTGCTCTAACAACAGAATAGAAATAGAAATATCCAACTACTGCTGCTCCACCACCAATAAGTATAACTTGAACCGCATATTCTTTAGGTGTATATTCTGTACCTAATTCTTTCGATTTAGCTCTTACTTCTTGGTATGAATATGGAGCATATTTGTTATAAATATCTCTTATAGAATTGATAATAAATGTGTATACAGATTCACCATTTTGCATTCTATAGGACATAACAAATACGGCTATTACTAACATTATGAATAATTCCATAAAAACACACCTTTCATATATTTTTAACTATTAAACTGTTCCACCTATATTTCCAGTTATATCATTATTAATTATATTTGAATTAATAACAGGTTGAACTGGTGTTGTTTGGACAGCTTGTACTGTTTGAACTTGAACTTGTTGTTGTGGTTGAACAACTGGTTGAGTTGGTACAACTTGAGGAGTTGGCATTGGAGTTGCTTGTCCTTGAGTTTGTACTTGAGGCATTTCAACTGGTTTAGGCGTCGCAACTGCTTGTGGAGTTGGAACACTTGGTTGTTCAGCCTCTTTCTTAGCTTGTTCAACTTGTTCTTGTGAAGCTTCTTGAATAGTATTATCACCATTCATATTGAATTGATCATCTTTACTATTTTGAACTGTAGGTTTTTGTTCCTCTTCTTTAGGATCTTCAGTTCTATATCCAGTAAATTCTTTACCAATCTTTTCATCATATTTCTTAGCTTCTTCAATACTATTTTGAATACCTTCACCTTTTTCACCTAATTTAAATGTATCATCAGGTAAAACAACATTTGATATTGCTAGATAATCTAGTAAATGTTGTGAAGGATTATGTAAGATAATCTTACCATCCATACCTTTTTGATATATTTCATTTACACAGGCTTTATTATCTTTATCAACGTAGAAATCACATACTTCAATAATTTCACGTTGGAATCTATTTAACGCTTTACTAAAATAACCTTTAACATATATACCAACTTGAATATATCTATGGAAAGATGTAACGAATTGGTCAATATCTTGTGATGATTCCAATAAGGAATAAAGACGTAAAGGAATATTAGCAGCATTGTCAGCATGTATTGTAGATAAAATATGGTGTCCTGATGAAATAGAGTTACGTACAGCTAAAACGGCTTCTGCAGAACGAACCTCGGATAGTAATATCCATATTGGGTTTTGACGCATGCAGGCTACTAGCGCTTCAGTATATGAAGCAATATTATTAGTCTTCATTGCAACAATATCTCTTTCAGGGAATATCTTATCTAAGTGAAGTTCCAATGTATCTTCAATTGTTATTATTTTTTCATCATATTTAGTCTTAGATGCCAAATACTTAACTAACTCAGTTTTACCTGAACCAGTTTCACCAGCAATTAAGATATTTGCATGTCCTTCTACACATTTAATTAAGAAGTCATGTAATTGCTCAGTTATATATTGTTCATCTAATAATTTATCTTTATTTAAACGAATCTTAGCAGGAGTCTTACGTATAAGAACAGCAATACCATTAGTAGCAATACTATCATGTACGAAGTTCATACGTAACTCAGCAGATTCAGCATCCAGGAATGGATGAGCCATATTAAATGTCTTACCCATAACATTCGAACATTGGAATGCTAGTTTTTCCATAAATGAATTATTAACTTCAGGTCTTTTAACTTGTTTCATACCAGAAGATAAAGTCTTTAGCCATATTTGTCCACCATTTGAGTACGAAATATCGGTAATGTCATCATCGGCTAAGAATTCTTCCAATGGCCCAAATTCCATTTGATCAAATATCGAATTTAACATTTAATTCACCCCTTCCCTTCTTTTATTATTTTTTATTATAATTATTGCTTAGATGAAGCATTTTGTAATATGAATGCTTCTACAGCATCATTAGCTATTTCAGTATCTCCAGGATTAGCTGAATATGCAGCATTTCTTGGAACTGGAATGATCTTAGATCCAGGTAAATTCTCTGCTATTCTTAATAATTCAAAGAATTGAGTAGGAACTGCAAACCACATAGCTGTTGGTTTAGGTTCTTCATCTGGAGATTCAGTAAATACATCTAAACCATTCTTATCTATTACTTTTAAAACTTGAATACTAGTAATGAACTTTTCAAATATTAACTTAGGGTGTGATTGATCTGATGTATCTTGACTTTGGAAATATAAATCAATATAATTTCCTGTCATGATAGAACATCCATAAGTTTCATGGAAACCATTATTAAGCTTTAATTCATAAATAGTATAATCATTAGGTAAATCAGAGAATGATGTTTTCTCTGCTATAGATGATTCAGCAATAGCTTCTTGATAAAAGAAACTATTTTCAGGAATCATATAACCTGGTTTAACATATTTATTTCTTATTTGTCTTGATTGTTGTAATAATCCTGAACCATTAGAAGAAATGAAGTTTCCTGATATCTTTACACTACCAATAGATTCATCTTTTATTTCAGTCATTGATTTTAATTGTTCAGTACTATAAGGAACTGATACAGGAGCAACAGCTTGTTTAACCATATAACTGTATACACCATATATAACAATTATTAAGAATATAACTAAAATAAAAGTTAATGTATTAGGATTACTGAAAAATTTTCTTATATTAGTTTTAAGTTTATTTAAATCCATATATCATTTCCCCTTTTATAGATCCATACAGTTATCAAGAATATATCTTCTTAATTCACCTTCGTTAACTTCTGTTTCACCTGCAGCTGCAGTATAAGCATCATTTCTTAATACTGGTTCAATATTAACTTGAGAATCACCTAATAATGAAGCTTTCATTAATACATCATAGTCTGCATCTTTAACAGCAAATAATAATTCAGAAGGTTTACCATTATCTACACCATTCTTAACAATGTTTCTACCCTTATTATCTTTAACTGCTAATATTCTAATTGATTTAACTAATCTAGCATAAATAATTTTATTATTTTCATCTTTATCTCTTGCAAGTACATATAAATCAATATAATTACCAGCTCTTGCAGAGTTATAGAATGATTCTTTTAAAGATATATCTAAAGAGAATATAGTATATCCATCACCTATATGTGCAAATGCAGCATCAGGCATTTCATCTTGTTCTAATACCATCTCTTTATAGAATAATGAGTTTTTAGGAATATTAGATTTATATGTAGCATATTTATTAACTACCTTACCTGAATCCATAATTAAGTTATCTGCTGCTTGAGTATATGTAGAAGATATTTTTATATTTCCTACCATATTAGCTTCAATTACAGTACGTGCAGGTATAGATACCTTTGCAAATGGAACAGTCTTAGGGTTAATAGATATTTTAACTCTATAATGATATCCAATTATTAATGTAGCTATACAAGCTAAAACTCCAAGTATAGTTACAGTATTCTTATTACCTATAAATCTTTTAATAAATCCTATAGGTCCGTGTGTTTGATTCCCTTTAGCCATAAAATAACCACCTTTTTTTAACCACATTAAAACCTGAAAACCCTCTAGTATATAAAAATTATACCACAAGATTTTATTATTTTAAACAAAATAATAATAGAATATGATAAAATTATTTTAGGTGATAATATGATTAAAGAATTAAAGCCGTTAGATTTTGAAAGTACGAATATATTTAAATGCTTCTTTACAACTATTACCCTATTAATTTTACAAACTGTATTAGTTGCTGGTTTAGTAGCATTCTTTAAGAATTCATTTATTATATATATTATTGTAGATATTATATTTATTATTCTATTATATTTTATTAATAAAAAATATATTGATAAATATATAAAGGATTTTAAGAAGGATATAAAGAATAATGGTAAGAACATCTTATTAGTAA
>CAMODU010000035.1 GCA_946611605.1 uncultured bacterium
ATCTATTTCTTTTCTAAAATAATACATGAAATAATCCAAGATATCTAAATCATCTTGATTATCATAATACATTTCTATATTAATCTTTTTAACTTCTTCTATTCCATCTTTACATAAAGATATTAATGATAATAATGAATTAATATTTATTATCTTAGGAGAAGATATTTTAAGAGTCCAATAATTATCTTTTTTATTAACAATACATTCTTTTAAAGTACACTCATCAAAAGAAGCTACATCATTAAAACTAATCTTTTTAAAGAATCTAAGTAATCTTTCATCCATGACATAACCTCCCTTATAAGCAATTACTATTATTATACAATAATATTTAATATTTATTAACAAAAAAAGAGATAAAATATCTCTTATTATTTATTAGGACATGTAACAGTCTTAGTATCTTCACTACAGACATAAGAACCATTACCTTCAGGGTTAATCTTAACTGTTCCAGGACAATAAGTACAAGAACAATTCTTATCTTCTTTCTCACACTTACACTCATATGCTTGAGAACAATAAATTTCATTGTTTGTTTGTCCTTTAACCCTTGGCATTATAATTCTAGTAATAAATAATATTACTACTATAATTGCTAATACTATTATTAATATTCTTAAATTTTTCTTATTTACTATATTATTATGTGTCATATCTTACCCTTATTATTTCTAATTCATATAAGAACTCATCCCCAACATTACCATCTAGATCTAATCTATCACCTGGTATATTATCAATAAGTTCGAAGTCTGCAGCTTCAAGTACATGTTGAGCAGCAATATTATGTTCATCACATGTAGCATATAATGAACCTAAACCATTTTTAGATTCTACTTCTGCTACTTTCTTAAGTATTTCCTTGCCATATCCATGACCCCATGAGTCTTTGTGTATAACAAGTACAACAGACTTACTTCTTGAATCTTCTCTATATAAATCTAAATATCCAATTACTTTATTTGTTTCTTTATCTTGGATAATAGATATATCATTACTATCAGCTTTATATGTGTTTAAAATATAATCTTTAAAATCATCTAAAGACATATTTTCTTTGAAACCTAATAGATACATACCTACTTCTCTATCAGTTCCCCATGAATCATACATAACTGAGATATATTCAGGAATAAAATTTTTAATTATACATCTACGAGTCGTACATTCCATATAAAACTACCTTCCTACTATATAAAATATACCATATTATCGTATAAATAAAAATACCTTTTAATCTTGTTTACTCTTTATAAAAGAAAAAGTGTCTTCCTTAACAATTTTAATATATTCAGTTAATAATCCCTTAAGAATCTTCTTAGTTTCAGGAGATATTTTAGATGATTCCCTAACAACTAATAATATTTCCTTCAAATCTTTAGCATGTATTTTATATAATGTTTCTATATTACATCTTTCAAATATCTTGAATATATCTTCTACAAAAGATTTTCTTGTTTCATAATCTAAAGGATCTAACCAATTAGTAATTGCATCATCTATTCTTTTACTAAATGTAGATAATTCTTTTGTTTGAACAAAATGATCATCATTTACTTTCCAATTAATAACCGAATGAGACCAAATGCCTTTTTTATTTGATTCTACTATTTTATAATCTTCTTTATTATTTAATAATAAACCTACTACTGTATAGTTAGGTACAATTAAATGATATTTATTTTTTAAACTTAAATATCTAAATGATTTAGTTTCTTCATATCTTAATCCTGGTCCATCAAATGAATATATAGCTTTTATCTTATGTTGTTTTAATACATTCATATACATAGCACCAACTAAGGCTAAATTACCACCTTTTGAATGACCAGATATTATATATTTCTTTTCACTGAATAAAGATATATATTTATTCAAATAATCTCTACACTTTCTTTGAGCAGGAATAGGAAATTGATAAGATAATTGGAAATCTTCTTTCCATCCAACTACTTCATCATCAGTTCCTTCAATAGATATAAATATATTATCTTTATCTATATTTATAAACATTGCAGAGAATTGTATAGTTTCGTCTAATTCATATACATAGTTATATAATTCTAAATTACAATATCTCTTTTTATCTATTAAACTTTTAGCAATAGTATATGAATCTTTTAAACCTACTCCATGATTTTCTAATACTTCTTCAGGATATTTATCAAAGAAAGATTTAACTGCATCTCCTAACTTAACTTTAGTTAGATTAGAATAAATAATACCATCAAAGTTAAGATAAGATAAAACACTTAAAATAGCATAGTCTACTTCGCCTATGCTTTTTTCTTTAAAAGTTATATCACCATATTTTTCTATATAATTAATGATGCTTTTCATATTACTCCTTATGCAAATAAACTAAATACACCAAATGAACCTAATACCATGATTACACCTGCAAGAAGTACTCCTAATACAACTGCTATAACACTCTTCTTAAAATCAAGGTCTAATATAGAAGCAGCTAAAGTACCAGTCCAAGCACCAGTTCCAGGTAATGGAATACCAACAAATAACATTAAAGCAACATACGCACTTTTTCCTGTTTTGTCTGTTAGTTTCTTTCCAAGTCTTTCTCCTTTGTTTAATACAAATTTAAATGCTTTACCTAACCAAGAAAAACCTTTAGTCCATTTTCTAGATGATCCCCATACTAATATTTTTCTTAAAAAGAAATATATAAATGGTACAGGAACCATATTACCTAGTATACATAATACATATAATGGTATTAATGGAAGTGGATCACCAAATAGATTAGATAATCCAATTGGTATAGCTCCTCTTAGTTCTATAACAGGAACCATACTAACTAAAAATACTATTAAATATTTCATTTAAATCAATCCTTTTTATCGTAAACTATCTATACTCTCTTGCATGTTATCTGAAAGACATACATAAGAGCCAGATACTATTATATCTAATTTACCTAGATAATTTCTAGTATTTTTATTAACTCCTCCATCAAATTCTATTTCAAATGATAAATTATACTTATTTCTTAATTCTATAAGTTCATCTATTTTACTGATTGTTGAAGGTATTATTTCTTGTCCACCTTCTCCAGGAACAACTCCCATGATTAAAACAACATCAACATCATCTAAGAATTGTAATATTTTATTTACTTCTGTATCTGGGTTAATAGCAAGTCCTGCTTTTAATCCTAATTCATGAATACAATCAAGATAATATGATGTATTACCTATTTCTTCATGAACAGTTACATTGTTGATATTATCCAATTCTTGTAATTCTCTTAAATACTTAATTGGATCTTTAACCATCATATGAACATCTAACTTTTTAGATATTCCTTTAGTTAAAGATAATACTTCATTTGGTAATAATTGTTTATTACTAACAAACTCACCATCCATCATATCTATATGGATTAAATCAGTATCAGTATTAAGTAATTCTTTAATTAACTCTTCTCTAGTATTCTTATACTTAGTTATTGATATTGAAGTTTTCATCACCCATCACCATTTTCTTATAATTATCATATCTAGATTTTAAAATAATATTATTATCAACATCTTCTTTTATCTTACAACCTATTTCATTTATATGTTTGCAATCTCTAAACTTACATCCATCATTATCAAATTCAGGAAAATAAAATCTTATATTTCCTTTTTCTTCTTCAACTATATCTAATGACGAGAATCCAGGAGTATCAACTATAAATGAATTTTTATAACTATATAATTCAACATGTCTTGTAGTATGTTTACCTCTACCTAATGCATCAGATATATCATTAGTTTCTAGATTTAAATCAGGTAATAACTTGTTAACAAGTGTAGACTTACCAACACCTGTTTGTCCAGTTAATACTACTACCTTACCATCAATATATTTATCTAACAAATCTATTTCTGTATTTAATACAACTTTATAACCAACTTGTTTATAGTAATTAATAATACTATTTATATTTTCTATTTCATCTTCTGTTAATAAATCATATTTAGTAAATACAATAATAGGTTCAATATTATTAATAGATACATTAACTATCATTTTATCTAATAATAATGTTGATAAATCCGGTCTTTTTAATGAAGTAACTATTAATGCTGAATCAACATTAGCTATCATAGGTCTAGATAATTCATTCTTTCTTTCTAAGATTTCTAGTATATAATTCTCATCTGGATTAAATCTAACCATATCACCAACTAAAGGGATAAGTTTTTCATTTCTAAACTTACCCCTTGCTCTACAATTATGTGATGATATTTTACCCTTATTATTAACTTCTACTGTATATAGATTACTAATAATACGTGTAATTCTACCAACCATTATTCCTCTCCTGTTCCTGTACCGTCTTCTGATTCATTAAAGTTTTCAGCAATTGATAATTGTAATCTTTGTCCTGTTTGTACTCTTGTACCAGCTGCAGGAGTTTGCTTATAGATTTTTCCTTCTGGATAATCATTAGTCATATTATAAGATGGTTCAACATAAGTTACTGAATACTTATCACACCATGCTTGTATCTTTTCAAGTGACCAAGTTCCATCAGTAAAGTCAGGATATGTAGTGTTCATATCTGGTACATATAATGTTACTTGTTCACCAGCTTTTACTAAAGTACCTTTAGCTGGTTCTTGTCTTAATACATCTTCAGCAGATACTTTATTATAATCTTGTGGTTCTTCTTTCTTAATCTTAACTGAAATATTCTTAGATTCTAAGGCACCTTTAACTTCTAAATAGTTTTGTCCTGTATAATCATCTAAGATAATTCCACCTTCACCAGATGAAATATATAGTGTAATTGAAGATCCTTTCTTAACTCTTCTTCCTATTTGTGGAGAAGTACGAGTTACTCTGTCTGCTTCAATTTCAGTTGATTCTTCATATTTATCATTTTCTATTGTTAAACCTAACTCTTGAATCTTAGATTGTGCTTCTTCAACAGTCATGTTTTTAACATCAGGAATTGTAACTTCTTTAACTTGAGTTAACTTAGGTATAGCTATTACTAATGCAGTCACAATTACAAATAAACCAGTAAATATTATAGCTAATATTAATAATAATTTATTTTCTTCTTTTCTTTTATCTTTTGCTTTAACAGGTTTTGAAGGTTTCTTATCTTCAATCTTAGTAGTCTTTATTTCTTCTGTTTCAGCAAACTTATTTAAGAATTCATCTTCTTTAGAATTCTTTTTATTCTTTAACTTTTCTTCCTTCTTTAAATCTTCATCAGTTGGAACTGGTGTTGTTCTAACTTCTGATTTCTTAATATTTTCATCAGTACTTTCAGGATACTTAAATTGATACTTAGGTTCATTTTCTCTTTCTTTAGAAAGTGCTGTCTTTAAATCATCATGCATTTCTCTAGCATCTTTATATCTATTCTTTGGATTCTTAGCTGTAGCTTTGAAAATAATATTTTCAATTGATTGAGGAATAGTTTCTAACTTCTTTCTTATAGAAGGAACTGGTTCCTTAATTTGTTTTAATGCTATTTCAACTGCATTGTCACCTCTAAATGGAAGTTCACCAGTTAACAATTCATACATAAGAATACCCATTGAGTATACATCTGATTGAATTGTAGCACCCTTACCACTTGCTTGTTCAGGTGGTAAATAATGAACTGAACCCATAACTGAATTTGTTTGAGTTAATTGAGTTGAGTTTAATGCCATCGCAATACCAAAGTCAGTTATTTTAATTAAACCATTCTCTAGTATCATTATATTTTGAGGTTTAATATCTCTATGAATAATATATGAATCATGTGCAGCTGACATACCATCAGTTACTTGAGACATAATATCAACAACTTCATTAAGAGTTAATTTACCTCTCTTCTTTAACAATTGTTTTAATTGTTTACCTTCAATATATTCCATTACAATGTAGTAAGAGCCATTGTCTTCTCCTACATCATAAACTTCAACTATATTTGGATGAGATAAAGAAGATGCAGATAATGCTTCTCTTTGGAATCTTCTAACAAACTTTTCATCAGTAGCAAGATCCCCTCTTAAAACTTTAACTGCTACATTTCTATCCAAAATAGTATCATATGCCAAATATACATTGGCCATTCCACCTTCACCGATAGTTTTAATTATTTGATATCTATCATTAATCTTTTGTCCTTTAACTATCATTTAGAAGACCCTCTTTCATTCTTCAATAATAAGGCTATAGATATATTATCTAATCCACCTCTTACATTACATTTCTTGATTAACTTAATAAGTTTTTCATCTACTTCTATATCTTCTTCATCAAGAACTTTTTCTATTTGTTCAACAGATAACATATTAGTTAATCCATCAGAACATAATAATATTCCATCTACATCTGATTCAACATCAAATATATCTAATTCACATTGATCAGATGCACCAAGTGCTCTCATTAAAACATTCTTCTTAGGGTGGTTCTTAGCTTGTTCAGGTGATAAATCTCCTGTTTCAACTAAGAAATTAACTAATGTATGATCTTTAGTAACTTTCTTTAATTTACCGTTTCTAATTACAAATCCAGATGAATCTCCTATATTAACAAACATTAAGAATTCTTTTGTTAATAAAGCCATTACACATGTAGTTCCTAATCCTTGTGCTTCTGGATTTTCTTCACTATATTTAATAATAGCTGCATTTATTTCTTTAACATTTTCTCTTAACCAATTAACAGCATCTTGTTTAGATCCTATTGATGATAACTTTTGGAATCTAGAACCTATTTGAGTTACAACCATAGAAGATGCAACCTCACCTGCTCTATGACCTCCCATACCATCAGCTACAATCATTAAATGTTCAGATGATTGGTTTTTAACTATTGTTACTGAGTCTTCATTATGACTTCTTACTCTTCCAGCATCAGTTATATAAAATGATTTCATAACTTATTCACCTCATTTGCTCTTAGCTGTCCACATGCAGCATCTATTTCATCCCCAAACTTCATTCTTACAGTTACATTTATTTTATTCTTCTTTAACAAATCATAAAACTTCATAACATTCTTGTTTGGAGAAGTTTTATATTCAATATGTGATGTTTCATTATAAGGTATTAAATTAACATATACATTTAATCCTTTTAATAATTTACTAAGTTCTATTGCACATTCTTCTGTATCATTAACATCTTTTAATAATAAATATTCAATAGTAACTCTTCTATTAGTCTTATCAATATAAGATTTAATAGCTTTCATTAAATCTTTTAAAGGATAAGCTCTATTAACAGGCATTAGTTTAGATCTTAATTCATCATTAGGTGCATGTAAGGAAATAGCTAAATTAGTTTGTAAATCTTCATTAGCATATTTTTCTATCATTGGAATTAATCCAGATGTAGATATAGTAATATGTCTTGCTCCTATTTCAATACCATATGGTGAATTAACAATTCTTACCATTTTCATTACGTTATCATAATTATCAAATGGTTCACCTATACCCATTACTACTATAGAATCAATTCTTTCATCTATATCTTCTTGTATCATTATTATTTGTCTAACAATATCAGCTGCAGATAGATTTCTTACCTTCTTTAATCTTCCTGATTCACAGAAAGTACAACCCATGTTACATCCAACTTGAGAAGATACACATATAGAATTTCCATAGTCATGTCTCATTAAAACTGCTTCAATCAAGTTACCATCTTCAAGTTCAAACAAGTACTTATTAGTTAGCTTACTTGATTGTTTAGTTTTAATAGTTAATAAATTGGTAGAAAATGTATTATTTAATTTTTCTTGTAGAGTTTTAGAGATATTAGACATTTCATAAAAGTCATATATATGTTTCTTATATATCCATTCAAATATTTGTCTTGCTTTAAATTTTTTCTCGCCTATAGATTCGAAAAAATCTTCTAGTTCCTCTAACTTATAATTAAATATACTATCCATATTTCCACCTTACTACAATTATACCAAATAATCATAAAAATAGGTATATAAAAAACGATTATAATAATATAATCGTTTAACTTGTTTTAGGTATTTTAGCCTTAATAGTTTTCTTTTCTATACTATCATGTTTTTCATAGTAATCTTTATCTATTGGCATATTCTTTTTAGCTAATTTTTTATTAATTAAATCTCTTACTAATTCATAGATAATAGTAAATACAGGAACACCTATTAATAAACCTACTATATTGAATAATCCACCAAATAATGTAATTGCAAATAATACCCAGAATGAAGGTAAACCAGTTGCATTACTTTGAATTCTTGGAGTAATAAGGTTAGCATCTATTTGTTGTAACACTATAATGAATAGTACAAATATTACTGCCTTAACTGGATTAACAAAACAGATTAATATTGCAGATGGAACAGTACCAATGTAAGGTCCAAAATATGGAATAAGATCAGTTAATCCAATAATAACTGCAATCAATAATGGATATGGGAATCCACATATTAGTAAGAATAAGAATGTAGTTAATAATATAATTGATGAGTCAGTTACTTTACCAATCATAAAATTAACAAATACTTTATTTATATGTCTTAATTCTACTAAAAAATCATTAACAGCATTATTATCAAATAATGAATATAATACTTTCTTAGATCCTGCTCCAAATGATTTAGTATTAGCTAAAATATAAACAGCAAATACAAATCCAATTAACCAATTTAAGATACCTCTAGCTACAGCCATAACTCCTGCACCTAAATTATTAATAGCAGAGTTAACAGCAGGTAAAGCTATATCATTTAATCCGTTAGTAATAGCAGATAAAATATTATCATAGTTAGCCATTACTTGTTCTTCTACTGCACTATCAGCAATCCAATTTCTTATTATTCCTTCTAAATCATTTAAGTATGATGGAAGATGAACAATAATACTCTTAATACTTGTTAATAATTCAGGAATAATAATACTTATTAAAGTAACTATTAATCCAACTATTATTGCTATAGTAACGGTAATAGATAAATTTCTTCTTGTAGTTTTATTCTTTATTTTCTTAAATACTTTTCCTTCAAATAAATCTACAATAGGATGCATAATATATGCAAGAACTAAACCTATAATAAGTGGTTTTAAGATTCCTAATAATCCACCTACTATTTTAAAGAAATCTCCTATATGTAGTATGAAGAAATAGAATAATATTAAGAAACATACTCCTAATACTACTTGTACATACTTATTTTCTAATAATTTTTTCATAGTATCACCTATTCTAATTATATGTTAATAATATTTATTTGTAAATTTCTTAAATAAAT
>CAMODU010000036.1 GCA_946611605.1 uncultured bacterium
GCTGTTAAGAAACGTGAAGATACTCACAGAATGGCAGAAGCTAATAAAGCATTTGCACACATGAGATGGTAGGAGGATTTATATGGCAAGAGATATAAGTATTGATAAGTTAAGAAATATTGGTATCATGGCTCACATCGATGCTGGTAAAACTACTACTACAGAAAGAATTTTATACCTAACAGGTGTAACTCATAAAATAGGTGAAACACATGATGGTGAATCACAAATGGACTGGATGGATCAAGAAAAAGAAAGAGGTATTACTATTACTTCTGCAGCAACTACTTGCTACTGGAAGGATCATAGATTAAATATCATCGATACTCCAGGTCACGTAGACTTCACAATTGAAGTTCAAAGATCATTAAGAGTATTAGATGGTGCTATCGCTTTACTTGATGCCAATGCTGGTGTTGAACCACAAACTGAAACAGTTTGGGGACAAGCTAATGAATATAATGTACCAAGAATGATTTGTGCAAACAAAATGGGTAAGATAGGTGCTGACTTCTATATGTCATTACAATCTTGTAAAGACAGATTAGGAGCTAATGCTGCTGCTATCGTATTACCTATTGGTTCTGAAGCAAACTTCTCAGGTGTTATTGATTTAGTTAATATGAAAGCTTTAATGTTCAAAGGTGATGAACAAGAAAACATGGATGAAGCAGAAATACCTGCAGACATGTTAGATAAAGCTAACGAATACAGAGCTAAGTTAATTGACTCAGTTGCTGAATTTGATGATGACTTCATGATGAAGTATTTAGATGGCGAAGAAATTACTGCTGATGAATTAAAAGCAGTTATTAGAAAGGGAACTCTTTCTGCTAAGTTCTTCCCAGTATTATGTTCTGATGCCTTAGCTAATAAGGGTGTTAGAGTATTACTTGATGCAGTTATAGATTATTTACCTGCACCAACTGATATTGAAGCTATTAAATGTGTAGATAAGAATGGTAATGAAGTTTTAAGACATCCATCTGATAACGAACCATTCACTGCTTTAGCATTCAAGATCATGACTGACCCATTCGTTGGTAGATTAGCATTCTTCAGAGTTTACTCTGGTAAGTTAAATGCTGGTTCTTATGTAATGAACTCTACTAAGGGTGAAAAAGAAAGAATTGGTCGTATATTACAAATGCATGCTAATACAAGAAAAGAAATAACTGAAGTATATGCTGGTGAAATTGCTGCAGCTGTAGGTTTAAAAGATACTACTACTGCTGATACATTATGTGATGAAAAGAATTTCTGCATAATGCAAGGTATGGAATTCCCAGAACCAGTTATCGATATAGCTATTGAACCTAAATCTAAAGCTGATCAAGATAAGATGGCTATAGCATTACAAAAGTTAACTGAAGAAGATCCAACATTAAGATGTAAGACTGATACTGAAACAGGACAAACTATCCTTTCAGGTATGGGTGAATTACACTTAGATATCATTATTGATAGATTAAAGAGAGAATTTGGTGTTGAATGTAATCAAGGTGCTCCACAAGTTGCTTATAGAGAAACTATAACAGTTGAAGGAGACTGCGAAGGTAAATATGTTAAACAATCTGGTGGTCGTGGACAATACGGACATGTTTGGATTAAGTTCGAACCTAACAAAGATGCTGACTACGAATTCGTTGATGCAGTTGTTGGTGGAGTTGTTCCAAGAGAATACATTCCAGTTGTTGATAAAGGATTACAAGAAGCTTTAGCTGGTGGTATATTAGCTGGTTATCCATTAGTTAATATTAAAGCTACTCTACATGATGGTTCATACCATGAAGTAGACTCATCAGAAATGGCATTCAAAGTTGCTGCTTCTATGGCTTTAAAAGCTGCTAAAGATAAATGTAAGGCAATATTACTAGAACCAATAATGAAGGTTGTAGTAGACGTTCCAGAAGAATATGTTGGTAACGTTATGGGTGATTTAACATCTAGACGTGGTAGACCAGTTGGTCAAGAAGCTCTAGGAGTTAAGACAAGAATCACTGCTATGGTTCCATTATCTGAAATGTTCGGATATGCTACAGACTTAAGATCCAATACTCAAGGACGTGGTGTTTTCCAAATGTTTAAAGACAGTTATGAACCAGTTCCAAAGAACATTGCTGATGAAATAATTAAGAAAAATTCAGCAAACTAAAAAGTACTTGATTTTAGGTTAAGTATTAGATAAAATATTATTGTTATAAGACAAGAAAGAAAATTAGGAGGAAATATTATGACAAGAGAAAAATTTGATCGTAGTAAACCACATGTTAATATTGGTACAATCGGACACGTTGACCATGGTAAAACTACTTTATCAGCTGCTATTTCTAAAGAATTCTCTAAGAATGTAATGGGATATGCTGATATCGATGGTACACCAGAAGAACAAGCTCGTGGTATTACTATTAACACTGCTCATATCGAATATGAAACAGAAAAAAGACATTATGCACACGTAGACTGTCCTGGACATGCTGACTATGTTAAGAACATGATCACTGGTGCAGCTCAAATGGATGGAGCTATCTTAGTAGTTTCTGCTGCTGATGGTTGCATGCCACAAACTAGAGAACACATCTTATTATCAAGACAAGTTGGTGTTCCAAAAATCGTTGTATTCATGAATAAGATCGACCAAGTTGACGATCCAGAAATCTTAGACTTAGTTGAAGAAGAAATTAGAGACTTATTAGATGAATATGGTTTTGATAGAAATTGCCCAATCATAAGAGGTTCTGCTCTTAAGGCACTTGAAGGAGATCCTGATTCAGTTAAGGCTATCCATGACTTAATGGACGCTGTTGATGAATATATCGACACTCCTCCAAGAGAAACTGATAAACCATTCTTAATGAGTATCGAAGATGTATTCACTATCTCAGGACGTGGTACAGTTGTTACTGGACGTGTTGAACGTGGTGTATTACATTTAAATGATGAAGTTGAAATCGTAGGTCTTAGAGACACTCAAAAGACAGTTGTTACTGGTATTGAAATGTTCAGAAAGACTTTAGATGAAGCTGAAGCTGGTGATAATGCTGGTGTATTATTACGTGGTATTGGTAGAGATGACGTTGAAAGAGGACAAGTTTTAGTTAAACCTGGATCTGTTACTCCACATAAGAAATTTAAATGCTCTGTTTATGTATTAAACAAAGAAGAAGGTGGAAGACATACTCCATTCTTTACAAACTACAGACCTCAATTCTATTTCAGAACTACTGACGTTACTGGTATCATTGAATTACCTGCTGGTGTTGAAATGGTTATGCCTGGTGACAATGTAGAATTCTCAGTAGAATTAATCACTCCAGTTGCACTTGAAAACGGAACTAGATTCGCTATCCGTGAAGGTGGTAGAACAGTTGGTTCTGGTGTTGTAACTGAAATCTCTGAATAATTTGTATAATAATAAGACTAGAGTAATCTAGTCTTTTATTTTTCTCTAATTAGAATTATAATTTAGTTAGGTGATAATATGGAAAAGGAATTATTTAAATCTGATAATACGAAAAAATCAAAATTATTTTTAACATTATTTATAGTATTCTTGGGCGCAGCTATGGCTTGCGGATTTGTATTTGGTTATTTGCAAAACTATTTAAACGATTATAATAAAGCATATGATACATGTGCTAGTGGTGCAAGATATCAATATAATCTTTTAGGCAATAAAGATGAATATATGAAGAGTACTAGTAAATGTGGAAAAGATGCATTAAATAGATATCCAAATAAGGATTTATATCAACAAGTTGGCGGATATGTGACTATTGTACTTTCTTTATCAGGATTAGCTGCTTTCATTACATTCTTAGTTTATATAGTAATTAATAACATGGAAATAGTAATAACTGATAAAAGAGTATATGGTAGATCTATATTTGGGAAGAGAGTAGATATTCCTTTAGATAGTATTTCTTCTATTAGTAGAAATGCTTTCTCTGGATTAAATGTATCATCATCATCGGGTATGATTAGATGGTTTATGTTTGCAGATGTTAATACACCATATAAAACATTAGAAGAATTAATTGTTAAGAGACAAAAAAATACTAAGAAAGAAACAACTACTATAGTATCTACAAGAGATTCTTCTGCTGATGAAATTAAGAAATATAAAGAATTATTAGATATGGGTGCTATTACTCAAGAAGAATATGACCAAAAGAAAAAAGAATTGTTAAATAAATAGAAACAAGTATTATTACTTGTTTTTTTATTATATAATTATAATAGGTGTTATTATGATAGAGAAGGTAGTAACTTATTTTGAAGATCATAATGTAATTATAAGAGGCTTAGCATTAGTTCTAGGTTGTTTTATATGTGCATATATTTATAATGCCTTTATAATACCTAATAACATCGTATATGGAGGTTTAGGAGGTTTAGCTATAGTTGTTAATAACTTTACTGGTTTGTCTCCTATAACATTCTTAAATGTATCTGTAGGTATTACTTTAATACTAAGTATATTTATATTAGGTTTTAAACATACTATTCATTCAATTATAGGCTATGGTGTATATATTTTAATGGTTAACCTTACTCAAGGTTTTGCACCTATGTTAAATATTCAATTTGATTCATTCTTATTTGCATGTATCTTCTATGGATTAATTATAGGTATAGGATCTGGATTAATATATAGATCTGGATTTGATACAGGAGGAATAGATACTATTCTTACTATATTAAGAGATAAGTTCAAAGTTCCTTTTGCTACAGTTGGTAATATAGTAAATGGTTTAATAATATTATCTGGTATAGTTACATTTGGCTATGTAAAAGCTATATATGCTATTATTACACTTATTATTATTAATTTTGTATCTGATGCAGTATTAATCGGTTTATCATCTAAAAAGTTAGTATTTATCAACACTAAGAGAGTAAGAGAGTTATCTAAATATATAGAAGAAGGATTAGATACAGGATATACTTTAATACAATCTACAAATGGTATAGGTATATTTAAAAGAACTATTATTATGTGTGTTATACCTACATATAGATTCTATACATTGAAACACTATGTTAAGGAATTAGATGATAATGCTACTTTATATTCACATGATTGTTATAGTGTAGCAGGTGGACATACTAATCAAATTGTTGCATTCTAATGTTAATAAATGTTTATTTATTAACATTTTATTTTATAAAAATATATAATTTGGTATAATTCTTATAGGTGATACCGATGAATGAAGAATTAGAAGTATTAGATTCAACACCAACAGAAGTACTAGAAACTAAAAGTGGTCCTAGTATGATAGATATGTATGGTGAAATATTAACAGATAAAGAATATATCACTAATCCTGCTGTTGCTAGAGATGAAGAAATCGAAAAGATGATTTTAGCTTTAGTTACACCAGATAAAAGTGCCTTACTTATAGGCAAACCTGGTATAGGTAAAACAGCTTTAGTAGAAGGATTGGCATATAGAATACATCAAGGTACTGTACCTAATGCTATTCAAGGTTGGAAGGTTATTAAAATAAATATACCTGCATTATTAGGTAAAATTAATGTAGATGGTGTAGAAGTATCTAAATTGCAATTATTAATAGATGAAATAGATGGATTAGATAAAACAATCCTATTCATAGATGAAGTACATTTATTAGTAGCTCATAATAATGGAGCAGTAGACTTAGACTTTGGTAATATGTTAAAACCATATCTAGATAGAGGTAGAATCCTAATGATAGGTGCTACTACTGATATGGAATATGAACAATTCATATTACGTGATAGAGCATTTGTTAGACGTTTTATTAAAATACCTATAGAAGAATTACAAGGTGAAGACGTTGTTAAAGTACTAATGGGTACATATCCTAAGTTTGAAGCTAAGATGGGTGTTAAGTTTAAATTAACAGAATTCCAATTAGAAAGAGTATTTGCATGGATAGTAGATAATACTACTGAATATAAGAGAATATATGAAGTACAAAATAGATATCCAGATATATGTTTAACTATAGTTTCTAGTGCATTCTCATTTGCATTACTAGAAAATAGTACTGAGGTAACATATAAACATATATATTTAGCTATGAAGAATACTAATACTATTTATTCAGATGCTAAAGAAAAAGCTATAGAAGATTTTAAAAAGAGATTTGAAAATGACCTTATAAAAGAAGGATTAGATATCAATTCCCTATAAAAAATTATTGATAAATAATAAAAAGTAGAAGAAATTCTACTTTTTTTATTTAAAAAAACGTAATTTAGGGTACTTATCTTGTATATATATATTAGAGGGAGTATTTTCCTAGGTGCTATCTCCAATTAAGTTTGGAGGTGATAATATGATTAATAAGAAAGATATACTTATCTTATTGTTAATTACTATTATTGTTTTGTTTATTATATACGGATAGCCTCAGGGGTATTTGGTTGATAACAAAAAAGCATCTAGTTAAAAACTAGGTGCTAGCCAAATAATTGGAGTTAGCATTATAGTGTTAATGCTTTCTCTACTTAAATTATATGATATATAAAATACTATTTCAATGATTTTCCTTGATAAGTATCTCTTTTAACCATTTCTTTGTCTATATCATTTAATACTACAAACTTTTTTAATAACCATTTAGGTTCTATTAAATCTTCTTTAACAGGATCTCCTGTTATTCTACATATTATAGTTTCAGGATTTAGTAGTTCTAATTGGCTTACTACAATATCTATATATTCATCTTTAGTTAGTATATGAAATGGTTTTTCTTTATACATATCAGCTAATTTAGTGTTCTTAGTAACATGTAACATATGTATTTTTATTCCATATATATTTAAATCATTTAAAAACTTAATAGTTTTCAACATATCTTCTTTAGTTTCACCAGGCAATCCATTTATGATATGTACTATTACTTTTATTCCTCTTTTAGTTAATTCATTATAGCAATCAAGGAATTCCTTTGTTGTATGTCCTCGGTTAATTAGTTCCAATGTTTCTTCTTTAATAGTTTGTAATCCTAGTTCAATAGTAAGATATGTTCTTTTATTTAAATCTTCTAAATAATTATATATATCTTCATTGAAACAATCTGGTCTAGTTGCAATAGATATACCTATTACATCAGGCAAATCTATAACAGCTTCATATCTTTCTTTTAATTTATTAACTTCATCATATGTATTAGAATTTGCTTGGAAATAAGCTATATATTTAGCATTAGGCCATTTCATAAGTTCTATTTCTTTTATTTTATTAAATTGATCTACTAAATTATCTTTAATATTACCTGCAAAGTCGCCTGATCCAGAAGGAGAACAATAAATACATCCACCTATACTTTTAGTTCCATCTTTATTAGGACAAGTGAAATTACCATTTAAAGCTACCTTAAATACTTTAGAGTTAAAAGTGGTTTTATAAAAGTAATTTAATGTATGATATCTTTTATTATCTAATGAATATTTAAACATAAATACCACCTTTAAATATCATATCATTTAATTATTAAATATGATAGAATAAAACTAGAAGGAGAAGAGTATGAAAAAAGGAAAAGTAATAGGTTATATAATTGGATTAATCGTTATGGCTTTATTATATTATGTAATATTACCACCAATTAATCCTACATCATTATTATTCTGGTTTTATATAGGAATAGGAATAATTGTATATGCTGCTATCAATCTAGGAGATATAGATTGTACAGTTAATGGTAAGAATGTTGTTGTTAATAGTGCTCCTAAGCATTTTTGGATTCCATTAATGTTAATACCAGTTGGTTCAATACTAATAGTTATTATTAATTTTGCTGTAGGGCCATTCTTTAATGCTAATTCATGGGCACACAGAATAAATGTTACAACAGCTAATTTTACTGAAGATATTAAGGAAGTAGATTTTACTAAAATCCCATTATTGGATAAAGATTCATCACAAAAATTAGGTGATAGAACAATGGGACAAAACTCTGAATACGTATCTCAATACTATGTATCTGATTTATATACTCAAATTAATTATAATGATGATATTGTAAGAGTTACTCCATTAGAGTATGATGGATTAATTAAATGGTTTACTAACCGTAAAAATGGTATTAATGCGTATATTTCTGTTAATTCAGTAAATGGAGCATCTACACTTAATAAGATGGATAAAGGTATGAAATACATGCCATCTGCTTATTTTAATGAAGATTTAGAAAGACATTTAAGATTTACTTATATATTTGATATATTTGGTACATCTAGATTTGAAATAGATAATGAAGGTAAACCTTATTGGATTACTCCTGTATTAAAATATACAGGTATATCTAATAAAACTAAAGTAATAGCAGCTATTATAACTGATCCTGTTACAGGTGATTCTACTAAGTATAAAGTAGAAGATGTACCTGAATGGGTAGACAATGTTTATTATGCTGATTTAGTTATTAATCAAGTAAATAATTGGGGAGAATACCAAGGTGGTTTCTGGAATTCTATATTTGGCCAAAAGAATGTAGTTAATACTACTGAAGGATATAATTATCTAGCATTAAATGATGATGTATATCTTTATACTGGTATTACATCAGTAGTATCTGATGAATCTAACTTAGGATTTATTCTTTCTAATTTAAGAACAGGTGAAACTAAGTATTATGAAGTACCAGGTGCTGAAGAATTCTCAGCTATGGAATCAGCTAAGGGACAAGTACAACAAATGAATTATACTTCTACATTCCCATTATTAATTAATTTAAATAATAAACCAACATATTTAGTATC
>CAMODU010000037.1 GCA_946611605.1 uncultured bacterium
AATATACATATATATTACATTAGAAATTATATTTATATATTTGTTAATATTTTTAATGAGTGTTGAATTAATTAAATTACATATCTTAATAAATATTCCATATAGAAAGGATACAATAATACATATTATTTGTATATCAACACTCATTTAAATAACCTAGATATAAAAGATATTTCTTTCTTAGTTTCATCCATATAACTTAAAGAATCTATTCTACCTTTAATAGCTAAATTACCATCACTAGTATCTAGTTTTAATAATTCTAAATCATCACCTTTTAATACTATTAAACCTAATTTAGAATCTATAACAAATTCTTTATTATTAAAACTAATTAACTTTCTTACACCAGTTAAAGTAATTCTTTTTCTATCAATTATTTTAATCTCACCATATTCTTTAATAGATATATTATCATTCATTAATATCACCTATTAAATTATATGTTTAATAGAAATAAAAAAGAACTCACAAGAGTTCTTAATTTATAAATTATTCTTCGTTTGTATCTGCAGGTGCATATTCTGTATTGTTGTATTCTTCGATGATTGCATCTTCTAGCATTTTACGAACATCAGGATTAATAGGATGAGCTATATCTCTATATCCACCAGTAGCAGTTTTTCTACTAGGCATAGCGATAAACAAACCTTTATCTCCTTGAATAATTCTAATATCATGTACTGCAAATGAGTCATCTAAAACTATAGACGCTATTCCTTTCATACGTGATCCTTCTTTTTCTATTTTGCGTACGCTTACTGATGTAACTTGCATAACACATCTCCTTTTCTAAAGTTATAACATATAAAGTCATTTAACTTATATATATTTTAAAGTAAAAACCCACTATTTGTCAACCTTTTTACTAGATATGGTATATTTTTACATCTCCAATTGCAACGTCACTATAAGTAAAACTTTTACTAATTCCTTCAACCAAAACCGTAAAAATGTTTGGATATACGGCGTTTACCACACCTTTATACATCATATTTTTATTTCTAGAACCACTAACTTTTATCATAACTTCCTTGTCAACTAAACTTAAAATTTCTTGTTTTATATCATCTAAATTCATCTAGGATACCCCACATACATCATCCCAGAGCACATTAAACCACCAATACCATCACTACCATTTTTAGTTTTAGATAATAATTCTTTTAAATCAATTTCTTTATTCTTTTTAGTTAATGATAAATTAGAAGCTATAATAGCAGGATCAAGAGCATGAATATTGATTCTCTTAGGACTAGAAGCAAAGTTTGCTCCAGCCCTAATTAAATCCTCATAATCGCTTTGACAAGCTCCTGCTATTATAATTAACTTATCATGAGACTTTTCATATCTTCTAGCTTCTTTAATTGCATTATAAAAGTTCTTAGAATTTTGATAGTTATCTATATCAAACTTACTAGTATTCTTCTTTAAATAATCATGACCAGTAATAACTAATATATCTACTTTATATTCATCTAATAAATCATATATATTATTAACTATATCTTCTTCATCCATACATTTACCTATAGCGTATAACTTATTCTTTTTATAATAATTCATACATCTTTTAAGATATTCCCTATCACTATCTATATGTAATATCTTACCAGGTAAATAAAAGTATTCACTTCTTTCTTCATCTACTAATAAAGATGGATTAAATTCATCTTTGTATTTCTTTTTATCTACTAATACTAAATCATTAATATTAGCATTAGCATATAATCTATAATCTACCCCTTTTAAATATATAGTATTACTATCAATATTAATAACTTTAAATATCATATCATTCTTATATGAATTTCTAGTTACATAATCTCCAATTTTAATCAAAAAAATCACCTATTAATAATATGCATTAATAAGCGATTTTATTATTATTTAGTTCTTATAGACCAATTCATAGCTATATCATTTAATTTATTATATCTTTCCATTGGATAAGCTTCATCATAATTATAAGCATTTCTTTGTGTAACTATCCATTGACCTAGTGCATATCCTTTTGGATCTTGATTAATACCATCTTTAGTTTTAAACCTAAACGGAACCTCTAAGTCCCCATAGAAAGTATAATACTTACACGCAAGTAAATACATACGATCAAAATTAAGTTCATGAAGATCAAATACCATACCAATAGCTTGTAATAAATCTCTTCTTTCTTCAATACCATCGTGATTCTTATAATAATGTCTTATACTAGGTATCCATTTACCTAAAGCATAACCATGTTCATCATAAGTTATACCATCCAAAGTCTTAAAATTTCTAGGCACACTTAAGTTACCATAATGTTCAAAGTATTTCTTAGCCAACCCATAATAAATATTAAATGATGTATGCATATAAACCTCCTTATAAGTTATTTGCTATATCAATAAATACATCTAAAGATAATTCTTCTGCTCTAGATGTTAAAGAAAGACCATGATTAGATAAAATAGTTTCTATTTTATCTAAATCATATTCTTTTAAGTTATTTCTTAGATTCTTTCTTTTTAATCTAAATGAATCTTTTATTAACTTAAAGAATACTTCTTCATTAACTTTAATCTTATCTTTTTTCTTTAATTGAATTATTGCACTATCAACCTTAGGTGCAGGATTAAAACAACTCTTATCTACATTAAATAATTTATTAACTTCAAAATAATAATTTAAATAAACTGTTATATAACCGTATTCTGAAGACTTAGGTTTAGATGATAATCTATCTGCTACTTCTTTTTGTACCATTAAAGTCATATCTAATATATTTAATTTACTATCAATAATTTTTTCAATTATAGGGGTAGTAATATAATAAGGTATATTAGCTATAACATGAATCTTATCATCTTTATTATAATATTCATTTAAATCTACTTGCATAAAGTCTTTATAAATAACTTTAGTTTTATCATCTACTAACTTATCTAAATACTTCTTAGTATCTAAATCTATTTCAAAACAAGTTAAATCACTATTAAAAGACTTTAATTCTTTAGTTAAATAACCAATACCAGGACCAACTTCTAAAATCTTTTCATTATCTTTAACATCTACACTCTTAATAATTCTATCTACTATAGATGTATCTATTAAAAAGTTTTGTCCTAAACTTTTCTTAGTCTTAAACATAATACCACCTAAAAAGGCAAGTTATATCTAACTTACCATCCTTTTCTAATTACATCATATGTAATAACAGATCTACCTACATTATTAGAAGCTTCAGCTTCACTAGTAGATAATAAATCTATATGAGTACCTAATACTCCTCTATCTAAAACAATAGCAACAACTGGTTCGTTAGATATTCTTTGTGAATCAAATCTAATAACTGTACCACAAGGTAAGTTTTGAGATGATGCAACAATTCTAACATTACCGTATGTAGCATCATTATATGTTACATTACCATGTAACACATCTAATGAAGGCATACATGCAAGTGTACCACCACAAAGTGGACAATCAGCACCATAACCAGTTAAATCACCAGTATATGTTTCTTTAGCACCATAAATATCATTTTTAATATCTTCTTCTACTCTTAATGCCATTAATGTTAAATCAGTTGATAAATTTAAGTTATTATTTTTAACCTTAAATTCTTTACCGTTTGATGATCCAACAACAAATAATACTGCAATAGCAATAACTATTAATTTTATAGCATAATTGAGATGAGTCATTACTTTCATTTATTATCACCTGATATGTAAATATTGTAACATGTCTATAATTAAATGTCAAAAATCTCTTTTATATTCCTATTGGTAATCTCTTCCAGTTCACTTAAGTCCATATTATATAGATTAGCCATAAACAGTGCTATATCATGAACTCTAGCGGGTTCATTTTGTTGACCTCTATAAGGTACTGGACTAAGGAAAGGACTATCTGTTTCTAAAACTATATCACTAGGATCCAATTTTAAATATACATCTTTTAAATTACAGTTTTTAAAAGTAACAACACCATTAACACCTAATTTAAATCCCATAGATAAATATATCTTAGCTGTTTCTAAAGAACCACTAAATGAATGAATAACACCTTTTACTTTATATTCTTTTAATATATTAATAGTATCTAATGTAGCTTCTCTACTATGAATAACTACAGGTAAATTTAAATCTTGTGCTATTTGTAATTGTTTTCTTAATACCTCTTGTTGTTTTTCTTTAGTTTCCTTAGTCCAATAATAATCTAAACCAATTTCACCAATAGCAACAATCTTTTTATTATTAGTTTTTAATAACTCATAATCAAAATCTTCTAAACAATTCTCTGGATGTAATCCTAAACATCCATATACATTATCATATTTATTAACTAAATCTAAAACTTCTAAACAAGACTTTTGATTATCAGCAGCCACAATAAGTCTATTAATACCATTATCTTTAGCATTCTTAATAACTTCATCTATATTCTCATAATATTCTTTAAATATATGACAATGACTATCACAAAACATAACTAATCCTCCTTAGTTGTACTACCAATACCACCAACACGTACTGTATCTACTTCTTCACCACAAGTAAGTATCTTTTGAAATATACCTTGAGCAAAACCTTCACCCTTTTTACAAGTAAATACTTTATCTCCTTCATTTTGTAAAGCTACCCACATATGTCCTTCATTATCAATATTATTATAATAATCACTCTCAATAATACCTACTTGATTACATAATCTAACATTATATTTAAATCCCATTGAACTTCTAACATATATAAATAAACCTTCATCATCTAAAAACTTAGCTTTAATACCTGTAGGTATTTTCTTAATTTCTCCAGGATTAATACTAAAATCCTCTATTGCTAAAAAATCATAACCTACACTAGTTCTAGTTTTTCTAGCAGGTAATTTATATTCATTATATAAATTAATATCATCTTTAATATCTTTCTTAAATTGATCAAAACTTATCTTTTCAAAGTATCTATCCATAAATATCACCTATATAATTATAACAAATAAAAAGAAACAATTAAATGTTTCTTTTACCCTCTATATTATTAAATCTATTTAAACTTTCCTTTAATAAAGGAATATCATTATCTTTATTAGTATACTTATTAACTAATTCAGGAGTAATTAAATACTGTTTATAATAATCAACAACATTTTGACTTAAATCTAACATATTACATTTAGCTATAAAAGCATCTGCTAATATAATTTGTAATCTACCTAATAAAGAATAATCATTACTACTTAATCTATTTTTATAAAACTCCTCAAATAATTTAAAAAATTCATCAACTCTATCTTCACTAATATATCTTAATAATAAAACTTTAATAGTATCTATATTATGAAAATTAAAATAAGATAAAGCAATGTGTTTTTCACCAACTATTGTTATTAACTGAATTGTTAATAACAACTCAAATAAATATCTAGACTGAATAATACTTGCATTACTATAAGCACTATAAGTATAAAACTCAGTAATACCTGCATTTAATGCATCATAACTAGCTTCTTTATTATGAATACCTGTTGATTCTGCACTTAAATCAGTGGCAGCAAGTTTAATTAACTCATGATAAATCATCATCGAAGACATCTTATCATCATTATATATAGCTTTAACTCTTTCTAGATTATTAGGATATAAATTTAAATTATTATTTTTATAATCATAACTAGCAACACTAATTGTTTTCTTTGCACCAAATACAGTAGAAGTCACTGAATTAGTATAAAAACACTTTGTTTTAACACTAGTAATATTATTATCAAATTTTTTTAAATATATATCATCTAAATTCTTTTTAATAAGTTCAGTATTAATTGATACTAAATATTTAATACTAGAATCTCTCATAGTCTTACACCCAGCAATAATATAGCATTTATAAATATATTTAACAAGTAATATCTAATTTATTAGTTATAAGATTATTAAATAATTCACCAACTAAACTGTTACAGTTACTTTTAGTAACAATAACTATACCTTCTACATTAGAATCAATAATAATTGGCCTAATATCACAATTATTACATATATCATTTGATTTATTAATTAATTCAATTAAAGATAGATCAATTAATTCACTAACATTAATATTAATATCAGTATTATTAAATATAACCTTATCTCTATTACTAACTAACATATATACTCCACATCTACTAAATATATTAGCAAGCTTTATAACTTCATCATTATAATTCTTAATAGATACATTCTTTTCTATTTGTATTAAATTACCATTAACACCTATTTCTAAACTATCATTAGTCTTAATAGATAAAGACTTTCTAATATCTTTAGGTATAACTATCCTACCTAAATCATCTATTTTCTTTATTGAAGACTTACTCATATAATCACCTAGATATATTCTTAACTAAAAAAGAAGAAGTTATGCAACTTCTTCTTTAATTAAATTCAACATATCTACTAAATAATAAATAAAGTGTTTATCTAAATTATTAATATTTAAGTGAATAACTACTGACTTACCAACAGTTTTAAAACTAAATTTAGAACATACTTCATAAGCTTCAATAAATAACTTATCAAATTTAATCTTATCAACTAATTCTGAAGGTAAATTAATATCAATAAATCTATCATTTTGAACTACTTTATCTATATGTAACTTATCAGCAAGTTTTTCAAAATATTCTTCATACATATATATTAATATATCATCATTAATCTTACCAAATCTATCTTCTAATTCTTTTCTTACTTCTTCTAATTTTTCTCTAGAATCAATTTCATTAATCTTTTGATGTATCTCAATTTTAATATTTTCATCACTTACATAAGAATCATCAATATGAGTACTTACATCTATTAATGATGTATCTTTAATATCTTCGATATCTTCAACTTCTTCACCTTTAAGTTTCTTTATTTCAGCATCCACTAGTTTCATATATAAATCTAGTCCTACTTCACTAACAAATCCTGATTGTTCATCACCCAAGATATCACCAGCACCTCTAAGTGCTAAGTCTCTCATAGCGATTCTATAACCTGAACCTAACTCAGTAAATTCTTTAATAGCATCTAATCTCTTAACAGCAATATCATTTAACATCTTATTCTTAGAATACATTAAATATGCATAAGCTACTCTATTAGATCTACCAACTCTACCTCTTAACTGATATAGTTGTGATAATCCATAGTTATTAGCATCATATATTATCAATGTATTAACATTAGGCATATCAATACCAGTCTCAATTATAGTAGTACATAATAATATATCATACTTATATTCTAAGAAATCTTGTATTACATTCTCTAGTTCCGTCTTAGACATTTGTCCATGAGCATAGCAGATTCTTGCTTCAGGCACTAATGTCTTTAATTGATGTAATTTACTTTCTATTGATTCAACTCTATTATATAAAACAAATACTTGACCATTTCTAGCCATTTCTTTATATATAGCATCTTTAATTACAACATCACTTTCTTCTAAAACATAAGTTTGAACTGGATATCTATTAACTGGAGGTGTATCTATAATAGATAAATCTCTTAATCCAGATAAAGCCATCTTTAATGTTCTAGGTATAGGTGTTGCAGTTAATGTTAATACATTAACATCATTTTTAAGTTCTTTAATTCTTTCTTTATGTGTAACACCAAAACGTTGTTCTTCATCTACAATTAATAAACCTAAATTCTTAAACTCAACATCTTTACTTAATAATCTATGTGTACCAAATACAATATCAATAGTACCATTCTTTAATCCCTCAAGCGTATGTTGTAATTGTTTAGATGTAGTAAATCTATTTAATATTGCAATATTAACTGGGAAATTCTTAAATCTCTTTAAAGCATTCATATATTGTTGATTAGATAATATTGTTGTAGGACATAGATACGCTACTTGTTTAGAGTTTAGTAATGTTCTAATCATTGCTCTAAATGCAACCTCAGTTTTACCAAAACCAACATCACCACATAATAATCTATCCATAGGTACTTCTGAAGATAAATCATTTAAAATATCTTCAATAGACTTTTCTTGATCTTTAGTTAAATTATATTCAAAGTCACTAGCAAATATATCCTCCATCTCACTATAAGCAAATGCAGGACCTTTTAAACTAGCTCTCTTAGCATATAATTCTAATAACTCTTTAGATATATCATGTATCTTCTTCTTTAAAGACATCTTAGTCTTAGCCCAAGATAATGAATTTAATTTATTAATCTTAGGTATAGTACCATCTTTAGATTTATATTTAAATATAGTATCTATCTTTTCAACAGGTACATATACTTTATCATTACCTTGATAATTAATAACTACATAATCTTTATTAATACCATTCTTTGTTAAACTAGCTATACCACCATAAACACCAATACCATGTTTATAATGTACAACAAAATCCCCTATTTCAATATCAGATATTGTTTTAAGTTTAGTACCTATCTTTAAACTATTCTTATATTTAATACGATCATTCTTTAACATTTCTATATCATTTTCAGATATAACAATATAATTATCTATTTCAAATCCATTATTAATATATTCTTTAACTATATTAACTTTACTTATTTTAATATCTTTTTCACTATCACAGACATTAACTATTGGATATATATTAGTTATTGCATTAACTTCACTAATCTTAGATAAATAAAAT
>CAMODU010000038.1 GCA_946611605.1 uncultured bacterium
CTTCTACATTCCCATTATTAATTAATTTAAATAATAAACCAACATATTTAGTATCATTAAAGGATAATGCTGGTTTAGTTAAGATGTATGCATTTATAGATGTACAAGACTATCAAAAGGTAGTTGTAACTGATGCATCACTAGGAATCAATAAAGCTGCATCTAATTATTTATCTCAATATGGAGAAGAAGTTAAAAGAAATATCTTTAATACTAAAGAAATAGTAGTTAAGTCTATTACTTCTGCTGTTAAAGATGGTAATACTTATTACTACATAACTGATGAAAAGGGAACTAAGTATAAAGCTCATATAAATGTATATGATGAATTACCATTTATATCTGCTGGTAATAAGATAGAAGTAACATACTTCGAAGAATCACCAGTTATTGAAATAAATAGTATAAAAATAGTATAGGTTAACAATAGTTAACCTATTTTTTATAATATGATATAATAAATATATGAGGTGGGTTTTATGAATGTTTTAATAATAGACGATGAACCTATTAAAAAAGAAATGATAGCTTTTAATATAAAATCTATCGATCCTACTGCTAATATTATAGGAGTTAGTAATTATCAAGAAGCTATACAATTCATAAGTGAAAATACAGAATATATTGATCTAATACTTTTAGATTGGTGTTTTCCTGCTGATAATTTATATTCATCAAGAGCTAGATATGGTATGGGAAGACATGTTCTATCTAATATGAAATTACAAGGTATAAATATAAGAGTAGTTATTTGTACTGATGATCAAGTATCAATTAATCGTGAAGAGTATCCATTTGTAGATGGTATATTAACATTCAATAAAACTCTGTTATTTAAGAAGAACTTAGAAAAATATATTAATCAAGGTCAAGAAGAACAAGAAGATATTAAAGTTAGAACTTTAAAACAAATGAATTCAGGTTATAAGAGAAGAAAATCATCTCAACCTTGGTGGATGAAGTAAAATAAGTATAAAGTAGGTATAATTACCTACTTTTATTATTGTATAATTAAGAAGGTGATCAACATGAATGAACTAATAATAAATGAATTAGTAGATGAATTAAATATTAAAGATAAACAAATAATAAGTGTACTTAAGCTATTAGAAGAAGGAGCTACTATTCCTTTTATAGCAAGATATAGAAAAGAAGCTACAGGTGCTTTAGATGAAAATACTATTAAAGCTATAGCAGATAAATATTCTTATTATGAAAATCTTCTTAAAAGAAAAGAAGATGTTATTAGATTAATAGATGAAAAAGGTTTATTAACTGATGAATTAAAGAATAATATCTTAAAGTGTAATAAATTAGCTGAAGTAGAAGATTTATATAGACCATTTAAAGAAAAGAAGAAAACTAAGGCAACTGATGCTATTGATGCAGGGTTAGAACCTTTAGCTAAGATGATCATGTCTTTTCCTACAACAGGTTCTTTAAATGATATGGCATCTAAGTATATAAATGATAAAGTAAAAGATATTAATGCTGCTTTAGAAGGAGCAGGATATATCATAGCTGAATGGATATCTGATAATGCATATTACCGTAAATGGATAAGAAATAATGTATTTTATACAGGTAATATAGTTTCTAAAGTTAAAAAGAATGCAGACGATCCTAAGAAAACATATGAAATGTATTATGATTTCTCTGAGCCAGTTAAGTATATTAAACATTATAGAGTATTAGCTATTAATCGTGGTGAAGATGAAAAGGTATTAACTGTATCTATAGATATGGATATGGATGTTATTACTAATTATTTAGAAGAAAAGATAATTAAGAATAAAGGTTCTTTTGTATGTGATTTAGTTAAAAATAGTATTAAGGATAGTTTAAAGAGATTAATACTTCCATCTATTGAAAGAGAAATAAGATCTGAATTAACTGAACAAGCAGATGAGAAAGCCATAGAAACATTCTCAGTTAATCTTGAACATTTATTATTAACTAGACCTATTAAAGGTATGGTAGTATTAGGATTCGATCCTGGATATGTTAATGGATGTAAGTTAGCGGTAGTAGATCAAAATGGTAAGTATTTAGATTCTACTGTTATTAAACCTTTCTTAAATGGTAATACTGATGAAAGAATTAAGAAAGATAAAGAAATAGTAGTAAATCTTATTAAAAAATATAATGTTGATATTATATCTATTGGAAATGGTACTGCATCAAGAGAATCAGAAACTTTCTGTGCAGAAATGATTAAAGAATATAACTTAGATTGTAAGTATATTATTACATCTGAAGCAGGTGCATCTATTTATTCAGCGTCTAAATTAGCAATAGAAGAATTCCCTGATCTAGAAGTTGAAAAAAGATCAGCAGTATCTATTGGCAGAAGATTACAAGATCCTTTATCAGAGTTAGTTAAAATAGATCCTAAATCTATAGGTGTAGGAGAATATCAATATGATGTTAATCAAAAGAATTTAGGAGAAGCATTAGACTTTACTACTAGTAAAGTAGTTAATGAAGTAGGTGTTAATGTTAATACTGCATCTAAATCAATTTTAAAGTATGTTTCAGGCTTAACTAAGTCTACTATAGATAAAATATATGATTATAAAGAAAACAATAAAATAACATCAAGAGATGAGATTAAAAAGATAAAAGGTATATCTGATAAAGTATATGAACAATCAATTGGTTTCTTACGTATATTAGATGGTAATAATCCATTAGATAAGACAGGAATACATCCTGAATCATATGATATAGCTAATAAACTATTAAAGGATATTAATTTAGATATTAATAATATAAATACTAATGTATTTAAAGAAGCATTAGATAAAGTTAATGTTGAGGATGAAGCTAATAAACTAAGTACTGATATATACACTTTAGGAGATATTATTAAAGAACTAAAGAATCCTGGATTAGATCCACGTGATGAATTAGAAGCTCCTATATTAAAATCTGATATATTACATATAGAGGATTTGAAAGTAGGTATGGAATTACAAGGTACTGTAAGAAATGTTGCTTCATTTGGTGCATTTATAGATATAGGCTTACATGATGATGGTTTATGTCATATATCTAAGATGAGTAAGACATTTGTTAAGAATCCTAATGATATAGTTAATGTAGGTGATATAGTTACTTGTTATGTATCTTCAGTAGATTTAGATAAGCAAAAAGTACAATTATCATTAATTAAAGAATAATTTTTTATAAAAATAGTTGCAAATAAGAATTATTATGGTATAATTTTATTTGTCAACTTGATGCGGGTGTAGGTCAATGGTAGACTTCCAGCCTTCCAAGCTGATTACGTGAGTTCGATTCTCATCACCCGCTCCATTTGTTGCCCGATTAGCTCAGCTGGTAGAGCGCGCGGCTGTTAACCGCTAGGTCGTAGGTTCGAGTCCTACATTGGGCGCCATTTAGAATTTAACTAGGTTTACACCTAGTTTTTTCATGTTTGAATCTAATGAACTTAATCTATGATATACTTTAATTAGAATGGTAGGTGTGTCTTATGGCTATAGTTGATTTTAAAGCAATGAAACATGATAAAGAACTATTTGATAATATGGCTGATAAACTAATACAAGATACACTTCGAAAGAAAAAGAAATATGATAGCTTATATAATAAAGCTAATATGTTAAAGAATGAGATTAGCCAAATACTAATTAAGATACAAAATATTTGTTTTGAACAATCTGTAGTATTATCTAAAGATATTCATGAATATACTTATAATGATTTAGAAGATTTATTAGTAGATTTAAAGATACCTAATATATATATTGAAGAATTAAAGATTAATATATATAAGATAAGAATTAGATTAGATGAAATAAATAAACTAAGAACTGAAATGATTCAATTAGATTTATATGAAAACCATATGAATGATATGGAAGATGATACTCTAGATGAAGAATATATAGATATGGATAAGATCAGACAAGAACGAGGAATATCTATTATGGAAGATATAGATCAAGTATTAGATAAGTTTGATTTTAATGATATTCAAGACGAAGAAGAAGATTATTATTCATATAGATTTGATGGAAAACATAACTTAAAGACTATATCTAATGAAATATATGGTAATCCATCTTATTGGTTACATATATATAATTATGATAATAATCAAGAAATAATAAATAAAATAGCATTAGATAATTATAAAAAGATAGAAGAAGTAGTATTAGATAGTGAATTATTGAAAGGAATTAAGTTAAAATTTCCTAAAGAGATAGAATTTTATACTTCTGAGTTTAATACCTCTGTTTTGAAAAAAATTTCATAAAATTTTTGCTATTTGAGGCTAGGTGGGAACGTTGGTTCTCACTTTTTTGATTTTGTCAAGGGGTTTACTTTTGTAAAAAGTTAATGATATTATAGTGTCGTTCGACCTGAATGAGGAGGACCAGAAATGGAAACAAATAGAGCCTCAGGTCTTTACTGGGGCAACATCTTAGTTGGAGCGATATTTGTTATAATATTCGTTACACTAATGGTTATGCACGCTAATGTTGAGGGTTTATCTCTTGAATGTCCTGCTAGTGCACAAGGACATGTTAAGGAGTTACCCCTCTACGATCTAGAATCAAGTAATCTCACACTTGAAACATTAGCAAGTCAAAACGAGGTTGAAGCTGGACCTAAAGAGGAAGTAGTTGTCGAAGAAATAATTAGAACGGAATTAGATGACTACATTACTTCTTATTTGGACGACATTAAATTCTTATCATATACTTTTTCTATCAAGAGTACAGATTTAATTGCAGATATGTACTTAAGATATGCTAAGTATCATGATACTTATGGATTTAATGAGAAAAATGTAGGATATATACTTAATTCTAATGGTAACTTAAAGAATTATGCAAATGTTAAGTATGGTTTGGTCGAATATATCAATGACTTCATTGGTAAGAACCCAAAGAAAAAGAAAACAAGAAAGGTTAACTATACTGGTAACGCAACATATGTAGAAAATCTTATAAGGTACTATACATCAATATATACTAATGTTGATACAAATATAGCTTTAAGTATAGGTGCTGCAGAATCAGGCTACTATAAAGTTAAATACATGTTAAGTGTAGGTAATGTATATGGTGGCATGGGTAGAGGTGGATTAATCCACTATGATAATATAGAAATCGGAGTATTATCATATATAAGACTATTATCCAAGTCATATTTTGGGAAAGGTTTAAAGACTATTCCTGCAATAGGATATAGGTATTGTCCAACTATTGATAATAATGGAAATAAGATAGCAAGTCCACATTGGATAAATTTAGTTAATACAGCTATGAAAAAATATAAAAAACTAAATAATAAAATATCTGCAAGTGACTTACTAGGAAAAAAGGAAATACTATAATTGTAATTCCTTTTTTTTTACTTTATACTTAATATATGGGTGGTAATATGAAATTTATAGAAGATATAAATGTAGATAATAAGAAAGTAATATTAAGACTTGATTTAAATGTAACAATTCAAGATGGAAAAATATTAGATAATACTAAGATAGTTAAAAGTTTAAAAACTATTAATTATTTATTAGACCATAATTGTCATATATTAATCATGTCTCATTTAGGTAAAATTAAAACATTAGAAGATAAATTAAGAAATAGTTTAGAAATAGTATCATTAGAATTATCTAAGCTATTAGGAAAAAATGTTTGTTTTATTCCTGAAACAAGAAACATATTACCTACTATATTAGATAATCATGATATATGTTTAATGGAAAACACTAGATTTGAAGATTTAGATGGAAAGAAAGAATCAGGTAATGATCCTGAATTAGCTAAGTACTGGTCATCACTTGGTGATGTATTCATTAATGATGCATTTGGTACTACTCATAGAGCTCATGCTTCCAACAATGGTATATCTAAATACTTAGAATCTGGATATGGTTATTTAATTAAAGAAGAATTAGATGGATTAGATCCAATTGTTAATAATATTAAAAGACCATTTACAGTTATCATGGGTGGAGCAAAAGTAGATGATAAGATTGGTTTAATTAAATCATTATTAAATGAATGTGATAATTTACTTGTAGGTGGAGGTATTGCTAATACTTTCTTAAAAGCTGCAGGATATGAAATAGGTTCTTCTTTATATTCATCTGATTATATAGAAGAAGTAAAAGAAATACTTAATACTTATTCTAGTAAGATAGTATTACCTGTAGATGTAGTAGTAAATAATAATGATGAAGTATCTACTATTAGTATAAAAGAATTTGTATCAGGTTCTATATTTGATTTAGGAGAGAAAACTCTTCAAGTATATCAAGATATATTAGATGAATCTGAAACAGTATTTATAAATGGTACTGTAGGACTATATGAAGATGAAAGATATAGAAATGGTACTATAAAACTATTAGATATATTAAGAAGATGTGATAATATTAAGATAGCTGGTGGAGGAGATGCATTAGCATCTATTAATACACTTGGATATCAAGATGCATTTAATTATATGTCTACTGGTGGAGGAGCAACATTAGAATATATTGCTGATAAGAAATTAAAATGTTTTGAAGAATAGAAGGGATAATATGATTCTAGTATTAAATCTTAAAATGAATTTATCTAGAGATAATATAATTGAGTATGAATCACTTATACATGATAAAAATGTAGTAGTGTTACCTCAATATCCTTATCTTTTATTCTTTAATAGACCTGATTCAGCATATTCATTAGGTTCTCAAGATCTATCTAAATATGCTAAAGGATCATATACAGGTGAAGTTTGTGCAAAGGGATTAAGAAGTTTAGGAGTTAAATATGCTCTTATTGGTCATTCAGAAAGAAAAGAATACTTCAATGAAACATTAGAAGACTGTAGAATGAAGATTCAAAATGCCGTTGATAATGATATTATTCCTATATATTGTATAAATGAAACTATTGAAGAATATAATAATGATAAAGATTTAAAGAATATAGAATATGAATTAGAAGCTATTCCTAACTATATAAAATATATAATAATAGCATTTGAACCAACATATCTTATTGGTAAAGATAATATCAATATCGATTATGATCATATTAATAAAGTAATGGTTAGAATAAAAGATTGGTTAATTGAAAGACATATGAACCATTCAATTATATATGGTGGTGGAGTAGATGTTAGTAATATAGAAGAATTAAAGAAGATTAATTGTATAGATGGATTTATTATTTCATCATCTGCATTAGATAAGGATGAAATAGAAAAAATATATAAGAGTATTAACGATTGATTAATACTCTTTATTTATATATAATATAAAAGGCAAGAAGGAATAAATATGAAAGATATAAAAGTAGGAGATACATTAGAACTACATTGTTATAAGAACAATGGTAAGATTAATACTGTATCAGATAAAATAACTATTATAGATATACAGGATGAATATATTGTATGTGGTGATAATAGAACAACAATAACAGAAAATGATGGAACTAAACATAAAACTAAAGAACCCGCTATCATATTCTTTTATAAAGATAGATGGTATAACATATTAGCTCAATTAAAGAAACAAGGATTATTCTATTATTGTAATATTGCTACACCATATATAATAGATGATAATGCAATTAAATATATTGATTATGATTTAGACTTAAGAGTATTCCCAGATGGTGGATTTAAAATATTAGATAGAAATGAATATAACTATCATAAAAAAATAATGCACTATTCAGATGATATAGATAGAATAGTAAATGAATCGTTACAAGAATTGATTGCTTATAAGAAAGAAAACAAAGGACCATTTGATCCTGAATTAATAGAAAAGTATAAGGAAATATATAAGAAATATGAGGATATAAACTAATCTTCATATTTTTTTTATTTTTTAGTTGACAACATTATTCAAATAAGATATACTCTTCATTGTGCTTAACGAAAAAGTGCAAAAACATTGTAAAATATTTAATACTAAAAAATGTCAAATAATAAATTTGACAAAGTAAATATTTAATGATAGAATAGCACTTGTGTTAAAGGGAAAAGCACTGTGTGATTACTAATTTAAAAAATTGTCAAAAAAAATGTAAAAAGTTGTTGACTTGGGTTTTTAAAAATGGTATATTACATATGCACGCGTGTAAAAACGCGGCAAATGATCTTTGAAAACTGAGTAAAATAAGTCAATTTTGAGTAGCTAGATTAAACGAATCAAAATGAATTTAAAATAAATTCTTTTTTTATGAGAGTTTGATCCTGGCTCAGGATGAACGCTGGCGGCATGCCTAAG
>CAMODU010000039.1 GCA_946611605.1 uncultured bacterium
TAATAAGAATCTTGAAATAGCTGATTATAATGATGCTAGAATTAAATATGAATTAGTAGTCATGTATCATATCTATAATAAAGATATAGATAAATATGTATCTAATAGTAAAACAATAGAAATTAATATTCCTATTACATCTGGTGAATATATTACTATTTCACCTAATGAAGAGAAGAGTGTAAAAGAATTTTCTAATCTATTAGATAGCCATAATAAAACATATTTAATTATATGTATAGAATTCCTAGGATCAGTAGTACTATATATTTTGTGTATAGCATACTTAATTGAAAATATGTCTCCTAGTTATGAATTAAATGATAAAGAATTATCAGAGATTATTAAGAAATATAAGAAGGATTTAATTAAGATTAATTTCTTACCTGATTTATCTCATAAGGAAGTAATATTTGTTGATAATATGAATGAATTATTAGCTTATTCTAAATCTTATAATGTACCAATTGATTATATAGAAATAGTTAAACATAAAGAAACAATATTTACTGTTATATATGATAAGAATGCATATGTATATAAAGTAAGCGTTAAGAGGAAATAATATGTTATTTAGTGAAGAAGTTCAAAATATAGATGAATTAATAGAAAAAGTAATAAATGAAAAAGACATACATAAGATGAAAGTATGTGTTGTATGTATATTGTATGATCAAGATGGAAAGATTATATTACATAGAAGAGGAGAAAAAGCTCGTGATGAAGTAGGAAAACTTGAAGCTATAGGAGGATCTGTTGATAGATCTGATGGTAACTTTAGAGATGCTTTACTTAGAGAATTAAGAGAAGAAGCTGGTGTAGAAGCGACTTTTGAAATAGGTGATTTTATAGTTGCTCAACATACTCAACATGTAGATAAAGCAACAGATGAATTAATTGATTGGATTGTTTTATGCTATGAAGGAAAAGTAGTATCAGGTGAATTAATTAATATGGAACCTGATAGATGTGTAGAATTCACAAGAAAAACATTAGATGATTATTTAGAAGATAAAGATTTATCTCAATCATGTCGTAATTTCATGAATTATATAAAAGATAAGAAGTGATAATATGAAATTTAAGAATAAGGATGGAACAGTTAATTCATTACCAATTGTATTAATTGTATCTATTGTTATTATTGGAGTTTATACAATTATATTTGGATTTGATATGAAAGAAGAAGTAGGTGATGTAATAACTGAAATAGAAGTTACTACAACTACAACAACTGAAACTACAACTATTCAACTTTGTAATGATTGTTCAATGAGATTTAAAGAAACTGCTGTAGATGTCTCTACAAATGGTGAAGTAGATTTAAATAATTTGATGGTATTAGATAAAATAGGTATTAGAAATATTACATTTACTTCAAGTGATGATAATTTATTAACAATTAATCCATATAGTAATACATTCTTAGCTCGTACTGGTAATCAAGAAGGTACAGTTAATATATATGCATCATATGGAACTATTAATACAGAAATAAAAGTTAATATTATTCATCCATCTAAAGCAACAATTAAATTTAGATATCCATATTATTTTGTAAGCGAGAAATCTAGTATATCTCCTGAAATTGATACATATCCATTAGGATATAATACATCAGGAATGACATTTGTATCATCAGATAAGAAAGTTTTCTCTGCAAGTAATAATAAGAATCAAATATCTGGTAAAACAGTTGGAGAAGCAAGTTATATTCTTTCTCAAGGAAGTATATCAGATATGACTACTATATATGTAGTTAAGAATAAGATAAATATTAAAGTTCAAGATGGAGATTCGTATAAAGTACAAAGAGATATAAATGTTATGGGTGATCAATTTGATATACTTGTAGAATATGAAGATAAAGAAAAGCAAAACTTTGATAACAAGAATATTACTATTACATTTAATAATGTAGGATTAAATGCTCAAGCAGCATATGTTACTAAAGGTAAAGAATATAATACATTACTATATCATATAGAATTAAGTGGAACTGGTAGATCTACTATGAGAGTAGAATTATCAGATGGTTCATTTACATTATTTGAAATATATAAAGATAGGTGATTAGAATGAATGAAGATAAGAATAAAAAGGTAGTTACAACTAAAAAAGTAATAGTAACTAATAAACCTCAAGAACCACAAGTAAAAGAACAACCAAAAGTAGAAGATGAAGGTGTATCTCAAAATGTAGAAGCACATTTACAAGAAAACCTTCAATCATTAGAAAAGAAAAAGATAGATTTTAAAACTGTAGCTACTTACGCTATCATGGTTATTATTGTAATTGCTTGTATAGTATTAATATATGTATTCTTAGATAAAAATGGTATGAATCCATTTATACCTAAAGAAACAACAACTACAGCTGATATTAATAAGATATCAACTACTAAACCAACTACAAAAGGTGTTTCAACTAATACTACAAAACCAGTTGAAACTAAAGCTACTCATCAAGGTGGTATGAGAGGTAACAGTGGAAATGGTACTACATCACCAACTGTTAGAACAGCTAAACCTAAAGAACAAGAAAAGAAAGAGACTCAATATTATATAGTTTTATATAATGGTGGTAGTATATATAAAGTTGGTATTACTACATTAGGAGGAGCTCCAATTAAGCATCAATTTGGTTCATTACCTAAAGGTGATTATCATTATAATCATGCAAATGGTATTGTAGTTTTACACCTAGATGAAGATATTCCTAATGGTACAATTACATGTAGCATGAGTACTGTTGGAGCAATTAATTGTTCAGCAGCGTAAGATTTCAACAAAAATTATTCAAAATTATTATTGTTTAATAGTAAATATAGCAAAAAAATACCATAAAATTGGTATTTTTTATTGATTTTGAACATATATTTTAGTATATTTTAGTTGTAAGGTACATTACTACTAAATGTACTTACGAAAAAAATATTATTACTGGGAGGTAAAATTATGTCAAAAACTGAATTAGTAGAATTTGTAGCTGCAGAAGCTGGTGTTTCTAAGGCTGAAGCTGGTAGAGTATTAGATGCTGTATTAGCTGGTATTCAAAAAGGATTAAAGAAAGATGGAAAAGTAGCTCTAGTTGGATTTGGTACTTTCTCTTCTAAGAAGAGAGCTGCTAGAGAAGGTATTAACCCTCTAACAAAACAACCAATGAAGATTCCTGCAAAGAATGTTGTATCATTCAAAGCTGGTGCTAAATTAAAAGATTCTGTTAACTAGGATACTTTAAATTAAAGAGAACTCTATTGAGTTCTTTTTTTATTTATTATATAATCATACTAGAGGGATTATATGAAGAAGACCATTAAGTTTAGTACTTGGATAAAATTTATATTAGTCATCCTTATTGTATTAGGAATAGGTGGATTTATAGGATATAAATATTATCAAGATTACTTATATAAACAAACTAATGAATATAAACTCTTAGAACTAGGATATACTCAAGAGGAAGTTAAATTATTTCTGGATAAATTAGAAGATGATCAAGAAACGAATTTAATTGAAAGAACTAATGAGTTAGAAGAAAATGGATATAGAGAATTCTTACCATATTTCTTTAAATGTGATTACTTTTTATATGATAAATTAGATTTATATTTAGATGAAGTAATAACTAAGAAAAAAGATTTCTTCAAGTATAAAGAACCTAGTACATATAATTTCGATAAATTAGTTAGTATAGTTAATTCTCATGCTAATGAAGAACCTTATACATCAACTAGAAAATCTGATATTTCTAAAGGTGTTGCAATGATAGCTAATAAACATTATCAATTAGGTGATTATGCACCAGATGATCTTGTAGCTATTCCATGGAAATATAGATTTGGTGGAGCTAATGATAAGATTGAATTAAGACAAGAAGCATATGATGCTTATATTGAGATGTGGGAAGCAGCAAATCAAGAAGAAGAGATATATTTACTTGCTTTATCTGGTTATAGATCTAAAGTAGAACAAGAAAAAGAATATAACTACTACAAAGATTTAAGAGGTGAAGCATATGCTGATACTATTGCTGCAAGACCTGGATGGTCTGAACATCAAACAGGATTAGCTATAGATATCTATTCTAAAGAATGTTCATCTGCTACTACATTTAAAGATTCTAAAACATATAAATGGTTAGTAGATAATTCATATAAGTATGGATATATACTTAGATATACTGAAGGCGATGAAGATATAACAGGATATCATTATGAATCTTGGCATTATAGATATATTGGAAAGGAACTAGCTAAAAAAGTGCATGAATCAAAATTAACATATGATGAATATTATGCATTTTATTTAGATAAATAAGAAGGGAGATTTTAAAATGGCTAGAAAGAAAAGAACAGAACAAGAAAAGGATAATATAGTAATTAATATTTTAAAGATTACTGGTGTATTTGTTAATGTAATCGGATTCTATATGTTAATAATGATTACTGCTGCAGCTGCATTAGGAGCAGTAGGAGTATTAACTGCAACAACAGCACTTAAAGGACCAGAACTATTAAATGCTGTAGCTAAAAATGTTTATTTAATAACTACTGTATCAATGTCTGTAGTATTAATCTATGAATTATTAAACTATGTACTATATTTATATAAAGCAAAAGGAATTTTATTAATGGCTTTAGTAGTTGAAATAATTACTATGATTGTATTATGTGTATTACTACATTTAGGAACAATTAGTATTCAATCATATGCATTAATAATTCCAATTTTATCTGGTATTTTAAATTATTTTATATTAGTTTTACAAGAAGATGAGAAAGAATAGAAAGTTTACACTTTCTATTTTTTATTTAAATATTAGTATTAAATATATATTATAATATTATTAGAGGTGAACACCATGAGAGTTATTATTTCAGCAGGCGGAACAGGAGGACATATTTATCCTGCTCTTGCAATTATTAAAAAAATAAAAGAGATGGAATATGATTCTGAAATTCTTTATATTGGAACACATAATCGTATGGAAAAAGATATAGTTCCAATGAATAATATTCCATATGAATCAATTGAAATATATGGGTTAACTAAGAATAATATTAAAAATGATTTAAAGGATTTATATTTAATTCCTAAAGCTATTCGTAAGTGTAAAAAGATAATGAAAGAATTTAAACCAGATGTTGTAATTGGTGTAGGTGGATATGTTACTTTACCAGTTATAAAAGCTGCTCAAAGTTTAGGAATTAAAACGTTTATTCATGAACAAAATAGTATACCTGGTAAATCTAATAGATGGGTTGCTAAGAAAGTTGATAAAGTAGGAGTATCATTTAAAGATAGTCTAAAATACTTTGGTGATAATGCAATTGTTACAGGTAATCCTACAGCTTCTAATGCACTTATTAATCCTAAGAAAGATAAAACTCAATTTGGATTACATAGGAATAAGAAAAGTGTATTAATAGTAAATGGTTCTTTAGGATCATCTGTCATGAATGATAAGATGATACCATTCTTATCTAATATAGATGATGAAGATTATGAAGTATTATATATAACAGGTAAGAATTATTATGATAAGTTTAAGAAATTGAAATTATCTAAGAATGTATTTGTAGAACCATTTATAGATAATTTATCTGGATTGATGAAAGATGTAGATTTAATTATATCTAGAGCAGGAGCATCATCTATTGCTGAAATTACTGCACTTGGTCTTCCATCAATTCTTATACCATCTCCATATGTAGCTAATAATCATCAATACTACAATGCTTTATCTATTAAGAATAGTAAGGCTGGAGATATGATAGAAGAAAAAGATATAACTGTAGATATATTAAAAGAAAAAATAAATGATATTTTATCGGATGAAAAAAAGTATAAATCTATTAAAGAAAATGCTTTAAAGTTAGCTAATGTAGATGCAGCTGATAAAATATATAAAGCAATTAAAGAAATATTGAAATAGAAAAGGGTGATATACCATGAGTAAAAAAGAAAAGAATACTAAGAAAATATTAAATGTACCTAGAATAATTGTATTCTTACTTCTTATCTATATAGTAGTATCTCTTGGTATATTCGTATATAAAGAAAAGGTACATCATTATGAAATAAATGGTATTAATTATTATAAAGAGATAGATATTATTAGAATGTTAGATTTACAAGATTATCCTTCATTTATATCTATTAATACTAATACATTAAAGAATACATTGGAAAGTGATCCTTTAATATTATCTGCTAAAGTTTCATATGGTTGGAACTTTACTATTAAAATAGATATAGATGAAAATACTCCAATCTTAATGATAAAATCATCTAACAATGTAGTATTAAAAGATGGTAATCAAATACCTTATGATGATTCATTTGGTGCATTACCTATGTTATTAAATAATACTCCAACTGATTCATTAGTATTACTAGCAGATAATCTATCTAAAGTAGATAAAGGGGTATTATCATTGGTAAGTGAAATAACATATACACCATATAATTCATCTAATACTATTTTAGATAATAATAGATTCTTACTTTCTATGTCTGATTCTAATCAAGTATATATAAATGCTAAGAATTGTACATGGTTAAATGAATATTTAGATGTAATTGCTAATAATAGAATAACTGAACCTGGTACTTTCTTCTTTGATGGTAATTTAGGTAAAATGATATATAAAAAAGCTAAAGGAGAAGAAACACCTCTAGATAAGACAACAACAACTACAACAACTGATGATAAGAAGGAGACAACAACTAATGGATAAGATTAATTATGATAAATTAATGATTAAGGAAATAGAATCATTTAATGGAGAAAAAAAATCAATATTATTGCATTCTTGTTGTGGACCTTGTTCATCTTCTGTAATTGAAAGATTAAAAGATTATTTTGATATAACAGTAATATATTATAATCCTAATATAGAACCTAATGAAGAATATGAAAAAAGAAAAAAGGTACAAATTGGTTTATTAAATGAATTAGGTATACCTTTTATGGATTCACCATATGATAATGATTACTTTCATGAGTTAACTAAAGGATTAGATAGTGAGCCTGAAGGTGGAGCAAGATGTCATGTTTGTTATGGATTTAGACTCAAGTATACAGCTAAGGTAGCTAAAGAAAATAATTATGATTATTTTTGTACAACATTAACTGTATCACCATATAAGAATAGTGATATAATAAATAAAATAGGTAAGAGTATAGGTGATGAATATAATATTAAATATTTGCTATCTGATTTTAAGAAAAGAGAAGGATACAAAAGAAGTATCGAATTAAGTAATAAATATCAATTATATAGACAAAATTATTGTGGATGTTTATATGCAAAGGGTGATGATAATGAAGAAGAATAAAGGATTTACTTTAGTTGAATTAATGGCTGTTATTACTATTATGGGAGTATTAGTAGTATTATTAATACCTGTTATATTTAATATATTTGGTATAGCTAAAAAAGCTTTAAAGGATATTGATAAGAAAGCTCTAATAGATGGAGTTAAATTATATGCTAATGACATGATTAATGGTAATAAGTCTATTACATATAAAACTGTAACTAAACCAGATGGAACAACTGAGGATGTTATGGTAGAAAAGAAGATTACATATAAAGTTGCAGATAGAGAAATAGATGGATATGAATTTGTTGAATATGCTGCAAAGAATGGTATAACTGTTAATGCTAGATTCCTAGTTGAAAATGGCTATTTCGATAATGGATGTAACTATGATGACCCTAAAAATACTTGTAAGGTAGATCCAGATTGCCAATTACATGTATCTTGGGAATATACTACAGTTAAAGCTAATCCTAATTGTAATTTAGGTGATGATTGTAAATTCTTCTACTCACTTGGAGATATGTCTGCATCTGTTGTAGATGAAAAAAAATGTGTTATTAAATAAACGATTCAAAATCGTTTATTTTTTTGCTTATATATACTATAATATTATAGTAAATGAGGGATTGAAATGAAGAGTAATTATAGTAGATTATTATTAACTAACTATATTTATATATTCGTTATAGAATTAGTATTTAAACTATTAGTATTTCAAAGTATAGATACTAATATTATA
>CAMODU010000040.1 GCA_946611605.1 uncultured bacterium
TGGTTTTAGCAGAGAGCTAAATTGTATTTGGCGATTTGAAAGGAGGAAGGAGATATGAAGTATAATTCCGATTCAAATCAGCAAAGAAAAAAAAGAACGATTAGAAGAATTATAATTATTATCATTTTAATCCTTCTTTTAATCAGCAGTTGTACAGCTTATAAATACTTCGGAAGAATAGGTTATAACGTTTCTCAAGATGTATCAATTGATGATAATATTGGTAATAAAAGAATCGTTAGAAACATTAACTTGAGATTTGATTTAAGTGATAAAGAATACTCTGAGGGGATAAAGGTTAATTTAAGTGATTTAGAATATAAATTATCATATACAATCAAAGGAATATACGCTAAAGATATAAAATGTTCTACAAGTGATGCTAATATAGCTACTTGTGTAGTAAATGATGGATATGTAACTTTAAAATTAAGACAAAAAGGTAAGATAGAGTTACAAATTCAAAGTGAAGATGATACTACAATATATATTGCTAATGTAGACGTTGAGATTGTCGCTAATAAGTCTAATCCAACAAATAAAGGTGACAAGATTCCATCTAAAGAAGAACATGATAAGAAAAAGGATGAAGAAAAACAAAAACCAGAAAAACATGATGGAGATAAGATAGATCCTGAAAAGAAAGATGATGAAAAAGAAAAAGCTAAATCTAATGATGCAACATTAAAATCATTAAGTGTTGGTGGATATAGTTTAACTCCTTCATTTAATAAAAATATTAATGAATATAGTATTGATGTTCCATATGAAGTTACATCAATAGATGTATATGGAAAAGTTAATCATAATAAAGCTAGTGCTTATGTTGTAGGTAATACTAATTTAAGGGTAGGATTAAATACTGTAAGTGTTGTTGTTACTGCAGAAGATGGTACAGTTAATACTTATAAGATTTATGTTAATAGATTAAATCAAGAGCAAGAAAGTGAAAAATATATTACTAACTTAACAGTTAATAATGCAACATTAACTCCAACATTTGATAGTAGTGTTACTAATTACGCTGTTAATGTTGGAAGTGATGTTAATTCACTTGATATGAGTATAGTTGATGCTAATGGTTATAATCATAGTATAACAGGAAATAGTAATTTTCAAACTGGTGATAATTATGTATATATCAATTCATATAATCATGATAATACTGATACTAAACAATATTTAATTAAAGTTGTTAAAGATGCACCGGTTGTAGTTTATGATGCTAGATTAACATCACTTTCTACAACAGTCGGTAGTCTTGAACCAGACTTTAATCCTGACACAAAAAATTATGTTGTATATGTTCCAGTTGGTATTAATAGTTTAACTATTAATGCTACTGCAAATGAGGATACTACAATTAATGGTTTAGGAGAAAAAACTATTAATATTGGTAATAATGAATTTGTTATTAATACTAGTAGTGGTGATAAGAGTGAAGAGTATAAGATTAGAGTTGTTAGATATAGTACTAATTTATCTAGTTTAACTATTAATGGTTATACTTATAATCCTGAATTTAATAAGGATGTTACTCAATATTCATTAGATGTACCTAATTCAGTTACTGGATTAAATGTTAGTGGTGTAGCTGAAGATGGAATATCAACTGTTAGTGTTATTGGTAATAATGGATTTGTTGTTGGTGAGAATCAAGTTGAAGTTAAAGTAACAACCCCTAAGGGTGAAACTAAATCATATTTTATTAATGTTAATAGAGCAATTGATTATTCAATATATTACGTTAATTCAGTTACTGATTATGAAGTATCATATGAAAGTGGTGGAACAAATAATTATAAAAATATAATATTAAATACTAATATATTTGAAGATACTATAACATCATCTAAAGTTGGTAATAAATATATCTTAAGTGATGGTGCTAATAAAATAGAAATAGAAAGTGATGATATTGAATTAAACTATGAAGCATCTGCTTCCTTAGCATCGCTTACAGTTAAAGCAAGTTATGCTTCAGCAGGTGTTAAAACAATAACTGTTAGAGGTTATAAAGATGATCACTTAATAGTTGAATATGTTATTACATTTACTATTAAAAATAAATTTAATGTAGTATTAGATGCTAATGGAGGATTCTTTACTGAAGTTAGTGATAGATATGAAATGCCTATGTTAGAAGGAGATGTATTGCACTTAAGTGAATACAATACTGCTTCTAAAGAAACTGGTATTCCATGTGAGTATTACACATTAAGTCATTACAATACTTTAAGTGATGATAGTGGTACATCATATGCGTTAGATAGTGATATTACTATCAGTAGTGATTTAACGTTATATGCTATATATGATTATTCAAATACTTATATAGATGAAACTCAAACTAAAACTTTATATTTAACTGAAGTTGATATATTTGATTTAGAACACAATAGCTATAACAATAAAATATATCCTGGTATATATGGTTCATATATTATTAATTTTAAAAATAATACTGGATTTAAAGTTAAACTTAAATCTATGACTATTGAAGAAGATAATATATGTGTTGATGAATATTGTTTAAATATGGGTTATGTAGTTAAGTCTGGAGATAATTATTATCTTGGTGGAGTAAATAACTATCACATAGTTAATTTAGATACTCCATTTGCTGATAAAACACATAATCCTAATGATACATATAAAACAAGTAAAAGCATTACAATTGACAATATTGAATTAGATAATGAAGAAGAAGTTGAATTATCACTTCTTTGGAAATGGGTAGATAATAATTTAGATTATAAGATAGGAGATTATGTTAATAGTAATCCATCTAAAGATATGTATTATTTAACTCTGTCATTTGATATTGAGTATACCAATAAGGTATGTAATTAGAAAGGAATGGTTTGATGATTAAGAGTATTAAAAGAGCATTTAAAGCTGTAATTATTATTTGTATGATTATTATTACAATATTTAATGTTTATAATTTGATAAACACTAAAGTATTAGGTAATGATTTAACAATTATGAATAACAGAGCAATACTTGAAGTAGCATCAGGATCTATGGAACCTAATTTAAAGGTTGGAGATTTAATTATAATTCAAACTAATGATTATAATTATAGACCTGGAGATATTGTTACCTTTAAAGATAGTAATGGTTCTTTTGTAACACATAGAATTGTTACTATAAGTGGTAATGAAGCAATAACCAGAGGTGATGCTAATAATACTGTTGATAAACCAATTATGTTAGATAAAATAGTTGGTAAGTATAAATATAAATTGTCTTATTTGGGACATATAATGAGTGCTTTTAGAAATACTTCAACTTTAATTATTGTCTTAGTCATCGGAACTATTATCTGTTTTGTATTAAGTTTAAAAGATAGTGAAGAAAAAGAATTGGAAGAGGAAATAAGAAAAGAAAAAGAATTTGAAGAGAGAATGAATACTCAGTCAATTAAAACTATTAAAGTAGATAAAGATACTAAGAAGAAGCCAATTAAAAAGGTTACTTCAAAGAAAAATGAAACTAAAGCAGAAGTTAAAAAAGCACCAGTAAAGAAGGTAACTGAAAAACCAGTTACTAAGAAAACTACAACTAAAAAAGCAACTACTAATGTTGCTAAGAAAACTACAACTAAAAAAGTAAATAAATAGAAAGGAAGATATACATGAGTGGGTTATTACATATTAAAAGATTTCGTCAAAATATGTTAAAAATGTTTGCTATATATTTAGTAGTAATTTTATCGACTACATCTGTCATAACTTACTCTAGATATATCACAAGCATGGAATCTACGTCGTATGCTAGACCAGCTAGATTTAATATTGATATTACAAAAGGAAGTATTTGTGTTGTTGGTAAGGATTTTTGTGATTTATCAAAATATAAACCTTATGATCAATTAGATTATTATTTTAGTGTAGATACTTCTCAACTAGAAGTAACTACAATAATGGCTACTACTATTGATATTGATACTCATTATAATTTTATTAGTATATATGAAATAAAAGATGAAGTAGAAACATTAATAGATATTAATAATAATCAAGATTATTCTATTAATGGAAGAAGAATTAATATATCTCAAGAAGTAGAAGCTGGATTAGGTACTGTTAAGACTTATAAGATTAGATTATCTTATATTGGAAGTAGTGATACTAATCCAACATATGATGCTATAAACGTTGATTTTGTTGCTACTCAAAAAGATTAGGGGGAGAATTATGAAAAAAAGATTAATTGTACGTTCATTTTTGATAACATTCTTTGTTCTTGCTAATATAACTAATTTAGTTACTCTTCCTTTTACTAATGCTAAATATTTAAAAGAAGAAAACTTTGCATATGAAACTAGTATGTATGATTTTAATCCTACATTTAATGTTGTTAATTATCCAACAACTTTAGAAGATGGATCTTTATATGTTAATTATAAAATATCATTTGCAAGAAATAAAATGAATTATCCTGGTGAACATGATTATTATACATTTTATGCTAGAATTAATAATCAAAAGAATACCTGTGTTGTATCTGCTAATCCTAAAGCTTTAGATGATACAGGTTCTGCAACATTAACAGGAAATGATAATGTTAGTGTTATGAAAGTAGATGTAAAATGTGATATTACTGCATTAACTGGTAGTATTCCAATACATTTTAATGTTGTAGAACAAGTTGATGATGATCAAGTTTTATTAGTTGGTGATACTATTAAAACATATTATAATAACGATTTATTAACTTATATTAGACATGATATTGATGAAGGATCTGTATTTGATGCATGGGATGCATATAGACATAAAATGAGAAATTATATTGATGCTACTTTTTTATCGAATGCTGATTTTCAAAATGGGGTTCAATTAAAAGGTATAACATATGATGTTGCTACATTTACTGTTAATTATGATGATAATTTTGTAGCTTATGCTACTTCATTTTCTGATTATGTTTCATTGTCATATTCTAATTCTTTTTATTTAAATAATTTAGATAATATTGAAGAAGACTTTGAGTATTATTTAAAAACTTATTATAACTATGATGATGATTATATTGATAAGATTAAACTATTTATTATATTAAGAACTGGTTTAGCTGATATAAATGAAGCTTTATTATCTATTCTTAATTCATCATCTAGTTCGGTATATGGAATTGGTAGAGATGTAACTACATATTCACCTTTAAAAGGGTTTAGAATAATTAAAGATTTATTAGAATGTGCTGTAAATGTTAATTATGGATATGATAATTATATTATGGGTGATTCTACATCTGCTAGAGGGTTAAGAACTAGATATAATGCTCTTGCTCCTCTATTTGGATATAGTTCACTAGTTGATAATAATACTTTAAGAGAATCTTTAGTAAATGTTACTAATGATACTTCTAGATTATATATTATTGATAGTATTGATGAAAATACAAATAAATTACTAGTTAATATTTATAATAAGGATGATGTGCTTAATGATGGAACTTATAGTTATACTTATTCTAATAACTATATGAGTGTTACTAATTTAAATGGTAGTCCATTAACTATTAAGATAAGTAATAAAGATAATTTTGAATTTTATGACTTAGTTAATGGTGATGGATCTAGTGTTACTTATAGTGATATTAGTGATATTATTACTGCGATTGGTGATTATGCATATGGAGTAGATAATTATACTTATACATCTAATGTAGATGAAGATGGATATATGAATGTCACATATACATTGAATAGTTAAAATGATTATATAATTATCATGGATGTGATGATATGTTAGATAAGTTAAATAAGATATTTAAAATAATAGAAGAAAATCATATAGTTTAGAAAAATAAAAAGAAACTTGGTTAAGTTTCTTTTTTGTTATTTTCTTTTCTGTTTGTATTATAGCATAAATAACTAAAAATAACAATGCTTGTATTAATAATAATAAATACTATAATGTTATAAAGGGAGGGGTAACTTATGTTAAGTAAAGAAGATAAAACAT
>CAMODU010000041.1 GCA_946611605.1 uncultured bacterium
TATAATATTAAAAGTAAGGGTGATTATGATGAAAGACTTGAAAGTAGTATTTATGGGGACTCCAGAGTTTGCTGTTCCAGTTTTAGACATGTTAATTAAAACTACAGATGTTAAACTTGTTGTTAGTCAACCAGACAAGATGGTAGGAAGAAAAAAAGAAATTGTTTATTCACCAATAAAAGAATTAGCATTACAAAATAATATTGAGGTATTTCAACCATATAAGATAAGAGAAGATTATCAAAGAATATTAGATATTAATCCAGATATTATTATTACTTGTGCATATGGTCAAATAATACCTAAAGTATTACTAGATGCTCCAAGATTAGGTTGTGTTAATGTTCATGCAAGTGCATTACCTAAACTTAGAGGTGGTGCTCCACTTAATCATGCTATTATAGATGGTTATAAGAGTACTGGTGTTACTATTATGTATATGGATGAAAAGATGGATAATGGTGATATTATTAAGATTTTTAATTATGATATTAAAAATACTGATACATATGATGATTTAGTTAACATTTTAAGTGTTGAGGGTGCTAATTTATTAAAAGAAGTATTACCTTCAATAGTTGATGGTACTAATGAAAGAATTAAACAAGATGAAAGTGAAGTTACTTTTGCTTGGGTTATTAAAAGAGAAGATGAACATATAGATTTTAATAAAACAGTTGAAGAAGTAGATAGATTGGTAAGAGGATTGTATTCAATACCTTTAGCTAATACAATTATTAATGATATTGAATATAAAATAGTTAAAGGACACTATGAAATAGGTGAAAGTACTGTTAATAAAATTAATGTTATTAACAAGAAACAATTAGGTATTGGTTGTTCTAATGGTATATATTATATAGATGAAATTAAACCATCTGGTAAAAAGATTATGAAAATACAAGATTTTTTAAATGGTGTTAACATTGAAGTATTTAAGAATTATGAAATAAAGTAGGGTTAAAAATGAAAGAAAAAATAAGAAATAAATTTTTAGGTGTTAGTGAACCATCAGATAATAGACTTAGATCTGCTATTATATTGGCTGTATGGATGGTTTTAATTACTATTTTAATATTTTATATTAGAGCATATAATGTTAATCATCCTAAAGAAGAAACTATTACTTTTAATAATTTAGGAGATATATTTTCTACATATAAAGATTATGAATATGAAATAACTATTAGTGATATAGAGGATAATGTAGTAACATATAAAGGTACTATGAAAAATACTATAGATACTGGTATTAAAACTAAAGGAGAAGAAAGTATATCATATAAAGTTGAAAATAACATAATTACTGATACTAATAACAATGTTGAAATAGATAATTTATATGATGATTATTTAGCATACTTCTTTTTACCAAGTAATATTTATAGTTATGTAAGTTATTTAAATGGTGAGGAAAAAGAAGATAAGAATATTAAGTTATATACTTATAAATATATTTATGATGATAAAGATATAGTCTTTGAAATAGAGACTACATATGATAAGTTAAATAATATAGTTATTAGTCATGATGATAAAATATATAATATTAAGTTTATAAAGATATGAGGTAGGTTATGAAGGTTAGTAAAAGATTTATACTAGTTAATAGTATTACTTTTTTAAGGGTTATTGGTTCAATACTTTTAATACCAATATACTTTAATTTAGGATATTTTGCTTTAGGTATAGGAGTATTAATATTTGTATCAACTGATAGTATTGATGGTTTCTTGGCTAGAGTATTACATACATCAACATTCTTTGGTGCAATATTTGATGCAGTATCTGATAAATTATTTAATATAATAGTATTAATATTATTATCTATTAAATATCCTATTATGTTACTTGTAATATTAATGGAATTTATTATATTTTATGTAGCATTTAATAGTACTATTAGTGGTAATAAATCTAGAACTACTAAGTTAGGTAAAGTTAAGATGGTAGTTATGTCTTTATCTATTGTATTAATATTATTACTTAGTGATCCTACTAAGATAAATGAATTATTAAATATTAGTTTAAATAATGAATTAATTATTAATTGTTTACTTACTATAATATTCTTATTTGAAGGTGTAACTTTAATTGATTATACTAGATTATATATTAAGAATGGTAAGAAGAAAAAGGTATTTGAAAGAGAATTAAAAGATAAAAAAGAATTACAAAGAATGTTATTATCACATGAATTTTATAAAGAGAATAAAAATGAACCAATTGAAAAATTAGTTTTAAAAAATAGTAAATAGTGATATACTATTTTAAGAATAGGAAGGGATAGTTATGGAAAATATAGATTTAGTGGCTAAATATTTTGATGCAGCTAATTATTTGTCTGCATGTCAACTATATTTACTTGATAATCCCTTATTAGAAAATCCACTTAAAAGAAGTGATTTAAAGAAGAAAATCGTAGGTCATTGGGGTACAGTTCCAGGACAAAACTTTATATATGCACATTTAAATAGATTAATTGTTGAAAATGATTTAAATATGATTTATGTATCTGGTCCAGGTCATGGTGGTAACTTTATGATTGCTAATGACTATTTAGATGGATCTTATACAGAAAAGTATCAAGATATTACTCAAGATAAGATTGGAATGAAAAAATTATTTAAGCAATTTTCATTTCCAGGAGGAGTACCTTCACATGTTGCACCAGAAACACCTGGTTCAATTCATGAGGGTGGTGAATTAGGTTATAGTCTTGCACATTCTTTTGGTGCAGTGTTAGATAATCCTGATTTAATCGTTGCTTGTGTTGTTGGAGATGGTGAAGCTGAAACTGGTCCACTTGCAACAAGTTGGCAAGCTAATAAGTTTATTAATCCTAGGAGTGATGGTATTGTTTTACCAATATTACATTTAAATGGATTTAAGATTTCTAATCCAACTGTACTTGGTAGAATGGATGATCAAAACTTAAAATTTTATTTTGTAGGTTTAGGTTATAGACCATATTTTGTTGAAGGTGAAAATCTAGATGAAATGCATAAGTTAATGGCTAAAACATTAGATCAAGTTTTATTAGATATTAAGTATATAAAACAAAATCCTGATAAGAAGCCATATTATCCAATGATAATACTTAGAACACCTAAGGGATGGACTGGACCTAAAGTAGTTAATGATAAGAAAATAGAAGGATCATTTAGAGCTCATCAAGTTCCTGTTACTATTGAAAGTGATGAAGATATTAAAATATTAGAAAAATGGTTAAGATCTTATCATCCTGAAAAGTTATTTGATAGTAATGGTAAATTAAAAGAAGAAATAAATAAAGTAATACCTAAAGGTAATAGAAGAATGGGTGCTAATCCAATTGCTAATGGTGGAGCACTACTTAAGAGTTTAAGATTACCTGATTTTAGAGATTATCAAGTAAAACTTGATTATCCAGGGCAAGTTAAAGAACAAGATATGTTAGTTTTATCTGGATATATTAGAGATATATTTAATTTAAATAAAGATAATAATAATTTTAGATTATTCTGTCCAGATGAAGCTATGTCTAATAGATTATATAAGATATTTGAAGCAACAAAAAGAGATTTTCAATTACCAACAAATGCAGATGATGAATATTTATCTAAAGATGGTAAGATTATGGATTCTTATTTATCAGAGCATTTATGTCAAGGTATGTTAGAAGGTTATTTATTAACAGGTAGACATGGTGTATTTGTTTCTTATGAAGCATTTATTAGAATAATAGATTCAATGGCTTCTCAACATGCTAAATGGTTAAAAGTATGTAAAGAGATTCCATGGAGACAAAGTATATCATCTTTAAATTACATATTAACTAGTAATGTATGGCAACAAGATCATAATGGATTTACTCATCAAGATCCAGGATTTATAGATCATATGGTTACTAAGAAAGCTGATATAGTTAGAGTTTATTTACCAGTAGATGCTAATACTTTATTATCTTGTTATGATCATGTATCTAAAACTAAAGATTATATTAATATAATTGTTGCATCTAAGCATCCATCATATCAATGGTTAAATATGGATGAAGCAATTAAGCATTGTACTAAAGGTTTAGGCGTTTGGCCTTTTGCAAGTAATGATATGGATGGGGTAGATGTTGTTATGGCTTGTTGTGGTGATACACCAACAGTTGAAGCTTTGGCAGCTACTAAAATTCTAGGTGAATATTTACCACAAGTTAAGGTTAGATTTGTTAATGTAATAGATTTAATGAAATTAGATTCTAGACATCCACATGGAATAAGTGATGCTGAATATGATTTATTATTTACTAAAGATAAACCAATTATATTTGCATATCATGGTTATCCATCATTAATTCATGAATTAACTTATACTAGACATAATCACAATATGAAAGTAGCAGGTTATATTGAAGAAGGAACTATTACAACTCCATTTGATATGAGAGTATTAAATAAGATTGATAGATATCATTTAGTACAAAATGTTATTGAGAGTTTACCAGATCTTGGTAGTGATGGTTTATACTTATATGATTTAATGAGTAAGAAGTTAATTGAACATAAAAATTATATTAAAGAGTATGGAATTGATACTCCTGAAATTAGAGATTGGAAATGGCAATAAGCCATTTCTTTTTATTTATTAAAAAATACCTTAAAATACTTAAAAAAAGATAGAATTATTAAATATTATTTTGTATAATGAAACTATGAGGTGTTTTTATGAAGATTTTGACAATTAATGCAGGTAGTTCCTCAATGAAATTTTCTATCTTTGAGCTTCCTGAAGAAAAAGAATTAATTAATGGATATTTCCAAAGAATAGGACTAGATAATAGTTTCTATGATGTAAAGATTAATGGAGAAAAGTTACATAGAGAACTTGATCTACCTAATCATTTAGTTGCACTTGAGTGCATTAAAAAAGAAATCGTTGAATTAGGTGTTGTATCATCACTTGATGAAATTGATGGTATTGGACACAGATTAGTTCACGGTGGTGAATCTTATAAGGAAAGTGTATTAATTGATGATGAAGTAATTAGTACATGTGAAAAATATAAGAAGTTAGCTAAGTTACATATGCCAGCTATGCTATCTTGTATTGAAGCTTCAAAAGAAGCATTTAAAGATACTCCAATGGTTGCAGTATTTGATACAGCATTCCATCAATCAATGAGTGCTACTAACTTTATGTATGCACTACCTTATGAATGGTATACAAAATATGGAGTAAGAAAATATGGTTTCCATGGTACAAGTCATAGATATATTAATTCAAGAATTAAAGAAATTCTTGGTAGAGATAATTTAAAGGTTATTTCTTGTCATATTGGTTCAGGTGCATCACTTTGCGCTATCGATAATGATAAAGTTGTTGATACAACAATGGGATTTAGTCCAATAACTGGTGTTATGATGGGAACTAGACCTGGAGATATGGATCCATCTATTATCGAATATATAATGGATGAAGCTAATATGTCATTAGATGAAGTTATGACTACATTAAATAAACATAGTGGTTTAGAAGGTATTTGTGGTTATAGTGATTCTAGAGATGTAGAAAATGGAATTAACAATGGTGATGAAAAATGTATATTAGCACAAGATATGTATGCACAAAGAGTTGCTAATTATATTGCTCAATATAATAACGAACTTAATGGTGCAGATGTTATTGTATTAACTGCTGGTTTAGGAGAAAACTCTAAGAATACTAGAAGAGATATTTTAAATAAGATTGCATCACTTGGTGTTAAAATTGATTTAGAAAAGAATGACTTTAGAGGAGAAGAAAGATTAATTTCTACAGATGATTCTAAAATTCCAGTATGGGTTGTTCCAACTAATGAAGAATTAATGATTGCTAAAGATACATATAATTTAGTAAAGTAAT
>CAMODU010000042.1 GCA_946611605.1 uncultured bacterium
AAAAAAAGAATAGTTTATTATTAACTAAATTTATAGTATATACAAATGAAATATTATCATTAGAAAAAAAGAATAGTAAGTATATTAATTATTTAGAGTTTATAGATAAAGGATTAAAATTAGGAGATCAAGAGTTAAAAGATTATTCTAATAATGTGATTGATTTATCTATAGAAGAAGATACATCTTGTTTAACTAATTTAATTAATATTGAATTTCCTAAGAATAAAAAATATATTCCTCATTATGATGAGACTATTAAAGATTCTAAAGAATACTTAATAACTCTTGCTAATAAGGGATTAGCTAAAAGATTAAATAATAAAGTAGATAAGATATATCAAGATAGATTAGATTATGAATTAAAGATTATTACTGATATGGGATTTGTAGATTATTTCTTAATAGTATTTGATTATGTTAGGTTTGCTATTAAGAATAATATATTTGTTGGAGCAGGAAGAGGTTCTGCAGTTGGTTCACTTGTTGCATATTCATTAGGTATTACATCTATTGATCCAATTAAATATAATTTAATATTTGAAAGATTCTTAAATCCTGAAAGAGTAACAATGCCAGATATCGACATTGACTTTGATGCTGATAGAAGAGATGAAGTAATAGAATATGTAAGAGAAAGATATGGAGAAAAAAGAGTATCACATATTATTACATATGGAACATTTGCTTCTCGTGAAGCTATAAGAGCAGTTGCTAAAATCAATAATGTAGATGAAGATACATTAGGATATTTATTACCTTATATAGATAAGAATCCTAAGAAGAGTTTAGAATCAAATATAAATGATACAGTTAAAAGATTATTTAAAGATTATCCTATTCTAGAAAAAACTTTCAATGAAGCTTTATATCTAGAAGGAATAAAAAAACATATAGGTATACATGCAGCAGGAGTTGTTATTTCATCATGCGATTTAGATGAAGTTATTCCTCTTATCTATAATGGTGAAGAATTCTTAACTGCATATACTATGAATGAATTAGAAGATTTAGGTTTATTAAAAATGGATTTCTTATCTATTAAGAACTTAACTATCATATCTAATATATTAAATAATATAGAAGCCTCATCAGGCAAGAGATTAGATTTAAATAAGATTCCATTAGATGATAAAAAAGTATATGAATTATTCTCTAATGCTGATACAGTTGGAGTCTTCCAATTTGAATCAGCAGGTATGAAATCATTCTTAAGAAAGTTAGCACCTAAAGAATTTAAAGATTTAATCATGGCTATAGCTATTTATAGACCAGGACCTATGGGTGAAATAGATACATATATTAAACGCCATAATGGAAGTGCTAAAGTAACATATCCAGATGAATCTTTAAAAGATATATTAGAGGATACATATGGTATCATGATATACCAAGAACAAGTCATGCAAATATTATCTAAAATGGGATCATTCACATTTGGAGAGGCAGATATAGTTAGACGTGCTATTAGTAAAAAGAAATTAGAATTAATAGAATCTGCTAAGGATAAGTTTATTACTAATGCAACTAAAAATGGATATTCAGAAAATAAAGCTAAAGAAGTATATGATTTAATTGTTAAGTTTGCTGACTATGGATTTAATAAATCACATTCAGTTGCCTATGCTTTTATTGCATATCAAATGGCTTATTTAAAAGTTCATTATCCAGAGTATTATTATATTAATTTGCTTAATAATAATATAGGTGGTGAATCTAAGACTAAAGATTATATAGATGAATCTAAGAAATATGGTATTAATATCTTAAAACCATCTATTAATAAATCAGAAAAATTATATATTAAAGAAGATGATGGTATTAGACTTCCTTTAAGATGTATTAAAGGAGTAGGTAATGTAGCTGCTGATAATATAGTTAAAATAAGAGGCGATAAACCTTTTAAAGATATATATGATTTCTTATCTAGAGTATCTAAAAAAGATGTTAATAAAAAAGTATTAGAAATATTAATAGATGCAGATTGTTTTAAAGAATTTGGATATAATAAGAATACTTTAAAATATAATCTAGATACATTACTTAACTATGCAGATCTTATTGCGGATTTAGATGAATCATTAGTAAGTAAACCGGAAATAATAGAAGTAGATGAATCATCTCAAGAAGTAGAAATGAAAATAGAAAAAGATTTATTTGGATTCTATATTTCATCTCATCCATCTAGCAAATATCCTAATTTATTTAAATTAATAGATATTAAAGATAACTTTAATAAAAAGATAAAAGGTGTTTATTTGGTTGAAAGAATTAATATGATCAAGACTAAGAAAGATGAAGATATGTGTTTCTTAACTATGTCAGATGAAACTTCTCAAGGTGACTTTGTATTATTCCCTAAGAATATAAATCAACTTAAAGATATAGTAGTAAATGATATAGTTGAAGTAGAAGGAACAGTAGAAAGAAGATTAGATAAATATCAAATATCTATTACTAGAATAGAAAAGATGTAGCAATACATCTTTTTTTATGCTATTATATATAACTAAGGTGATTTTAATGGAAAAAATGATAATAGTTGAAGGACCTCAAGGAGCTGGTAAATCAACACTTGCAGGATACTTAAGAGACAACATAGCAGGTTCTAATCTTTATAGATTATCTGGTCAAAGAGATAAGACATCTAAAGGATTAAATTATAGTATTGAAATGTATGAAGCTTTATTTGAATATTTAGATAAGATGTCTAGTATTCCTATGAGTATGATATTTGATAGAACTTATACTACTGAAGAAGTATATGCAAGATTGGGATATAAAGATTATTCATTTACTAATTATTATGAAAGATATAATAGATTATTAGAAAGATTACAATATGAAGTATATTATTTCTCATTATATTTAAAAGATGTAGAGTTATATAGACAACGACTAGCTAGACCTGAACATCATCAATATCAAGCATTTAGTTTAGATAATTCAGTTAATCAACAAAATACATATTTAAGTATAAGTGAAGAAATGGATAAGCTAAGTAATGTTAATGTTATTCAATTACCTATGGATAACTTTGAAGAATCATATGATGTAGTTAGAAAAACATTAAAGATGAAATAAAAGAATGATTACTCATTCTTTTTTTTTGTAAAATGCTATTTAATGCTTACTATAAATATTATATAATTATAATAGAATAGTGGGTGTTAAGATGAAAAGAATATTCAATATTATGATTATAACTATTATTAGTATGTTTGTATTTATGCCTAATGTATTAGCAGATAATACATATGAATATACAATTACATATGATGCTAATGGTGGAACTTTTGAGAATAATAAGAGAATAAATAAGATTACTCATGAAGTTACAAAATATAGTCCAAGATATTCTCATACATCTAATATAGATGATACAGGTAAAAAGATATCTAACTATGGTAGTAATTGGACAAGTTCTAGTATAGTAGGTACAGATCGTGGAGATACTACTAAGAATCATTACATTAAGATAGATGGTGCATCAAAAATATATGTAGAAATTTATTATGGAACTCAAGATATAAATAAAGCTTGGGCATGTATGTGGGATGATAGTCGTGCAACCTCTAATGCTAGAAATTGGAATTGTTCATCTGTCACATCAACATATTCAAGTTACTACGGTAAAAAAATTGGTGGAAGTTATAATTATAATCTTAGTTTTAATAATAATAGATTAGAAAAAGTTAATAGAGTACGTACTATAGTATCAGGTGATTCAGTAACACTTGGATTCTATTCTGATGATTCGGAAGTAACTGGTGGGTATGGTTATTATGCAATAGTTACTACAGATGATATAGATAATGTAACAGGAACATATGAAGTACCTACTAATAGTAATAGTAATTTAATATTTGATGGTTGGTATTATGATAAGAATTTCACTAATAAAGTTAACTTTGATGATATAACAAGCAATGTTACTGTATATGCTAAATATATAGATAAATCAATATATGAACCTGCTATAAAAGTAGTATCAGGTGATTTCGAAACTAGAGGATCTATTATTAAAATAGGTGATGAAGAATTTTATGTAATAGGTAAAATAGATAATACTCATGTTAAATTGTTTGCAAAATATAATTTAGCTGTTGGTGAAGGATATGATACACCTACATATAAACAAGATGAAGAAGCAACTGGACAAGAAAATTTAAACGGTAGATATGGAAATAATAAAGGTGGAGTTCAATTTGCTGATTCAAAATATTGGTGGGATGAGACTAATCAAAAAACTATAGGAAAATATGAATTACTATATGGAGTAGGGCCAACTGATTATGCTGTTGATGTATATGACGATAATGCATCAATTAAAGAACATGTTGATAAATATGTAGAAGCTTTAAATGATCAATGTGTAAGTACAGAAGGTAGATTATTAACTGGTAATGATTTATTAGACTTGGGATGTAGTTATATATGTTCTGATTGTGAACAAGGAATGCATACAGTAATATGTGGAGATAAAGCACCAGACTGGTTAAATACTAATACATATTGGATTGGATCTCCTAGTGTATTCTATAGCCAATCAACATACTATGGAAATAGATATGTAACTTATCCAGTGGTTATGATGAATCCTGCTTTTGGTTCTGCTTTAGGAACTACAACTGGACCTACAGCTACACTTGGTGGTGTAAGACCAGTTATTATTCTAGATTTATCTAAAGGAAATACTTGTCAAAAAGAATTAGAACCAGAAGAAAACAAAGAAGAAGTAAAAGGTGTAGAAGAAATAAAAGAAAATCCTAAAACTGGAGTATTTAAAAATACTTTATCTATCATGGTATTATTAGTATTATTATTAATAGCATATAATAAAGTAAGACATATTCAAGTATTTAAGAGATATTAAGATAGTTATTTAACTATCTTTTTATTTATTATGATATAATTATTTGTAGGTGATAAATATGTTTGAATATTTAGGAGATAGATTATCTAATGCTATAAAAAATATTAAAGGTATGGGTAGAATAACTGAAGAAAATATAAATGAAGCAGTTAGAGAAATCCGTATGGCTTTACTTGAAGCAGATGTTAACTATGAAGTAGCTAAAGAATTTACTAAAGATGTTAAAGAAAAAGCATTAGGTATGGATGTTGGTAAAAACTTAAAACCAGATGAAGTATTTATAAAATTAGTTAAAGATGAATTAGTTGAATTATTAGGTGGAGATTATGTAGCTTTAGAAACTGAAAAGAATCCAACAATAATCATGATGGTTGGTCTTCAAGGTTCAGGTAAAACTACTACATCAGGTAAGATAGCTAATTTAGTTAGAAAGAAATATAAAAAGAATCCTTTATTAGTTGCATGTGATATTTATAGACCAGCAGCAATAGATCAATTAAAAGATATAGGTAAACAATTAGGAATATCTGTATATGAAGAAGGTAAGAAGGATCCTAAAGAAATAGTTAAACATGCGATTAATTATGCTAAAGAAAATAAACATAACTATATTATTATAGATACTGCAGGTAGATTACATATTGATGATACTTTAATGGATGAACTTAAAGGTATTCAAGATGAATTTAAACCTAATGAAGTATTATTAGTTATTGATTCTATGATGGGTCAAGATGCTATAAATGTTATAAATGGTTTTAATGATAAATTAGATTTAACAGGTGCAATTTTAACTAAGATGGATGGAGACACTAAAGGTGGTGTAGCATTATCTGTAAGACATTTAACTAATGTACCTATTAAGTTTGTTGGTGATTCAGAAAAACTAGATGGATTAAGAGAATTCTATCCTGAAAGAATGGCTGAAAGAATTCTTGATATGGGTGATATTTTAT
>CAMODU010000043.1 GCA_946611605.1 uncultured bacterium
TATTTGAATATTTTGAAATAGATTTAGGAGACAATATAGATAATTATTTAGATGAATTAGATAAAATGGGTAATATTATTATTAAAGATAATAAATATTATTTATATGACTATTATATGGACGAATATTATATAGCAAAGTCTTTAAGAGTAATTAATAATTATGAGTATCCATCTATACTTAAATTTAAGGAAAGTATAGATTCACTAGGAAGACAATATGGAATAGAATATGATGATGAACAAATAGATGCTATTAAATCATCATTAGAAAATCCTATTACTATTATTACAGGTGGTCCTGGTACGGGTAAAACAACTATTATAAATGGTATATTGAGATTATATAGAGAATTAAAACATATTAGATCAGAAGATATGAAAAACAAAGTTACTTTACTAGCACCTACAGGAAGAGCAGCTAAACGTATGAGTGAAGCGTGTATATTTCCTGCATCTACTATACATAGATATTTAAAATGGAATAAAGATAAGAATGAATTTCAAGTAAATGAATATAATCGTATATCCCAAGAATTATTAATTATAGATGAAGTATCTATGATTGATAATAATTTATTTGCATCATTATTAAAAGGAATTAATCATGATGTTAGATTAGTACTAGTTGGAGATTCAAATCAATTACCATCAGTAGGAGCAGGTAATATATTAAAAGATTTAATAGAATCTGATATGTTTAATCATATATCTTTAAATAATATTTATAGACAATCTGATAATTCATATATTCCTATCTTAGCTAAAGAGATAAAAGATAAAGAAATAGATGAATCTATTCAAGATAAACATGATGATTATAATTTCTTAATATGTAATAAAGATGAAATTAAACATATAATAGAAGAGATAGTATATAGATATATTCATAGAGGTTTTGATGAAAAGAATATTCAAGTATTAATACCTCAATATAAAAGTATGAATGGAATAGATAATATTAATGTTATGTTACAATCTATATTTAATCCTTATGATATTAATAAAGAAGAAGTACAAATAGGGGATGTAATATATAGAGTAAATGATAAGGTATTAAATCTTGTTAATAATACCGATAATGATATCTATAATGGTGATATAGGATATATTAGAAAGATTAATAAGAATAATAGTAATGAATTCTTAATAATTGATTACTATGGTAAATTAGTACCTTTAAAAAGAGAAGATATAAATACTGTTAAACATGCATATGCAATAAGTATTCATAAATCACAAGGTAGTGAATTTGATCATGTTATTCTTCCTATGTCTAAAGAATATATGAGAATGTTATATAATAAATTATTATATACAGGCGTATCAAGAGCGAAGAAAACATTAGTAATGTTAGGAGAACCTGATGCATTCATGATGGCTGTTAATAATAATTATTCTAAGAATAGGAAAACTACATTAAAAGAATTAATTATTGATTCTTATAATAAATAAAGAACATCATTTTAGATGTTCTTATTTTAATTCTTGATATATTGATTTTTTAAATGCATGATTATCTATATTAAACTTTTCTAGAGTAGCAGTATCTATCTTAAAGAATGTGTGTTCTAATCTATTAGATCCATCTTTAGTAACAGGATCATCCCAAGTAAGATCTACATGCCACCATTTATTATCATAATAGAATGCATTCCATACATGTGTATCAGATGCTACTTTATAATTATTAATACCTAACTTATCTAATAGAATTGACATTACATCAGTATAACCAGAACATATTGCATATCCTTCATATAAAGGACCTAAAGCTCTAGCTGAATCATGTTCATTATCATTACTTTTTTCATCAAATGATTCATCATATTTAGTATTATTTATAACATAATCATGGAAAGCATATATTATATCTAAATCATCCATTCCTTCAGTAATAATTTCTTTATATATACTATCTACTTTATTAGATATCTTTTGTATTTCATCTTTATTATATAAGTGATTTATTTCAACTGTAACTTCACCAGCTGTATCATATTTTACTTTAATAGATGAAAAATTATTGTATGGATGTATAAAATTACCTATAGTTGTTAATGTTTCTATATTCTCTGGATTAGATATTGATTCAACATCTTTTAAGCAGTCTTGATATTCATCAGGGCAATAGAATGTAAAAGTATCGAATCCTGAATCTAATATTGTATAGAATACATTTAATAATTCTTGATAATTATATGGAGTAAAATCATTAGTTATTTGTACATATTCATAATTCTTTTCTTTAGCATATTGATTCTTAGATGCTATTTGTACATCAGGAGTAGATTTAAAGTAATTAGCTAATTTATTACATATTTTATCTTTAAATATATATGTACAACTAAGTAGTGCGATACATACTATTATAACGATTACTCTTTTCATTTTTATCACCACATTATTATTCTATCATAATATAAAAAAAAAGAAATGATTACTTACCCATTTCTTTAACTTTTTTATTTAATCTTGACTTTTCTCTAGCACAAGTATTTTTCTTTACGATTCCTTTAGAACAAGCAGTATCAATATCTGATATGAAAGTCTTTAATTCAGCTGCAGCTTTTTTCTTGTCAGCTTCTTTAACAGCAACTTCAACTTTCTTCATATCATTTTTGATTTTTGATCTTACAGATTTATTAGCTTCAGTTCTCTTAGCGTCTTGTTTAATAGATTTTTTAGCGCTTTTAATATTAGCCATGAAGTTTCTCTCCTTCCTTCAAATACATATAAGATTTTATCAAATATTTACTTAATATGCAAACATTTTATGAATATTTATATATTTTTATATATATAATAAAAAATTAAAGGTATAACTAGAGGTTAATATTTATTTGCATTTTATAACAAATTGTTATATTATATACAACCAACAGGGAATATATGGGGTGTTTGTCTGTAGGGAGGCTTTAATATGGATACAACAAGTGTATGTTGGAATCTTACAAGTGCATGCAATATGTCATGTCAATATTGTTTCCGAGAATTAAGTGAAAGTGCTCAAAGTTTGGAAGTAAACTTAGGCATACTTGATAATCTTATTAATATGGGAGTAAAGAGAATTACATTCTCAGGTGGAGAACCATTCATGTACCCTTATTTATTAGATTTAATAAATAAAGCACATGAAGCTGGTATTAAATGTTATGTAGTAACAAATGGTTCTTTAATTAATGAAGAAAATGTTCAAACTTTACTAGAACATGTAGATAAGATTACTTTTTCGTGTGATTCTCCAAGAGAAATAGTAAATGAAACAATTGGTAGATCAACTAGTCGTGGAGTAAATCCATACGACCATATGAGAAATATATTACCACTTATAAGATATTATTATCCTGATATATTAATAGATATTAATACAGTAGTAACATATGATCCAAATCATGAATATAGAGAACTTGATTATATGATAGAAGCAATTAGAAATGATTTATTAAAGAATAATATAAATAAATGGAAGATTATAAGATTCTATCCATTAAGAGGTAAAGCTTTAAGCAATAAAGATAGATTCTCAATAGAAAATGATGAGTTCTTAGAAATAAAAAAAGAATATGAATCTGAAAATGGTTATTTAACAATAGATGTAAGAAATATTAAAGATATAGATAATAATTTGATTGTTAGTCCATGTGGATACTTAAAACAATCACTAAATGGTGAAGAGAAGATATTAGTAGATCTCAAACCTGCTGTAAGGAAAGGACGTGAAAGACATGTATAATAGTAGTTTAAATTTGAACCTATATAAAATATTCTATGATGTAGCTTATTATGGTTCAGTGTCTTTAGCATCTAAAAACTTAATGATATCTCAACCTGCTATATCAAGATCAATTAAAAAGTTAGAAGAAGATTTAAATGTTACATTATTCTATAGAACATTAAATGGTATGATTTTAACTGAAAAAGGTAAAGAATTATTATCATATGTTGAAGAAGCATGTAATTCGTTAAAAATAGGTGAAAGAGAAATGATGGAAACATCTAATCTAGTTAAAGGTAAGTTAGCTATTGGTTGTCCATCACATATAGCTGGTTTCTTCTTATTTAAGAAGGTAGCTGATTTCCATAAAGATTATCCAAATATTGAAGTATCAGTTATTTCTAGATCAACTAAAGAATTAATTGAATTATTAGATAAACATGAACTAGATTTTATAATTGATACATCACCTATAACTGAATCAGAAAAAGAATTAACAATTGAAGAAATATCTAAATCTACACATGTATTTGCATGTCGTTCAGATTTAGATTATAAAGCAAATAGTATTAAGGATTTAGTAGATTATCCATTAATACTTCCAGTACCTCATTCATCTCATAGAAAAAGATTAAATGAAGTTGCAATTGAAAATAATATCAAATTCAATAATGTATTATCTATTGAAACATCAGAAATGATAGCATCATCAATACTACAAGGTGCTGGTGTTGGTTATATCTTAGAAGATGTAATTAAAAGAGATGTTGAATCTGGTGTTATTAAAATATTAAACATAGAAGAAACTTTACCAAGTGTTACTATTAACTTAGTTTATATAAATAAATATTTAATGGCAGCACCTAGAAAGTTTATTGATGAATATTTAAAAGATAATATTAACAAATAATTATAATAGGTATAACTAAAGGTTATAGCATTTCATAATTGTTCTATTAAGTATTTAAAATTGGTATTTTACAAGTGTATATGATGTATTTATAATAAGAAACAACTTGAAAGAAATGGATTATTATCTTTTATCTTCAAGTTGGTGTCTTTAAAAAGGGGATTTGAATAAAAAGGGGAAATATATAAGGTATCAATTGTTGATGTAGCTTACTTATAGTCTAAAAAAGACCAATAATAATTTCTTAACTACAAAAACAAACCATATAAATTTCAAAAAGAATGCATTATATGCACAATACACTATTCTTTTAAATCTTTGTACAGTTATATTAACAATTGATATATTTAATTTGTATATAAGGATAAAAAGGATAAATTAAAAATTTAGGAGTTGTATAACTTCTATTTTTTTTATTATAATTAGTATGGTGGTATTATGTTAAAGTATAGAAGAGTACTTGCATTTTTACTTGATGGCTTATTTATAAGCATAATAGTATTAGTTTTATGTAACAATGTTAAACTTAATAAATCTTTATATGAAGAAGAGGGTTATATTACTGCTTATAATGAAAAATTAGATAAATTAACTATAGAAACATCTAGTTCAGCAGAAGAAGTTATTAATAAATATAAAGAAACTATTGGTATAGAATTATATAATATGATTAAAGTACAAGGATATAGATATTTCTATTTTCTAATATGTGTATTCTTATACTATGTAGTATTTGTATTCTTTAATGATGGTAAAACATTAGGATGTGCTATTTTTAAACTTAAAATAGTAAATAAGAATGATAAGAAAGCTAATATATTTAATCTAACTATTAGATCATTATTTATGGGTTCATCATTTGTATATATGATTCCTATTACTTCATTATTATTTTTAATAATACCTAGAGTATTAGATTATAGTCATGCATTTATACCTTTATTAATGATATTAAGTATATCTACATTTGTAGAAATAGCATTTTATTTATATTTC
>CAMODU010000044.1 GCA_946611605.1 uncultured bacterium
TGGATAACCAATTAATATAGTTATTATTTTAAATATAAACTCAAATGATAATATGTTAATCTTAGTTTTTAATTTATTCATGATTATCACCTACTTATTTAGTATATATGTATTTATATAAAAAGAAAAGTGATAATTACTTATCACTTAATACTCTACTAATACCTTGTTCATTAGATATACTATTAGCAAACATGATTGTATCCATATTCTTATCAATAGATTTAATAAATACTTCTAAGTTATTAGCCCAATTCTTAGAATGATATAATCTTTTAATTTCAGGATTATCTGTATATCTAATATATTCTAATATTTCAGGTTTAGTTAATTGAATAAATTCAACAAAGTTATCTTTATTCATTATATATGTAGCATTAGATTTAGCAGGTGATCCATCATCTTCATAGAATCTTTCAAATACTACTAAACCATTTTCATATATATATCCAATATAACCATTAAACTTATCTTTACCTACTATTTGGCATACATAATTAGTATTTTGGAATATATACCTTCTATATAGTATTTCTTCATCGTCAATTGCCTTTTTAGGATTTGAATTACCACCTTTATAAGATGATAATCCTTTAACTGTAGATCCACCTTCTCCTTTAGCTAAAATATCAAATTCAGTCTTAATAATCTTTTGATCTTCATTAGATATTACATCTATAAATTTTTCAAATGCTTCATTGTCATGTGTAATACCCATTCTTTTAACTTGATCAAATGATACTTGAGTTGGTCTAAATTGTTCTTGGAATCTATCATATAATTTTTTATGATCTTTAATTAAATCATTAAAATTATATTTAATATGTTTTCTAGTTTGATTATCATATATCATGATAGATGGATTATAATTCTTAATACCCATATCTCTTAATGTATTAATTATCTGAGTAACTATTACAAATGAAGATGATAATCTATTTTCACGTTTAACAATAAATCTTTCATCATCTAAGATTGATTTACAATATAATAATATAAATTCATCTATATCAAAACATTTTAATAAGTCTTCTTCTGATACTCTAACAGGATGTTTAACCATATCTCCTATACATCTATAAATATATATTACAGAACTATAGAAGTCTAATAGGTATTCTATTACACCTTTTCTTATTCTATCCATATATTGGTTTACATCACCTTGTATACGTGTATTCTTAATAAAGTTATCGATATGTAATGCTATAGCCTCTTCTATATTAGTTGTAGGAATATAATTATCATCTTTTAATATATTTTTAAGATCTTTTCTTACTTCTTTATAATAATTGATACATACTTCTACTGCTTCATAACTTTCTAGGTCTACATTAGATAATCTTTCTTTATCTTCCATCATGTTATATAAAGTAAATGTTAAAGAATACTCTAAATGTCTTCCTTTTCCATCTTCATCCATTCTATTTAATAGAATTGGTCTAAAATATTTAGCTGCTATATCTTTATATCTATAATCTTGGAAGTTATATAATAGTTTTCTTTCTACATATGATTTATACATATTATTTCCATTTTTATCTACTTTAGAATTAATAATAAATAAATCTTTATTTTCATCATATTTATATTCTTTAAGATTCCAACTACCTAGAATATAATCTCCATCAAATGTTAAGATAGGATTTATAATATTATATTCTTTCATTACAAAATCTCTAAATTCATTTATATCTGACATATTATCCCCTCATTTAGTTGTATATAATAGCATATTTTATGTTAAAAACAAAATATATTGATTTATAAAATTAAATATGGTATTATTTATAAGTACATGGCGATGTAGCTCAGTTGGCTAGAGCACCCGGTTCATACCCGGTAGGTCGTGAGTTCGAATCTCTCCGTCGCTACCATTTGAAAATAACTAACTAGAAATAGTTAGTTTTTTTGTATAAAAAAACACCATTTACTGGTGTTTTAATTATCCTCTCATTGTAGAGAAATCTTTTACTTGATTAGCTGATGGAGGGTATTTAAATATAATTCTTTGAGACTTAGATACAGTCTTACCCTTCTTATCAGTTACAGTATATTTAATCCAATATTGAGGTCCAGGTCTATCTGTTGGTTGTTTTTCTATATATACTTCATGGGTAATCTTATAACCTGGTTGATCATCCCATACTCTTAAATGATCATAATTTATATCATCTATAGAATCTACTTCATATTCATCTACATCGAATCCTAATGTAGGTGCAGAATAGTCAAATGTAATATTATATGCTTCAACATATTTAACTTGAGTAGATCTTGGTTGAGCAATATATGCTTCTTTATATGGATCTTTATAGTTCTTTTGATAAACTATTCTAAACCATACAAACTTTTCATCAGTTTCCTCTACTTCAGTGACTTTATATATTTCACCTTTAACTGCAGTTCCAATTATTTCAGATGCATCAGTAGGTGCTTCTCTTACTTTTAATTCAGTCTTAGCACATCCTTCATCATAGTTCTTATCTTGATTAGATAATTGAAATTTAGTAGTACATTCAGATGTATCTTCATATATTACTTGAATATACATACCTTCTTTAATCTTTTCAATTCTAGATGCTTCCCTATTCTTATCTCTTATCATTTTAATAGGAAAATATATAGCACATACTACAATAGCAATTACTACTAAAAATTTAAATAATTTTTTCATATTATCACCTTATTTATATATGAATTATAACATTTATTTATATATTAATAAATAAAAAAGGATTAGTTTTATCTAATCCTTTTAATATTAATCTTCTTCAGATACATTTAATCCAAGTGTTTCTTCTCTATCGCTTAAGAATTCATTTTCAAGCATTTCAGAAGGATCATCAGACATATATTCATTTTCTAACTTAATATCTAAATTAGAATAATCTCTATGTCCAGTACCAGCAGGAATTAACTTACCAATGATAACATTTTCTTTTAATCCCTTTAACATATCAACTTTACCACTTATAGCAGCATCAGTTAATACAGCTGTAGTTTCTTGGAATGATGCAGCAGATAAGAATGATGATGTATGTAACGCAGTCTTAGCAATACCTTCAATTACAGGAGTACCCTTAGCTGGAATACCACCAGTAATGATTACATCTTTATTCTTTTCATTGAATTCTTCCATAGGAACAATTAAACCTGCTACTAATGAAGAATCTCCTGAATCTATAACTTTCATCTTATTAATCATACGAGATACGATAACTTCGATATGTTTATCAGAGATATCAACACCTTGTGATTTATAAACTTTTTGAACTTCTTTTAAGATATAATTTTGAGTTGTAATTGGATCTGTTACAGCTAATAATTCTTTAGGATAAATAGCTCCTTCAGTTAAAATATCACCAGCTTTAACTTCAGTACCAACTTCAACAGCTAACTTAGCATTATATCTAGTTAAATGTTCTCTTGATTCAGCATCATTTGTAATTGTAATCTTCCATTTTTCATTTACATTTTCGATATTAGTAACCTTACCAGATATTTCAGCAATAGTAGCTTTACCTTTTGGATTACGAACTTCGAATAATTCTTCTACTCTTGGAAGACCTTGTGTAATATCTTCACCACCAGCAACACCACCTGAGTGGAATGTTTGCATTGTTAACTGAGTACCTGGTTCACCAATTGATTGAGCAGACATAACACCTATAGCTTCACCTGTTTCAACAATATTACCTGTTGCAGGATTTAAACCATAACATTTTTGACATACTCCATCACTTGACTTACAAGTAATAGCAGATCTTATTTCTACTGATTTAACACCAGCTTTTGTAATCTTTCTTGCTATATTTTCAGTTATATATTGGTTAGCATCAATAATTACATCTTTTGTTTCAGGATGAACTACTTTCTTAGAAGTAAATCTTCCTACAATTCTATCATATAATGATTCAATTACAGAACCATCTTTTTCATTTATTAAGTCAGATACAACAATACCAGTTATACATCCACAGTCTTCTTGTTTTACAACAATATCTTGTGCAACATCAACTAAACGTCTTGTTAAGTATCCAGATGATGCAGTCTTTAAGGCTTTATCTGCTTGAGCTTTACGAGTACCATGAGTATTTAAGAAATATTCATTTACTGTATGACCTTCAAGTAATGATGTTGTAATTGGGATTTCAACCATAGAACCATCTGTCTTAGCGAATAATCCACGCATACCAGCCATTTGTCCGAATTGTCCTTTAGAACCACGGGCACCAGAGTTCATCATCATGAAGATTGGATTGTAGATATCCTTTTCAGATTTCTTACCAAGTTCATCCCAAACTTCATCTTTAACTTTTAACCAAACATCACAGACATTTTGATATCTTTCTTGTTCAGTTATTAAACCACGTCTGTATTGTTTATTAATTGTATCAACTTTTGCTTGTCCTTCAGCGATATATTCATCCTTATGATCAGATGTTACAACATCATGAACTGAGAATGTTAAACCACCAATTGTAGAATATTTGAAACCAATATCTTTTAACTTATCAAGCATAATAGAAGTTTCAGTAGTTTTATATCTCTTGAATACTTCAGCAATTATGTTCTTTAAGTCTTTCTTTCCAAATGGTTTAGCAAAAGGCATCTTAGCTATTTCTAGAGGAATATTAGCACCTTGTTCAATAAAGAACTTACCAGATGCAATACCTTCTATATTATCTTTAGATGGTTCAGCTAAATATTGGAATGTATCAGGTAAAATAGTATTGAATATAATCTTACCAACTGTTGTAACAAGATATTTATCTTGTACATCATCTGGGAATACTTTATACTTAAATGTCTTAACTGGAATAGCTACTCTTGTTTGAATATCTATTTCTTTTCTTTCATAAGCCATTAGTAATTCAGAATCACTCTTATATACTTTACCTTCAGAAGTACCAGGACACTTCTTAACATTACCATATGCATCAAAGTCATTGTCTTCTACTTCTTTAATCTTCTTCTTAGTTTCTTTTTCATCTTCACATACGATAACTTCACCAGTTAAATATGTGCTATCATCATCAAATTTAATAGTAAATTCATATGTACCAGGTTTCTTAGTATCAACAGCTTTTGTATCAACTACTAATGAATCCTTAATGAAGTCTATAGTAGCATCATCTTCTTGATACTTAATATAATCTAATACATTCTTAGATAATTTATCACCTTTAGTAATTACTATAGGTTTAGTTTCTCTTCCTCTTTCCATAGTAATGTAGTAGTTACCTAGAACCATATCTTGTCCTGGAGTAACAACTGGTTTACCATCAGAAGGTTTTAAGATGTTATTTGAAGAAAGCATTAATATTCTAGCTTCAGCTTTTGCTTCTTCAGATAATGGAATATGGATGGCCATTTGGTCACCATCGAAGTCAGCGTTGAAACCTGTACAAACTAATGGGTGAAGTCTAATAGCCTTACCACCAATTAATACTGGTTCGAATGCTTGAATACCTAATCTATGTAGAGTTGGTGCTCTATTTAACATAACTGGATATTCAACCATAAC
>CAMODU010000045.1 GCA_946611605.1 uncultured bacterium
TTAAGAATAATTCTTATCCAAATATAAATGTAGAAAATGTAGATAATAATTATACTAATACAGTTGATGAAAATGTTGTATGTCATCAATATGATACAAGAATTAAATGTATGAGTTTTAATATAATACCTAAATCTACAGTAGATGATAAAAAAGAATTCTTTAATAATTCTAAAGAAGTAATAAATATCTTTAACAAAGAATTTGATAAAGATGATAATAAAACATATATATATGATATATCTAAAGATATAAATAATACTACAAATCTAGTTGGATATATATTAAAGAATAAGAATAATATGTTCTTATATATTAGAAATAATATATTCATGATATCTGGATATGATTATAAGAAACTAGGAGATTATGATATTAAATCTAAAACTATTAGATCTTATAATGAATCAGCATGGAATTTATCTGCTGTTAATAAGAATAAGGTTTGTTCATTCTCTGGATTTAAAGAATGTTATGATAAGGATGGTAATATAATATGAAAAAGAAAATAATTATTATTTCTTTAATAGTAATATTAATAGGATTAGCATTAGGTATTGTATTTATAATCAATAATAATACTCATGTGTATGATAATTATAATAAACTATTAAATGATAATTTAGATTTTATATCTTCACTTACTTATCAATATAGAAGAGAAGGTACAATTAATGTGACAGCAAATTATAGAGGAGCTCATGGTGAAAATAATCCTCATGACTTTGAATATCTATTTATGGTAAAAGATAATAAGTTATTTATATCTGATAAGGATGGCTTTAACTATTTAGAAGATTTTAATTACTTAGAATTAATAAATGCTATTAATAACATAAATGATAGTGTAAAGCCAACATCTATTAAAGATGGTGTAATAGAATTAGATACTAAAGTAATATCTGACTTATGTTATAGAAAAATAGATTCTATGTATCTTGAAGTATCTACTAAAGGTTTTATTAAAAGAATAAGTGAAACCAAGCTACATATTAAGTATGAAGATAAAGATGATGTAATAGTATTTAATGAAGATTTAACAAATGGAAGAGGAACTCTATTTAATAAAGAGGTTAAATATAATAAAACAACTCAAGGTGTATCTTTACAGATTGGTAATGATTTTAAGATGAATATCTTTAAAAAGAATGATCATATAGAATATAATATTGTTAGTGGAGAATACACATATAGATTATTCTTCTATGAGAATAAAATTAAAGCTAATGTATCTGGTGATGCAGCTATATTTAGAGGATTAGAAATGACATTTGATTTTGATAAACAAATATCATTTGAACTTACTAAACAAGTTGATCCTAAAACAATATGTATAACTAGATATTTTAATGCTTTAGGGAAAGTAGGAAGTGATTATTAATGAATAAAACGGCTTTAGAAAATACTAAGAATAGTAAAATAACTATGGCAATTATTATTCTATTTGGATTGTTATTAGTTGGATGTGGATTAATGAGTCTACATATTTATCAAGGTACAAGTAAATCACAAAAGTATTTTGTATCTGATGCTGTATCAGCAACTTATTATGAAGTTGCTGATCAACAACCTATTAATGATAGATTAAGAAAAGTTGCTGATAGTAATGAATATACATTAACAAATGCATATACTGAATTAAATCCTTATAAGATATCACCATTATCAGGAATAATAATATTCCAAACAAAAGGTGAAGAACAAATTAGAGTATATATAAATGATAAGTATGTTACTACTATGGAAGCATCTAAGAAACATACAATACCTGTATGGGGATTATATGAAGATTATGAAAATATAGTAAGAATTGAAGGTTCTACTGAATCTAAAGAATATACTTTCAAGACTGAAAAGAGTAATCTTAAATATCCATTAGAAGTATTAGAGAATCATCAAGTAACAGATGATATATATTTCATGATAGCATCTTATTCAACTCATTTAACTGGATGGGATACTGAAGGTAAGTTAAGATTCTATATTACTGAGAATAATTCAATGGATGTTGAATGGTTACCTAATGGACATTTCTTATTAGGCACTCCTCAAGGACAAGCAAGAGAACAATATGTTGGTTTTGTTGAAATGGATTACTTAGGTAAGATATATAATTACTATACAATGAAGAATGGTTATTCATTTGAATTTCAATTACTATCAAATGGTAATATAATGGCTGCTGGTGGAGAAGTTCCAGTTTATATGGATCATTCAATGTTATATATAATGGATCCAAGAAATGGTAATACAGTTTCTGATTTAGATATATATGAAATAGTTAAAGCTATTGATCCTAATTTTAGTAATAAATATTTAGGAGCAGGAGCTATAAGAAATGGTTTCTTCTTTGATGAAAAAACTGGAGAAGTAGTAGTATCATTTAGAAATGCTAATACTATTTGGTCATTTGATTATAATAATAAGAAACTTAATTGGGTATTAACTGATCCTACTAATCCTTTATTTGCTGCGGATGTATGGAAACAATATTTAGTTGAAACTGATACAGGAAGATATCCATTAGCTCAACATTCACCACAATTAGTTGATGGTAAATTATTCTATCAAAATAATGGTTATGATAGATTATCAGTAAATGATTATGGTAGATCAGATGCTGCTAATACATTTAATGATGCATATACTGATTGTGAATTATTAGAGATTGATAGAGAAACTCATAAAGCTAAAACAGTATGGGTATATGATCAAAATAAGAAATGGTTATCAACTAAATTTGGATATGCTAGATGGAATGTTGATAACTCTAAGTTAATGAACTTTGGTTATATAGTTAATGATGATTATCGTAAGACAAATAAAAATCTATTAGATTTAGAAAAAGCTCCTACTGATACATCTCATAGAATAATTGAATTAGATAAGGATGATAAAGTAGTATTTGATGCTAGAAGTTATGAAGGAAAATATAGAGCATTTAAACATGCATTATATTCTGAAGTAACTAATAATATAAGTGTTGGTACATTAAATATATTTAATTCAATTAAGAATGATAATTTAACTGAAACTACATATAGAAAGATTAATTTAGATGAATCTGTTGATTGGATTAATACAGTAGACTTTACTAAGAATACATTTGTAACAGACTTTGTATTTAATAAAGAAGACGAAGTTAAATTATATTTAGTTAATCGTGCTGGTAAGATTTATATTTTAGATTACTTATCTAAAGATGATAGTAAGACTGCTAGAATATTTAATATTAGTTTACCAGTAGGACAATATGCATTATTTATAAAAGTAAATGATACATTATATAAGACTAATAAAGTATATCAATTTTAATAAATAAAAAAGACTTAAGTATAACTTAAGTCTTTATTTGTTTTAATTATTTATTCTTATTTAAAGTCTTCCATTCACGATTTGAAAGTACAACTTTAGAACCATTTATAGTCTTTGTTTGTAAATTTAAATTTTGTCTAGTTTTAGTTCTTCTATGTGAATGTGATACATTCATACCAACTAAAGGTTTTCTAGTAGTTAATTTTGCCATGAGTTTCCCTCCTTAATTAATCTTTTAAGATTATATCAATTAATGATACTTAAGTCAACTAATTATCGTTAACATTATATTCTTGCATGATATACTTTTTATTTATTTTTAATGATTTCTTTAATACTTTTTTATCTGCTCTAGATCTAGATAGTTCAACAGCTGCTTCAGTATCTTCTAATGTTGCTTCTCTCACTATTTCATTTGGCATACATGTGATATGTGTTTGTAACATGATACCTAATAATATATCGTGTACTTTATCATCTATATCTGTATAGCTTTTTTTACCTCTTTCTAGTAATTGCATTTGTTCTGCATCTATTAAAGTAGCAGAGTCAGTTATATGTTCAATGAATAGTTGAGGGGTCTTTTTAAATACTTTAGCTAATCTATATTGATATGTAGTTAAGCTATAGCTTAGAGTAGGATCGTGTAAGAATGATAACTCTATAGATCTTACATTAGATATTATTTGATACTTCATTCTAATTAGTGCTTCTTTAATTTCGGAATCTTTTTCTGTATTGATTGTATCAAGTAAATATTTCATGAATGTATGAATTTCTAATGATATTCTTTCTAGATATAAATCATCTCTAAAATAATCTAGTTTATCTTGTTCATCATTAGCTGCTTTCATAGCTTGAATATCTTCTAAAGCGTCATATTGACCTTCTTCTTCAAGTAATGCAATACCTTCTTCAAAATTATAAGTAACATCTTCTATTTGAATTTGATCTGGTAAGAATTCATCTTCATTACTATCATGGAAAGCTAAACTTAATTCAAAGTTATGTTCAATAAATCTTTTGATTTTAATACTCGAAGCTTTGTCTATATAATTAACAGGATCCCATTTATTATAATGATTTAATTCTAATAATACTTCAATGAAATCATTCATATCTTTATTACTTAATGGATACTTAAGCATGTAATCTTGAGCTCTTTTAGAACCGAATCTAATCATATCGACACATTCCATATATTCATCTGACATAAATTTTCCTTGAAGCTCTAAATCACATAAATGTTTATAAAGTTTATCAATCCCCTCGTTTAGTTGCAATACCTTAGTCATGTCGTCAAATTCTTTTCTTTCCATACTATCCCTCGTTAATTGTTTATTATAATACATATATTTAATAATAATCAAGATATGTTATAATTTAATTAGGTGAAATATATGTATTATCCTATAGGTATTAAAACTGATTATTCACTTATGAAATCACTTATTAAAATAGATGATTTGATTTCATATGCTATAAAAAATGGAATTAGTACTTTAGGAATACTAGATGATAATTTAGCATCATCACATATCTTTTATGAAAAGTGTATTAATAATAATATTAAACCTATTATAGGTTTAGATTTATTAATTGAAGATAAACATATATATTTATATCCAACCAACTATGAAGGTTTAACTACATTATTTAAGTTAAGTAGAGTATTAGATAAAGATATAAATATATTAAATAATTATAAAGATAATATTATATGTGTAT
>CAMODU010000046.1 GCA_946611605.1 uncultured bacterium
TAATGATAATACTGAAAAAATAGAAGTAATAATTAAAGATTTAAAATCTTCTTCTATATATCAAACTAACCTAGTATCATTTCTATCTAATAATACTAAATTATTAGATTATGAACTAACTGAAAATAAAATTAAACTTAATTTTAATCAACCACTATTAGATACATTTTATAATGATTCTTTATTAGAAGAAGTTAAATATGCTATATCTAATTCTATTAAAGATACTTACAATGTTAAAGATGTAATAATAACAGTCAATAATAAAGAAATATAAAAAGTGAATAAGATATCTTATTCACTAAATATATATGGATTATCAATAGTTCCATCTCCACTAACATGTAAATTATTCTTTAAATACATTGCTGGTATAACACTAACAGTATCTTGAGCTCCAGTAGCATCAAAACCATCTGGTCTAGATATCCAAATTGCATTAGTATTAAATGTACCACCATTTAATGTCCAAATAAATGAACTTTGAATATTTTTTAACCATTCAGCTTGGGCAATATCATAAACATCAACTAATGCAATTTTACCATTCCATTTACTTTCACAAACAGAAGAATAAGTTAAAGAATTAACACTTGATAGTTTAGTTATACAATGATCATAATCTGTAACTAAATCATTATTATAATAATCAAAACTACTACTATTTAAATATGATGCTAATGTAGATGATGACCAGTTATTTACATTACTATCATCCCACTTTTTACCGCCCACATTTTCATTCTTAGCAATTTTAACATAACCATCTTCAACACTAATTATTCTCCAAATAGAATCATCACTTAACTTAACATAGTTATTTGGATTACTTCCAGTAAATCTATACATATTAGCTTTATCAGAAGAATAATCAGTCATATTAGGTACTATTTTATCTCTAACGTCATTAACTACTACATTCTCCTTAGTACTAACAAATACATATGGTTCTGCTTCAGTACCCTTACCTCTTACCTTAACATCTTTGGATAAGAATACACTATAAGATGGAATCATTTCAGAAGTTGATGGATTAGCAGCTAAAGTTATACCTGCTCCATAAGCAATAACATCAACACCATTATTAGTTATTGACCAAGAATAAGGAACAAGTCCATTAAAGTTCTTTAACCAACCAGCTTTATTTACATCATAAATATCTGCTAAACCAACCTTTGTATTAACTGTTGTAGCCATAACTTGAGCGTATGTAGCAGCAAGAGTATTTGTTATAGTACCGACACCAAAGTCATGTTTAACAACAAGTGGATTACTATTAATAGATAAACTATCTAAATAAGTTTTTAATGATGAAGTACTAAATTCAGCACTACTACCAAACACTCTTCTATCAGCAGTTTGTTGTGCTGAATCTACAAAATTATATTTTCTTAATTTAATTAATTTAACACTATCATCAAACATACCTATAATTCTATAAGCTGCTCTTTCATTATTAAATGATACATAATTATTAATTACATTATCACCAGTATATCTATATATGTTATTACCATCTGTAGATGAGAAATCACTCATCTTAGTTTTTAACTCATCTAATGCTAAATAATTATATTCTGGCTTTTCACCATAATAGAATACATATGGATCTTCTATTGTTCCACTACCTTTAACTTTAGCATCACTCTTAATATAAACAGATGGAATTAAACTATAAGATGAAGGTGTAGTTGCTGATACATCTGTACTATAAGTATTTTTATCAGCACCATAAGCCCATACACTATGACTATCTTTACTATCACCAGTCATAGTCCAAAGTGGATATGTTTGAGTGTAATGTTTTAATATCCAAGAAGATGATTCTTTAATATCATTTAATGATAAAATACCAACCTTCTTATTTATCTTAGCACTACATTCTTCTTGATATGTAGCATTACCATCACTGCTACTTACACACCAACCATGATTATCTACTAAAGTATTATCATTACTAATTAAGGATTGAATTGTATTAATACCCATTGCACTATTCCAATCAAGTGTAGATGTGCCTGGACTAAATAATGGCATAGATGTAAGTGGTGTTATATAAACTAACTTAACATAACCATCAAATATACCTACTACTCTCCAACCAGCATCATAACCATTAAATGATACATAGTTATTTGGATTCTCTCCAGTAAATCTATAATTATTAGCTTTATCTTTCTTATTATAATTTACTAAATTAGGATTATTAATCATTAAATCCAAAGCCGTTAACTCTGCATCTTTCCATTCATTAACTGATATCTTAAAACTTAACTTTCTACCTTTATTATCATCTTGATTAGTACCATCGTCAACATAATCAATAATTAATTGATAATCATGAGTTTGACCAGCTCCAATAGGACAACTAGCTACTATTTTAGATTCAGAACTAGACTTATCAAATACTTGTACAGGACTTGTTGTTTGACATCCACCATTAGTAGAAACAACACTATAAACTAAATCATGCTTATCACCAAATGTGTTAATTAATTCAGATAAATAGACATCATATACACTATCTACATCACCATTATTTTTAACACTAAATGGTTTTGTTATTCTTGAACCAGGTAATAAATCATAAACACTTAACTCTTGACTATCATTTAATAATAAAGACATATTACCAGTAGTAATAACATTAGCACTAGAATTGCCATTAACACTACCTGTAAAGAAGGCATATGAAGTTACAGCACATACACCAACAATTAAAATAGTAAAAATTATACCCAATATAACATAATATTTCTTCTTCATAACAAGACCTCGACTATTCTATATATAATAATATCATATATCATAAAAATAATAAACAATAAAAAAAGAATATTATGGTTTTAATATTCTCTTCTTTGTATCATTTGGATGTAATATCCAATCAAGTTCTTTTATCATTTCTAGATTATTATAAACTTTTATATTATTATCAAAACTTATATTAAACTCATCACTAATCATTGCTTCTCCATCAACATTAGCATTAATAGGTTTTCTAGATCTAATAATTATATTATCAAGCATGTATTTTTCAACACCACTCATATCTTCATGTTTACCATCATGCATTTTAAGAATAGTCTTTAAAAGCTGTATATGACCAAAACCATCTACTAAATAAACATCAAATAAATTATCTTGAATATCTGCATTTGGTGCAATATTAAATCCACCACCATAATATCTACTATTACAAACTGCTACAGTAGCAAACTTACCTGCTATAGCATTACTATAATCTCCATCGTTATAATATATTTCCAATTCTTTAGGTTTATAACCAGCAAAATGCCATAAAGCACTAGCTGGATATCTTAAATTTTCAGGTAATATTTTACTATGAATAAATCTATCATCATTAGCAGTATCAGCATCCATACCAAAGCAAGCAACATTAATAAAATATTTATCATTTATTTTACCAACATTTACTTCCCTAACATCTTGTTCATATAAATTTAATACCCTACTAAAATCATTACCAGTACCATTAGGTAAATAACCTAACGTAGCCTCTGTACCGACAATAGCATTTAATACACGATTGATCATTCCATCTCCACCAACTGCATATATAATACTATTCTTATTAGCATATTCTTTAACTAAATCTTCAGTAGACTTATTTTTATTATTAGTAACACATTTATAATCCATATTACGATTAACGCAATATTTAAATATTTCATTACTTAATTTATTACAATCTTCATTTCTAAAACTATTTAATATAAACACATGCTTCATAAAACCCTCCACTAACTAATTTTATTATAAATAAAAAGAATAAAACTATCAAGTTTTATTCTTATGTTGTTTTTAAAGTAAA
>CAMODU010000047.1 GCA_946611605.1 uncultured bacterium
ATACTAATATTATATATCTAGCAATATTTTCTTTTCCAATTGCATCTATTATTACTTTTTTTACTAATTTATTTAAAAGTAATAAATTAAATAAATTTTTAACAATAGTTGTATGGTTAGCATTATTTATAGTATTTGTTGCTGAAGTTATATATTATTCGTTCTATCAAACAGTATTTAGTTATCAAGCTATTGCATATGGTTCTCAAGTAGCTGAATACTATGATTCTATATATGATCATATAATTGCTAATGGATTAGTATTATTATCAATGCTAATTCCATTGTTAATACTATTAATATTTAATAGAGTTTATTCATTTAAAAGAGGTGGATTTAAAACAAGTTTATTATTCATACTTGTATCTATAATATTAGCAGGGTCATCATTATGTTATAAAATGAATGATGATAATTCATTATATAAATTATTAGTTAATAAAAATGATGTTATGGAAACATCTAATACTATAGGCTTATTATCTACAATTAATATAGATATAGCTAAGAATTTATGTGGATTTGAAGAAAAGATAGAATTAGTAATTGATGAATCTAAACCAGTTATTGAAATAACTGAAGAAACAAAAGAAGAATACAATGTTACTGATATTGATTTTGAGAAGTTAATTAATACTACAAGTGATTCATCAATACAAACATTACATAAATACTTTAGTAATCAAAATCCAACTAAGAAGAATGAAATGTCAGGTATATTTAAAGATAAGAACTTAATCTTTATAACTGCTGAAGCATTTTATCCAATTGCTGTTGATGCTAACTTAACACCAACATTATATAAATTAGTAAATGAAGGTATTAACTTTAAGAACTTCTATCAACCAATTTATAATTGTTCAACATCAGATGGAGAGTTTGTTAATCTATTAAGTTTATTACCTGGAATATCTACATGTTCTATGGATCAAACTCATGATGTATATTTACCATATACAATTGGTAATTCATTCAAACCATATGGATATGATACATATGCATTCCATGGATGGACTTATACATATTATAAAAGAAATAAAACATATCCTAATTTAGGGTTTGATAAATACTATGGATTTGATAGAAATAAGACAGGATATAAATATGCTTTAGAAGGAATTAAGAATCAATGGCCTACATCTGATATAGAAGTAGTTAATTCTTCGTTTCCAATATTCTCTGAATCAGAAAAGTTTGTAGCATATTACATGAGTATATCAGGACATCTACAATATAACTTTGGTGGTAATGCTATGTCAGCTAAGAATAAATCATTAGTTAAAGATGTAAAAGGTAATGAAGCTATTAAAGCTTATATTGCAGCAAATATAGAATTTGATAGATCATTAGAAATATTATTAAAAGATTTAGAAGAAAAAGGAATATTAGATGACACTGTTATTGTAATATCACCTGATCATTATCCATATGGATTAACTAATGCAGATATTAAATCTTATACAAATTTTGTAGAAAATGAAGCATTTGATATTTATAGAAACAACTTAATAATATATAATACAGAGTTAACTGGTGTTACAGTTGATAAAAATGTAGGTTCTATTGATATATTACCAACATTATTAAATATGTTTGGAATTAAATATGATTCTAGATTATTAATGGGTCATGATATCTTTAGTGATACTCCTGATCTAGTAATATATAATAATAAATCATGGATAACTGACAAAGGTAGATATGATTATATGAAAAAGAAATTCTATCCATTTGCAGATCAATCTGTTGATAATGATTATATTAATAAGATTAATAATATAGTAAGCACTAAATTCCAAGTATCAAAGACTATATTACAAAAGAATTATTATAAAAATGTACTAGGAGAGTGATAATATGGGTTTTTTCTCCAATATTAAAAACTTATTTAAAAAGAAAGAAAAAGAAATAGAAGAAGTAAAAGAAGAACTTGAAGTTGAAACTATTGAAGAACTTAAAGAAGAACTAGATAATACTCCTTCTGTAGAAGAAGATATTGAAGAAGAATCTGGACCATTAGATTTAGATATTGATGACGATGGAGAAGATGATTTTGAAGAAAATGATTTTTCTGATGAAGAAGTAGTTGATGAAGACTTAGATATCGATGATGATGGGGAAGATGATTTTGATAAATCAGACTTTGAAGATACTGTTGAAGAAGTCAAACAAGAAGAAGTATTAGAAAAAATTGAAAAAGAAAAGAAATCTTTCTTTGGTAAAAAGAAAAATAAAGAAAAGAAAGAAAAAGTACAACAAACTATTACTTATGATAAAGGTTTGGAGAAAACTAGAAAAGAGTTTGTTTCTTCATTAAGTTTATTAGGAGTTAAGTTTACTAAAATAGATGATGATTATTTTGATGAACTAGAAGAAATACTTATTAAAGCTGATATTGGTGTTAATACAGTTATGAAGTTCTTAGATAGATTAAGATCTAGATGTAAACATGAAAATATAACTGATACTAAATTCTTAAATGAAGTTATAGTAGATGAGTTATTTTCAATCTATGTTGAAGGTGAATCATTAACTGATAAGATTAATATGGCTGAAAGTGGACCAACTATTATTCTTATGGTTGGAGTAAATGGAGTAGGTAAAACTACTACAATAGGAAAACTTGCTAACAAATACCATAAACAAGGTAAAAAGATCATGTTAATTGGAGCTGATACTTTTAGAGCAGGTGCTGTACCTCAACTAGAAGAATGGGCTAAAAGAACTGATTCTTTATTCTATGGTAAAGAAGAAACTGATCCATCAGGTGTAATATATGATGGACTTGAAATAGCTAAGAAAGAGGGAGTTGATATTGTATTTATTGATACAGCTGGTAGACTTCAAAATAAAGTAAATCTTATGAATGAGTTAGATAAGATTAATAGAGTAATAGGAAAACTTGTTCCTAATGCTCCTCATGAAACTTTATTAATTATTGATGCTACAACTGGTCAAAATGGTATAAGTCAAGCTAAGGCATTTAAAGAAATAACTAATATAACTGGTATAGTATTAACTAAGTTAGATGGTACTGCTAAAGGTGGTATAGTCCTTGCTATTAAAGAAGAGGTTAATATCCCTGTTAAGTTTATTGGTTTAGGTGAAGGATTAGAAGATTTATCTGCATTTGATATTGAAGATTATATATATGGTTTATTTAAGGATATGATTTAATATGGATGATATATTATATTTAAGTAGTTTATATGATTACTATAAGAATCTATTAACAGATAAACAAAGAAGTTATTTTGAAGATTATTATTTTGAAAATTTAACAATGGAAGAAATAGCTGAAAATAATGAAGTATCAAAGAATGCAGTATCTAAAACTATTATAGAAGTCAAAGATAAATTAAATGAATATGAGAATATATTACATTTATTAGAAAATAAAAATAATATAATTGAATTATTATCTAAAGATGAATTAGATAAAATTAAAGATTACATATAAAAATGTTAAGTATATAAATAC